>DATJTV010000346.1:0-29810 GCA_035503055.1 Acetobacteraceae bacterium
GAGTTGGACGAGGCCTTCGCCGCACTCGCGCCGAAGCCGCTGGTGCTCGAGGCGTTCGTGGATTTCGCCTGCGAAATCAGCGTCATCGCCGCCCGCGGCGAGGACGGGCGGGCGGTCGCCTTCGATGCGGTCGAGAACCGCCATCGCCACCACATCCTCGATCTCACGCTTGCCCCCGCGCCGATCGCCGAGGAGACGGCAGAGGAGGCGCGCGCGATCGCGCTCCGCGTGGCCGAGGCGCTCGATCTCGTCGGGCTGATCGCGGTCGAGATGTTCGTCGATTCCGGCGGCCGCGTGCTGGTGAACGAGATCGCGCCCCGGCCGCACAATTCGGGCCATTGGACGATCGATGCCTGTCCGGCGAGCCAGTTCGAGCTCTTCGTGCGCGCGGTCGCCGGCCTGCCGCTGCCGCAACCGATGCGCCATTCGGATGCGGTGATGAAGAACCTGGTCGGCCCGGAGGAAGCGGCGCTCTGGCCCGAGATTCTCGCCTCGGCCGGCCTCATTCCCCATCTCTACGGCAAGCGCGAGGCGCGGCCCGGGCGCAAGATGGGCCATGTGACCAGGCTTTTTCCGCTCGGCTCCCTGCCGGGTGAGTTCGGCATAAGGGCCGCCCTCGGGCCGCTGGCGGAGGAACCGGACCCGGCCGCTCCTACGAACCACCTTTCGAGAGAAACGGCGACAGCGCGCGGTTGAAGAGATCCGGCTCCTGGATGTTCACCAGGTGCCCGGCGCCGGGAATGACGGCGAGCTCGCAATCGGGGATCTGCGCCTGCATCGCGCGCATCGTCTGCGGCAATGCGCCGTCCGCCTCGCCGACGACCAGCAGGACCGGCTGGGCGAGGTCGGGGAGGGCAGGGGTCAGATCGAAATTCTGCAAAGCCCGCGCGCAGACAACGAAGCCGCCGAACGGCGTGTCGTGGATCATCGCGCGCACGCGGTTCAGCCCGGCGCCGTCGGCGGCGACGAACGAAGGCGGGAACCAGCGTCTCACGGTCGGCTCGACGAGCCCCTCCATTCCCTTCTCGGCGGCGAGATCGATCCGCTGCTGCCACGCCGCAGCACCACCCGGCGGCGTGCGCGCCTGCCCGTCGCAGGCGACCACGCGCGCGATCCGTTCGGGAAGCCGTGCCGCGATGCCGAGCGCGGTCGCCGCACCAAGCGAGATGCCGACAAAGGCCGCGCGCGGGATCGCGAAGGCGTCGAGCAGCGCAGCGGCATCCGCCACGAGCTGGTCGATCGTCGCCGGGCTCTCGGGGACCTCGGTCCCGCCATGGCCGCGCTGATCGTAGCGCAGGATGCGGAACTCGTCCGCGAGCGCGGCCACCTGCTCGTCCCAGAGCGAGAGATCCGTGAGCAGGGAATTGCTGAAGACGATCCAGGGCGCGCCTTCCTCCCCGTCCACGCGGCAGCGGAAGCGAAGCCCGTCCACACGCACGGAGGATTCTGCTTTCGCAGTCATCATTCGCCTCGGAGATTGGCAACATGGAGATTGAACAGGCTCGCGCCTGTTCCCGCAACCTCGCCCCACGTCCGAATCGGGCGGTCATCGGTCTCGCCGCGTCAATCCCGGCGCCGCCCCGGAGAGCCTTGGCCCGCAGCGGACGAAGTTCTCTTTCGCGCGCCAACCGTTTATCCTCGAAACGACACACGCGCGCCCACGACGCGCGGCTTCCAAGGGAGGAGACGATGGTCCTGGTCAGCGGTTCCGGTTTCTGTGCGCATTGCCGTGCGCCCATGCTTCCCCCGGGCCTCGGCCGCCGGAGCTTCCTGCGCGTGGCCGCCGCAGGCGCCGCCGGGCTCGCGCTCGCGCCCGGCCGCGCCCGCGCCCAGGCCGCGGCGCCCTACAAGGCGATGCTCCTCTCCTGCGTCGATCCGCGCACCCAGGCGCCGATCGCCGGCTGGATGACGAAACCGATCCCGGACAGCCACAGCATCGGCCTCGAAGGCAAGTACAGCCAGTTCACCATCGCCGGCGCCGCCGTCGGCGTCGTTGCACCCGCCTTCCCCTCGACGTGGGGGGAAACCTTCTGGGACAATTTCAGCGCCACCATCCAGTTGCACCGGATCGAGAACCTCGTGGTGGTCGATCACTCGAACTGCGGCGCGCTGCGCATCGCCTACGGCGACGATGTGTACAATAACCCGAAGCTCGAGCTCGACGCCCATATGGCCGACGTCACCGAGCTGAAGCGGGAACTCTCCATCCGCCACCCTGATGCCGGGTTCCAGGCCTGGTACGTCGCCCGCGATTCCGCCGGACGGTTCACGCAATGGAAGAATCTCATCCCGGGCCCGGTGATCGGCTGAGGCGCTTCGTCCTCACAAATAGATCGCGCGGACGATCTCCTCGACCGGCGTGGCGCTGCCGGCCGCCGCGCCCACATCGTGGCGCTCCACCACTCGCCCGTCGCGCAGGATCAGGAACCGGTCGGCGACCGCAAGCGCCAGCGCGATGTTCTGCTCGACGATCACCATCGTCGTCCCGCGCGCCTTCAGCGCCTTCATGATCGCCGCGATCTCCTGAACCAGAAGCGGCGCGAGCCCGCCCGAGGGCTCGTCGAGCAGCATCAGGCGCGGCCGCGCCATCAGCGCCCGCCCGATCGCCACCATCTGCTGCTCGCCGCCCGAGAGCAGCGCCACCGGCCGGTGGCACTTCTCGGCAAGCCGCGGAAAGCGCGCGAGCACTTCCACCTCGAGCGCCTCGCGCGGGCCTTTCCGCACCACCGCGCCGAGCCGCAAATTCTCCTCGACCGTCATCTCCGGGAAGAGGTCGCGCGCCTGCGAGACCTGGACGATGCCGTGGCGGAAAATGCGGTGCGGCGGTGCGCCGGCGAGCTCGATCCCGGCGAGCCGCACCGATCCGCCGCTCGGGCGGACGAAGCCGGAGATCGTGTTGAGCAGCGTCGATTTGCCGCTCCCGTTGGCGCCGAGCAGCGCCACCACCTCGCCCTCGCGCACCTCGAGATCGACCCCGAACAGGATCTGCTTGCCGGGATAGCCCGCAACGATCCCGCGCGCGGTGAGCAGCGCCTCAGGCATGGCCGAGATAGGCTTCGAGCACCGCGCGGTCGGCGCGCACCGCCTCGGGCGCGCCGTCCGCGACCTTGCTTCCCTCGCTCAGCACGATCACCCGGTCGGCCACCTGCATCACGAGCTCGATCGCATGCTCGATCAGCAGCACGCCGATGCCGTTCTCGCGCGCCAGCCGCCGCACCAGCGCCGCGAGTGCCTCGCGCGCCGGCGGCGCAAGCCCCACCGCCGGCTCGTCGAGCAGCACGAGCGGCGGCATCGCGGCAACCGCGCGCAAAATCTCGACCATCCGCTGCTGGCCGCCGGAAAGCCCACTCGCGCTCTCTTCAGCGATCGCGCCGATCCCCATCCGTTCGAGCAGCCCGCGCGCCCGCCGGCCCGCCTCCCGCTCGCTTTGCGCCGCGCCCCGCGCGCCGAGCACGCGCGCGAAGAAGCCGCTCCGGATCTCGGTGTGCATCCCGGCCAACACATTCTCGATCACGGAAAGATCAGGGAACAGCCCGCCGTTCTGGAAGGTGCGGCGGATGCCGCGCCCGGCGATCGCGTGCGGTGAAAGATTCTGGATCTCCTCGCCGCGAAAGCGGATCGTCCCTCCGCTCACCGGCGCATTGCCGGCGATCGCATTGAAGAGCGTCGTCTTGCCCGCACCGTTCGGCCCGATCAGGGCCGCGATCTCGCCCGGCGCCAGCGAGAGCGACACGCGGTCGACCGCAGCCACGCCCCCGAAATGCACGCTGACGTCGGCCAGCTCGAGCAGCTCCACCCTCCTACTCCGCCCCACCTACTCCACGAGGTACCGGTCGCGAAAAATCGGGTGCCACCGTGCGAGCAGGCTCGCCAGTCCGCGCGGCAGGAAGAGCGTCACCAGGATGATCAAGAGCCCGAATCCCAACTCCTCGGAGCCGGGCCAGCTCGTCAGGACCTGCGGCAGCGCGGTGAGCACCGCCGCGCCGAGCACCGAGCCGAGCTGGCTTCCGAGACCGCCCACCATGATGATCGCGAATTCGAGGATCAGCTCGGTGAGGTTGAAGGAATCCGGGGAAAGATGCCCGATCAGCGCCGCGTACATCGCGCCCGCGACGCCGACGACGAACCCGCTCCAGGCGAAGCCGATGACGATGAAGCGCTCCGTGGGGATGCCCATCGCGGCCGCCGCCGTCTCGTTGCCGCGGATCGCCATGAAGGCGCGCCCGAATCGCGAGCAGAGCAGCCGCTCGGTTGCGATCACGGCGGCCACCGCCAATGCCAGGAAGACATAGAACATGCGCGCATCGTCGAGCGGCCAGCCGAAGAGCAGCGGGCGTGGCAAAGCGAGCCCCATCGAACCGCCGGTGAGCGGCTCGGCGCGGATATAGGTCCAGCGCATCAGCTCGCCGAAGGCGAGCGTCATGATCGCGAGATAGAAGAGCCGCACGCCGCGGAGCGCCGGAACCGCGGTGACGACGCCGGCGAGCGCGCCGGCGAGCCCCGCCGGCAGCACCGTGATCCACCACGGCAGCCCCGCCTTGGCCATCAAAATCCCCGAGGCGTACGCGCCGATCCCGAAATAGGCGACGTTGGAGAAGGCGAAGAGGCCGAGATTGCCGACCACGACATTGAAGCCGATCGCCACCGGCACGTACATCAGGACGAGATCGACGACGAATTGCTGATAGGGATTGAGGCCGAGCGGCACCGGCAGCAGGATCAGCGGCACGAGCCAGAAGATCCGCCGCGCGGCAGGCGAGGCGCCTCTCACACCCGTGCCAGCGCCTGCCTGCCGAACAGGCCGCGCGGGCGGATCAGCAGCACGAGGATCGTCACCAGATAGGCCGTGACGTCGGTGAAGACGGTGCCGACATAGAACCCCAGCACCTCCTCCCCCACGCCGAGCAGAACCCCGCCTACGACCGCTCCGGGAAGCGAGCCGAAGCCGCCCAGCGTCATCGCCGCGAACCCGCGGACCAGTACCCACTCGCCCATATCCGGCGTCAGCGGCACGATCATCGCGAGCAGCACGCCGGCGGCCGCGCCCAGCGCGCCACCGACGCCCCACATCATGCCGTGGAAGAGCGGCACGTTGATCCCGACCAGTGCCGCGCCGCGCTCGGTCTGGAACACCGCGCGGATGATCCGCCCGAGCCCGCTCGCGCGGAACAGCAGCAGCATGAGCGCGAACAGCACCAGCACCGCGGCGGTGATCACCAGCGCATCATTCGTCACCACCACCGGGCCGAGCATCAGCGCGCCCTGCGGATAGGGCCGCGGCAGGTTTACGATCTGGTCGCCCCAGCGCAGCCTGGCAGCGCCACGCAAGCTGTAGCCCACGGCGAGCGCCATCGTCGCCAGCGCCAGGTGCGGCCCGCGCATGATCGGCCTCAACAGGTACCGCTGGACCAGGAAGCCGAGCGCGAAGAGCAGCCCGAGCGCCAAGGCGAAGGCGGCGGCGAAAGGCAGGCCCGCGCCGATCAGCACGAAGCCCGCATAGGCGCCCGCCGTCGCCATGTCGCCCTGCCCGAAGTTCAGCACCGTCGTCGCCCGATAGACGAGCGTCATCGAGAGCGCGATCAGCGCATAGAGCATGCCGTTGGCGATCCCGCTCACCACCAGCTGCGGCAGCATCGCGAGCACGCTTGGGGAGCCTACTCGCCGGCGAGCTTCTTGCCCCAGGCCTCGTAGAGCGTCTCCTTCCCGGCCTCGTTCAGCCCCACCGCGTACATGCGCTCGACGCCGACATGGTCGGTGGCACTCATCGTCTCGGTGTCGGCGAGCACGCCGGTCTGGAAGCCCTTCAGCGATTCGATAGCCGCGATCCAGCTCTCGCGCGTCGGCTCGGGACCGGCGAGCTTGAATCCCTCGACCGCCACGATCGCCACCGGCACGCCGAAATAATAGAAATTGGTCGGTACGCCGTTCGCCGGCAGCTCGCTCTTCGCCAGGTATTTGAGGAAGATGTCATGGAACTTCTTGAGCGGGCCCTGGCCGATCGGCGCCTGGAACTGATAGGGCTGGAAGAAGACCTGCTTCACCGCGTCGATATTGCCGACATCGCGCACCACCTGGTCGAAATCGGCGCCGAGTGCGGCGACCACCGGAACGTGCACCCCGTACTCGTGCATCGCGCGCAGGAACACGATCAGCGCCTGCTGGTAGAGACAGCCCATCACCGCCTGGGCGCCGGACGCCTTGATCCGGAGCACCTGCGCCGTCGCATCGGTGGCACTCGTGTCGAGGATCGTCGTCGCGACGACGCTCCCGCCATGGCTCTTGATGTACGCGCTCGACGCATCGCAATAGCCGTGCGCCCAGTCATTGCTGTGCATGACGAGGGCAATCTTCGTCACCCCGGGCTTGCTCATCGCGAAGGCAGCCATCGCATCGCCCGAGGCCTCGCCGTTGTAATCGTCGGCGAAGATCCCCGGGCTGGTCGGAATCGCGATGTGCGGGTTGGCCGCGCTGCCCATCCAGGGAACGCCGGTCGCGAGCAGCATCGGTTTGATCGCCATGGTCACGCCGCTGCACGGCTGGCCCATGATCATGAAGACCTTGTCCTGGTAGATCAGCTTCTTCGCCGCTGCGATGCCTTGGGTCTCGTTGCAGGCGCTGTCGGCGAAAACGATGTCGAACTTCCGCCCGTTCACGCCGCCCTGGGAATTGACATAACGGAGATAGGCCGCGGGCCCGTAGTCGAGCGGATCGAATGCCGAATCCACACCCGAATAGGGCCCGATCATGCCGATCTTGATCGTCGTCGCGGTGATGCCCTGCGTGTTGCCCGCCGCCATCGCAGCGGCCGCCCCGACCAACGAAAACAGAAGCGCATATACGAACCGCATGCTCACCCGCCCCCACTGCGCACACCGATGTCTCCCGCGCCCATCATCGGCGCAACCGACGCGACGTAGCAAGACCAAGGGGCTCTGCCCCTTGTCGGGGTTCGGGGGACAGCGTCCCCCGGCCCTACTTGCTTACTCCGCCGGGGCGAACGGGTTCTCGGCGCTACGGAAGGAGAGTCGGATGGGCGTGCCCGGCAGGGCGAAGCTTTCGCGCAGTCCGTTCGCGAGGTAGCGCCGGTATTCCTCCGGCGTTGCGTCGGCGCGGCTGCCGAACACGACGAAGCTTGGCGGTCGTGCCTTCGCTTCGGTGATGTAGCGGAGCTTGACGCGTTTGCCACCAACCAGGGGCGGCGGGTGGCGTGCGAGCGCGGTGGCTAGCCAGCGGTTGAGGCTCGCGGTCGGGATGCGTCGGTTCCACACCTCGGACGCCTCCGTCACCGCCGGCAGGAAAGCGGTCATGCCGGCGCCGGTCATCGCCGAGAGGGGCAGCACGGCCATTCCCTTGAGCTGCGGCAGGCTGCGCGCGAGCCGTTCCTCGATCGCGCGCTGCACGGTGACGCGTGCCTTCACCGCGTCCCACTTCGTCAGCACGAGGACGGCGGCGCGGCCCTGCTCGGCGATCAGCCGGCCGATTTCGAGGTCTTGATCGTGGATGCCGGCGGTCGCGTCGACGGTCAGCGCCACGACCTCGGCGCGTTTCAGCGCCGCGATCGCGGCTCCGGCCGCGAGCGTTTCGGCGCCGGCCGAGACGCGGGCGCGGCGGCGCAGGCCGGCGGTGTCGATCAGCGCGAAGAGCGTGCCGTCGGCGGCGGTGAAGGGCAGCGTCAGGGCGTCGCGCGTGATGCCGGGTTCCGGCCCCGTGACCAGCCGGTCCTCGCCGATCAGCCGGTTGATCAGCGTGGATTTGCCGGCGTTCGGCCGTCCGACGATCGCGAGCCGAAGCGCCCGCTCCTCGGCCTCGCGGACCTCGCCCGCCGGCGCGAGCCGTGCCGCGATCGCCGCGGCCAGTGCGTCGATGCCCTCGCCGTGTGCCGCCGAGACGGCGAGCGGCTCGCCGAAGCCCAGCGTCCAGCCTTCGGCCGCGCCCGCCGCCCCTCTGCCTTCCGCCTTGTTGATCACCGGCATCACCGGCCGGCCCAGCCGGCGCAGCCGTTGCGCAAGCTCGAGGTCGCGCGGCAGCACGCCGGCCCGTGCATCGACGACGAACAGCACCAGTTCGGCCCGGCGCAGCGCCGCCTCGGCGTGCGCCAGCATCCGCCCGCCGAGCGAGCCCGCCACCGCCTCCTCCAACCCGGCGGTATCGACCAGCAGCACCGCGCGCCCGGCCAGGCGCGCCTCGGCCTCACGCGCGTCGCGCGTCATGCCCGGCGCATCGCCGACCAGCGCCAGGCGGCGCCCGGCGAGCCGGTTGAACAGGCTCGACTTGCCGACATTCGCACGGCCCGCGATCACCACCCGGGGAAGCATCACGCCGGTCACGTCAGCGCCACGCAGTGAGCGTGCCGTCGCGGAGCAGCACCAGCACCGTTCCGTCGGCCGCGATCGGCGCCTGCGCGGCCGGACCGGGCAGCCGCGCGCGATCAAGGATTTTCCCGGTTTCGGGAGCCACCGTCGCGAGTTCCCCGTTCTCGCCCGCGAGCAACAGCCGCCCTCCCGCCAGCAGCGGTCCGTGCCACAGGATCGGCCCGCGCTCGTGCTTGGGGTTGGTGAAGAGCGGCATGACCGTGATCCAGCGGACCAGCCCCACCTCGCGCTGGATCGCCGCCAGGTGCTGGTCGGCCGTGAGCAGGAAGACCCAGTCGCCGGCGACCGAGGGGGTCTCGCTCCCGGCCACGTCGAGATAGAAGACCCGCCGGCCCGAGTGGATGTCCTCGGCCACCAGGACCTGGCCCATGCTGATGGCGTACACCTCCGACCCATCGACCACGGGCAGCGCGTGCACCGCTGAGAGATCGGCCGGGCTCGCGGCGCCGAGCACCGCGCCCAGGTTATCGGACCATTGCACCGTGCCGGTATCGCTGGAAAGCGCCGTCAGCTCGCCCGAGGCGAAGCCCGCGATCACCAGCCCGTTGCCGATCGCGGGCGAGGGCTCGCCGAGCAGGCCGACGAGGGCGGGCCGCCCCTGGTAGGACCAGAGCTGCTTGCCGCCGGCGGCGTCGAGCGCGAGCAACTGGGCTGCGATCGTCGGCACGAAGAGCTTGCCGTCCGAGATCGTCGGCGCCGCCCGCGCCGGCGCGCCGATCGTCCGCCGCCACCGCAGCACCCCGCGCGCCGCGTCGATCGCCACCACCTCCGCCCGTCCGGTCGCGGCGTAGAGAACGCCCTGGTCGAAGGAAATCCCGCCGCCCAGCTCCTCGCTGCGGTCCTTCTTCGCTTTGGTATTGAAGCGCCAGAGGCGGGAGCCGTCGGCGAGGCGGAAGGCGCGCACCACGCCCGCGGCATCCATCGTGAAGACATTTCCCCCGGCGACGATCGGTTGGGCGGTGAGCTGGCGCCGATAGCTCGCCCCTTCGCCGATCGAGGCGCGCCAAGCGAGCTTGAGCGCCGTGCCTGCAGCGAGCGGGCCCATATGGTGCTGCGGATTCCCCCCGACCTGCGGCCAGTCCCGGTTCAGACGCGGCGGTGGCAGGACGATCGGGCTGGTGTTGGCGGTGTCCACGGTGAGGTTGCGCTCGGGCGGCAGCACGTCGAGCCGCGTGCCCGGCAGGGGCGTCTTCGTCGTGCCGAACCACGAGCTGCAGCCGCTCAGCGCCCCAGAGGCGAGCAGCGGGGCAAGCAGCGGGGCAAGCAGCGCGGCCCGCCGCGAGAGCGCGCGGCCGCTACAGCCGCCGGCCCGGCGCGATGCGTCGCGGCTCATTCAGAAAGGCGCGCCAAAAGCGCCGCCGCGCGGCCGCGCACTCCCTGCGGCGTGCCAGGGTCGCCGCTGAGATCCGTGAGGGTCTTTTCCGCCGCCGGCTTGTCGCCGCTCGCGATGTCGATCAGCGCCTCCGCCTCCTCCGCCATCGGCCGCCACGGGTTGCCGGCGGCCAGCAGCGGCTGAAGCTCTGCCTCGAGCGGCTTCGCCTCAGCTTCGGTCCTCACCCCGTCGATCCGGTGGGTCACGGAGAGCAGCCGCGCCAGGCCCGCCAGCAGCGGATCGGCGTCCCGATCGTTCGCCACCTCCTGCCAGAGGGTAAGCGCCAGCTTGTTCTGCCCGGCATCGGTCGCGAGCGCCGCGGCGCGCAGCCGCGCCAGCGTGCGGTAGCCGGCCGGCGTGTCGTTCCCGGCCAGGCGGGCGAAATCCGCCTCCGCCTTGGCGTTGCCCGATCCGGCGGGGGTTGCGGCCACCGCCTCTTGCGCGGCCGTGAAGTACGCCATCGCGACGCTTCTCTGCCGGCGCGCCTGCTGCCACGCCATTCCCTCCCACGCCGCCACGCCCAGCGCGACGGCAACGGCCGCGGCGGCCGCGAACTTGCCGTAGCGCAGCGCCAGCGCCCGCATGCGCTCGGCGCGCAGATCCGCTTCGACTTCTTCGAAGATATCGACCAAGTCACTCCCCTCGCCAAAGGCGGGCGCCGGACCATAAAGCCGATCCGGAGAGAGGGGAATTCCCTACGGAATTCGCCGCGGTCCCCGCGCCCCCGATCGCGCAAAACCCTCCGTTCATCCCTTCCTGGGAGGAATGGGCGCCATGCGCCGCCTCCTGCCGGTCGCCCTCCTCCTGCCCCTGGTCGCCTGCGGCGTATCCTGGACCGTGCCGGTCGGCGCCTTTGCCGGGCTCAACCTTGCCAGCATCATGGCGCTCCACCGCACGCTCTTCGACGTCATCTGGTCGCTCGCCGCCGACCGGGACTGCTCGATCCTCTATCTCGACCAGGGCCACGGCTACTGCAAGCCGTTGGAGCCCGAACCGCCGGCGCTTCCCTATTGCACTCGCACCCTCGGCTGGGTCGATTGCTGGACCGACCCGCAGGCCTTCGTCGATCCGCCGCCGCAAGTGGCGGACGGTCCGTACCAGCTCTCGCCCGCCCAGGAGAAGAACCGCACGCACGGCTGGCCGTGACCCGTGGCGGCCGGCGTGCTACGCGCTCGGGGATGCCGTCCCTCGATGGAAGCGAAAAGCAGCACCCCATCGCGCCGGGCCGCGCGACCATCGCGGCCCTCCTGGTGCTGGCGCTCCTGCTTCCTTTGCTCGCCGCGTGCGGCAAGCGTGGCCCGCCCTCGCCGCCGGGACCCGCCAACGAGATCAACTATCCGAAAATCTATCCGACCGAGTAGCGCGGCCGTCGGCGCCTCAAGGATAGACGTAGTAATATCCCGCGTACGCGGGGTAGGGGCGGTAGGCGTAGTAGCCCGGATAGGCCGGCGGCGGGACGCGGTTCCCCTGCGCCGCCATGCACTGCGCGTAGGCCATGTTGTAGGCGCTCTGCACGCTCCCGGCCGAGGCGGCGGCGTTCTGCGCGCCGATGAGGCTCCCGAAGAGCAGTCCGCTCGCCGCACCGATCGCGGCCCCGGCGCCGGCATTGCCGCTCACCGAGCCGAGCGCAGCCCCGGCGGCCGCACCGACCCCGGTGCCGACGGCGGCGCTGGCGACGCCGCTCGCCGCACCCGCCGCCGCCGGCGACGCGCCGCCCGTCCGCTCCGCCGCAAAGTTGCGGCAGGTCGCGTCGTCCGCCTGGAAGGCGGCAAAGCTCTTTCCCGGCCCGGGCATCACGCTCACGGTCGGTCCCGTCGGCGCCGGCGCCGCGCAGGCGCCAAGCGCCAGCAGCGGCGCGGCGATGGCAAGCCACACGCACAGCCGGCCCTGCGGCAGAACCGGCGCGTTTCCCGGTTCGGGCACCATGACGCCAGCGGACATGATCCAATCCCCGTTTGTGCAGTCAGGAACGCTACGCAACGGTCGCGTTCCTAGCCCGGATACCACCCGCCGCCGCATTGCCGATTGTGAGAAAATGCAACACCGCACCGGCCGCGCGGCCCCTCAGGGCCGGCAGGCCCTCAGCCGCCGCCGGCGCGCGCGCTTATCAGCTCGTGTGCTTGTACTGGCAGGCGGCCGCAGCGGTCGGGCTCAACAACGAGGCAACGCCGCCGATGGCAGCCAGAATGGCCAACGCAAGGAACAGACGCTTGATCATCGCACCCTCCTCCTCGACGCCCCTCGATACCACGCGCTAGAGAGGCCGATCAACAAGACCGAAGCCTCCATGCATGGCTCCCTGCCGCCTGACACCGCCGCCGACCCCACCCCGGCGGAACTGATTGCCGGCCGCCCCTTCCTCTCGCGGAGCGCGATCGACGGGCTCGTCCTCGAAGGGGTGCCGCTTGCCGCGATCGCCGCCGCACTCGGCACGCCCACCTACGTCTATTCGGCATCGACGATCCGCGCCCGCTATGCAGCGCTCGCCTCCGCACTGGACGGCGCCGGGCTTGCCGCGCACATCCACTACGCGGTCAAGGCGAACGACCATCTCGCCGTGCTCCACCTTCTCGGCCGCCTCGGCGCCGGCGCCGACGTCGTGAGCCAGGGCGAGTTCTTCCGCGCGCTTGCCGCCGGTATTGCTCCCGAGCGCATCGTCTTCTCCGGCGTCGGCAAGACGGAGGAGGAGCTGGCACAGGCGCTCACGGCCGGGATCGGCCAGATCAATGTCGAGAGCGCCGAAGAGCTCCGCGCGCTCGCACGCGTAGCGCAGCGCCTCGGCCGCACCGCGCCGGTGGCGCTTCGGGTCAACCCGGACATCGACGCGCGCACCCATGCCAAGATCACGACCGGCCTCGCCCAGAACAAGTTCGGCATCCCGGCGGCCGAGATCCCGGCGCTCTATGCAGAGGCCGCGGCACTTCCCGGGATCGCCCCGGTGGGCTTGGCGCTCCACATCGGCAGCCAAGTCCTCTCGCTCGCCCCCTTCCGCGAGAGTTTTGCCGTCCTTGCCCGCCTCGTCCGGGAGCTCCGCGCCGCCGGCCTCGCGGTCCCCCGCGTCGATTGCGGCGGCGGCCTCGGCGTTCCCTACCGCAACGAGCCCGCGCCCACCCCCGACGCGCTCGCCGGCGCGCTCGCCGGCGCCTTCCGCAGCCTCGATCTCGATCTTCTCCTCGAGCCGGGCCGCTGGCTCCTCGCGCCGGCCGGGCTGCTGCTCGCCACCGTGGTCCGCGTCAAGCCCGGCCCGGAGCGGCCCTTCGTCGTGCTCGACGCCGGGATGAACGATCTGATCCGTCCCGCCCTCTACGACGCCTGGCACGGCATCGTTCCGCTCGCCGCTGCCTCGGCCGCGTCGGAACCCCAGCCGATCGATATCGTCGGCCCGGTCTGCGAGAGCGCCGACGTCTTTGGCCTGGCCCGCGCCCTGCCGCCGCTCGCCCCCGGCGCGCGCGTGGCGATCCTCGATGCCGGCGCCTACGGAAGCGTCATGAGCTCCCCCTATAACGCGCGGCCGCGCGCCGCCGAGGCGATGGTCGAGGGCGAGCGCTGGGCGCTCATCCGCCCGCGCCAGGCGCTCGCCGATCTCTGGGCCGACGAGCAGGTGCCGGACTGGCTCTAAGAGACCTCGGGGAATGCTAGTGCGGTGGTCGTCCGCCGTGGCTTTCTGCGCTTCCAGTGCTCACGGCCCAAAGGGCCGCTCCGCTCCGGTTCCCGAAAGCCGCGCCGGCCGGTGCCTGGGGTGCCTCCGACTGACCGGAAGCCGCGATCTCGAACGATCCCTGACGGCGCCGCTCCGAAGCTTTTCCTTCACGGAAGCGGGCCCACATAAGCTAACCTTGAAGGCGAGTCCCTGAAGGAGGGTGGCTTTGTGAGTCCAGCGGCGGACGCGACGGCCCGGCTCGAGCGGCAGCGCCTGGCCGCCCGGCTCGCGCTCGCCTTCGAGCGCCTGTGGCCGCTGCTCTGGCCGCCGCTCGGGCTCCTTGGCCTGTTCGTCGCCGCTGCGCTCTTCGGCCTCGTTTCGCTGCTGCCGCCCTGGCCGCACCTCCTGCTCCTGGTTCTGCTCGCCGCCGGCACCGCCGCGCTGGCGGGGCGCAGCCTCGCCCGCTTCTCCTTTCCGACCCGCCCGGCCGCCGATCGCTGGCTCGAGCTCACGAACCACCTCGTCCATCGCCCGCTCGCCGCCATCGCGGACCGGCCTGCCGTCACCGGCGCCACGGCGAGCCTGCTCTGGCAGGCCCACCGCGCGCGCATGGCCGCGCATCTCGCCCGGATCCGCGTCGGGCTGCCGCATCCCAACCTCGCCGCGCGCGACCCTCGCGCGCTCCGGATGGGTCTGATCGTCGGTCTCGTCGCCGGCATCGGCGTCGGCGGACCCGATTCGCTCGACCGCCTGGCCGCCGCCTTCACGCCGGTCGTCCCGATGGGGGCGGCACCAACGGTGCCCGAGCTCGCCGGCTGGATCACCCCCCCTGCCTACACCCACCTGCCGCCTCTCTTCCTGCGCGTTCCCGGCGGCCCGCTTGCCGTGCCTGCCGGTTCGCGCCTCGCGGTCAGCCTGACCGGCGGCAGCGGCGCCCCGCGCCTCGCCTTCGCCGGCCACTCCGTCCCGTTCGACAAGCTCGGCCCGTCCAGCTACCGCGCCGCCACCCTGCTCGCCGAGAGCGGCCGGCTCAGCCTGACCCGTCGCGGGGCAGTGCTCGGCGCCTGGGACCTTTCGGTGATCGCGGCCACGCCTCCCACCGTCCGCTTCACGGGGCTGCCCGGTCCCGATCAGCGCAGCACCGACACGCGCTTTCCCTGGCACGCTCATGACACTTACGGCGTCACGCGCCTCAGCGCCGTGCTGCACCTCGCCGCGCGGCCGGGCGCGCCTGCCCTGACCGTCCCGATCCCGCTCACCGGCGGGGACCCGCGCGACGAGGGCGGTGCCGCGCTCGCCGATCTCACCGCGAGTCCCTGGGCCGGGCTCGAAGTCACCGCCCGGCTCCACGCCCTGAACGGCGCCGGGCTGGCCGGCGCAAGCGGCACCGTCCGCTTCCACCTCCCGGAGATCGCCTTCCGCAACCCGCTCGCCCGCGCGCTGATCGCGGTGCGGAAAGAGCTGGTCCTCCAGCCGGACGCGCGGGAGCCCGCGATCGCCGCACTCGATGCGCTCTCCGCGACGCCGGCGGCGCGCAACGGCGATCTCGGCGCCTTCCTCAACATGCGCGCGATCGCGGCGTTGCTGGCGCGCGATCTCGCTCCCGCCGCCGTCGGCCGCGCCGAGGACCGGCTTTGGCAGCTCGCCTGGCATTACGAGGAAGGCCCGACCGCCGAGACCGCCCGCGCGCTCGCCGCCGCGACCCGCGCGCTCGAGCAGGCGCTGGCCGAGGCCGGGCGCCCCGGCGGGCCGCAGCAGAAGGAGATCGACCGGCGGATCGCGGCCCTGGAGCAGGCGATCGACCGGCAGATCGAGGCGCTCGCCCGGAACCTCACGCCCAACAGCCTGAAGCTTCCCGACCAGCTCGCCGCCCGGCAGTACGACGAACAAACCTTCCAGCGGATGGCAGAGGCGATGCGGCAGGCCATCGCCCGGGGCGATCTCGGGACCGCGCGGCAGGAGATGGCCGAGCTGCAGAACCTGCTCCGCCAGTTGCAGAATGCCCGGCCGCTGACGGCCGAGGACATGGCGCGGGCGATGCAAATGCAGAAGGGCCAGCAGGCCCTGTCCGCGCTCGGCGACGTCGTCCAGCGCGAAGGCGGGCTCCTCGATCGCGCCGAGGCCCGGCTCACTTCGCCCGACGCCGCGCCTGCTTCCCCGGGGTCTGCCCAGAGCCCGGGGCAAGGCGCCGCCGCCGGGCGCCGCGCGGACCAGACGGTCCAGCAGGCGCTGCGCCAGGTGCTCGGCGTGATGATGAGCAGCTTCTCCGACGCCATGGGCAAGATCCCGCCGGCGCTCGGCAAGGCCGATATCGCCATGCGCGGGGCCGCCGGCGCGCTCGGCGCCGGTGAGGATCAGCCGGCCGCTGCCGCCGAGCGCAAGGCGATCGCCTATCTCCAGCAGGGCGGGCGTCAGGCGATGTCGGCGATGGCGGCCCAGGCCGGCACGGCCGGCATGCAGCCCGGCGCCGGCGGGGCAGGCTTCCTGATGGAGGGCGGTCCGTTCGGGGCCAACCCGGGCCAGGGCGAGATGGGCCGCGCGCCGGGCATCGGGCTCGACCCGCTGGGGCGGCCGACCGGCGATCAGATCGACGGTGGCAACCCCAACGGCTTCGTCAATATCCCGAACGGCGACGTCGCCGCCGAGGCACGCGCGATCCAGCAGGAGCTGCGCAGCCGCGAGGCCAACCCCGACCTGCCGGTGCCCGACCGCGACTACATCGACCGCCTGCTCAAGCAGTTCTAGCTTCGGCTCGACGGAGCGGGCGGCGTGAGAGAAGGCGTCAGGGCCGCGTCGGGCCGAGGCCGAGAAGGGCGTAGAGGCGCTGGCTCGGCGGCCAGGCATGCATCACCACGCCGCGGTACGCGTAGCCGGCCCAGACGAGCAGGCCGAGAAGGGCAAGGCTCACGAGCCATCCGAACCAGGCGACGGCGTCGCGTCCCCGACGCGGCGCTCTCGCCTCCGCTGCCATCTGCGCTTCCCTGGTACCTGCCGGCCCGAGCGCGAAAGGCCGCTCACGCGCCCCCTCGCGTGGCGGGATCGCAAGTGGGGACGGCCCGCGCGGCGACTCCTCCGGCTCTGCCGCGCCCACCGGCTCGAGGGCGGTCGGTTCGGGCGTGGCCGGCTCGGGAGCGGGCGGCGGTGGAGGCTCTGCCGCGGCCGTCGGCGTCAGCTTCGCCTCCTCGGGCGCGGCCGATAGGGGCTCCACCTCGGCCGGCGCGCCGGGAAGCACCCATTCGGTCCCGCAGCGGCCGCAGCGCAGGGTCCGGCTCCCCGCCCCGAGCAGCGGCTCGGGCACCTCGTAGACCGCCGCGCAGGATGGGCAGAGAACCCGCATCGCGCGAGGATCGGTCGGCCCCGGAGCCGAGGCAAGCCCCCGGCCCGGCCGATTCCCGTCCCGCCGCGCCCGATCGGGCGTCCCGGCATGGCAGCGGACACGCCATGCTGCAAAAATGGCACTTGGACAAAGGCCACACGGCCCGGAGAGAATGGTCCGATTCGAGCACGTCGGTCTGAGCTACGCCGTGCCGGGCAGGGAGCGGCCCGCGTCGGTCCTGCACGATCTCTCCTTCAACATTCCGGAGGGCGGATTCCGCTGGCTGCTCGGCCCCTCGGGGGCGGGCAAGACGAGCATGCTCCGGCTCATGTACCTCGCCGCCCGCCCGAGCGAGGGAACGCTCACCCTGCTCGGCACCGAGATCGCGCGGGCCGGCCGGCGCCAGCTTCCGGGCCTGCGCCGGCGGATCGGCGTTGTGTTCCAGGATTTCCGGCTGCTGCCCCATCTCTCGGCCTTCGACAACGTGGCCCTTCCGCTGCGCATCGGCGGCCGGCCGGAGGGCCAGATCCGCGCCGACGTGGCCGAGATGCTGCGCTGGGTCGGCCTCGCCGGAAAGCTCGAGTCCCCGCCCGAGACCCTCTCCGGGGGCGAGCAGCAACGGGTCGCCATCGCCCGCGCGGTTATCGCCCGGCCGCGCCTCCTCCTCGCCGACGAGCCGACCGGCAATCTCGACGAGGCGCAGGCCGAGCGGCTGATGCGCCTCCTCCACGAGCTGGTCCGGCTCGGCACCACGGTCGTCGTCGCGACCCACAACGAGGCCCTGGTCGCCCGCCACGCCGCCCCCGCGCTTCGCCTCGACCATGGGCGCCTCGTCGCGCATGGCTAAAGCGAACCTCCGGCCGGCGGGGTTCGACGATCTCGGGCTCCAGCGCGCGCTTTCCGACCGGCTGCTCCCGTTCCTGGTCGCCGCCATGGCGTTCCTCGCCGCCCTTGCGCTTGCCGGCTCGGTTGCCGCCGCCGCCCTTGCCCGGCATTGGCAAGAGGGGGCCGAGGCGGTGCTGACCGTCCAGGTTCCGGACCCTTCATCCCCTTCGGCCAGGCCGGGTGCGAGCCGCCTCGCGCAAGTCCTCACGCTCCTCCGCGCGGACCCGGCGGTCGCCACCGCCCGCCCGCTCTCCCAGGCCGATCTCGATCAGCTGCTCCGGCCCTGGCTCGGCGCCGCCGCCGGCCGGCTCGCCTTGCCGCTCCCCGCGGTCATCGCGGTCCACCTGGCCACGCCCGACGCCCCGCTCGCCGCGCTCTCCGCCTCGCTCGAGACCGCCGCCCCCGGCACGCAGGTCGAGAGCCACGGGGTCTGGGTGCGGCGCCTGGCCGCGCTTGCCCGCAGCCTCCAGGCCTGCGCCGCCGTGGCGCTCCTCGTGGTGGCCGCGGTCGCCGTCGCGGTGGTCGCGGTCGCGACCCACGCCGGCATCGCGGCCCGCCGCGAGGCGATCGAGATCGTGCACGGCCTCGGCGCCTCCGATGGCTACATGGCGGCGCGCTTCGCCGGGCGCGCCACGCGCCTGGCCGCGATCGGCGGCGCCGCGGGCGCACTCGCGGCCCTGCCGGTGCTGCTGACCCTTGCCGGCCTCGCCGCGCCCTTCGGAGACCTCAATGCACCGTCCCAGGCAACGGGCGCGTTCCAGCCGGGTGGCCTGCCGGCATTGCTCTGGCTCGCCCTGCCGCTCCTGCCCGCGATCGCCGCCGCGATCGGCTATCTCACGGCGCAGGTGACCGTGCGAAGCTGGCTCCGCCGGTTGCCGTGAGGCGGCGCAGGCGCGGCTTTGCCGCCGGCCTGCTGCGCCGGACGGCCGTGGTCCTCTTCGTCCTCGCGCTCGCCTGGGCCGCCGGCTTCGGCTGCTTCCTCGCCCGCATCCTCACCCCGACCGCGGAGCCGCTGCCGGCCGGGGGCATCGTCGTCCTCACCGGAGGCTCGGGCCGGCTCAAGGAGGCTTTCCGCCTCCTGCTCGGCGGCGCCGCACCGCGCCTCCTCGTCTCGGGCGTCGCCCAAGGCACGGACCTCGAGGACCTTGCTCGCCTCTCCGGCATCCCCGAGGCACGCCTGGACGGGCGGGTGGTGCTCGGCCATAGCGCGGCCACCACGGCGGGAAACGCTCGCGAGGCAGCATCCTGGGCGCATGGGCTCGACCTTACGAGCCTGATCGTGGTCACCTCGTTCTATCATATGCCGCGGGCACTGCGGGACTTTCGCCGCGTCCTCCCGGGCGTGCGGCTCGAACCGGTGAGCGTGCCGCCGCCCGGCCCGCTGCCCGAGTGGCGGCGCGGCCTCTGGCGGGTGGTGCTCGGCGAATATACCCGCTGGCTCGCGGCCGAGGCTGGCCTCGGCTTCATGGTCGTCTTCTGGGAAAGGGGAAAGGCGGTGTGATCCTGCTGCGCTCGGCGGTCTACAACCTCTATTTTTGGACCGTCACGGCCGCGATGGCGCTGGCCTCGCTGCCCGTGCGGTTCCTCTTTCCCGGCAAGGCGCTGGCGTTCGGCAAGGTCTGGGTCCGCGCCCTTCTCGGCGGGCTCGGCCCGCTCGCCGGTGTCCGGCTCGCCGTGACCGGCACCGAATATCTGCCCGCGGCGGGGCCGGCGCTGATCGCCTCGCAGCATCAGTCGGCCTTCGATACCCTGGTCTGGCTCTCGCTCCTGTCGCGTCCCGCTTACGTCGTGAAGCGCGAGCTCCTCCGCGTTCCCTTCTTCGGCCCCATGCTCCGCCCGGCCGGGCAGATCCCGGTCGATCGCGCGGGCGGGGCCGCCGCCCTTCGGGGCCTGCTCGCCGACGCCGACCGCGCGATCGCCGCCGGCCGCCAGGTCATCATCTTCCCCGAAGGCACGCGCATGCGGCCCGGCGCCGTCGGCCCGCTGCAACCCGGCGTGGCCGCGCTCGCCGCCCATACCGGCCTGCCGGTGATCCCTGTGGTGACCGACTCGGGCCGCTGCTGGGGACGGCGCGGCTTCCGCAAGCGGCCGGGGACCATCCATATCGCCATTCATCCGCCGCTCGCTGCCCGCCTCCCGCGCCAGGTCCTCCTCGCCCGCTTGGGCGCACTCTACGCGGCCGGGCCGGGGAGCGGGCGAAAGCTTGTGGAAAACTCTGTGGAGAGCTCGTCCGCCGGCTTCCCGGGCGATCACAGGAACCTCTCCCATTCTCCTGATTAAAGCTGGTTTTTTGCCTCCATAGGGATCCCACACCCTGCCGGGAGCACGGGTGTGGATGAACCGTGTTTCATCGCCGGCTGCTGGCGACCTCCGCGAGTGGACTTGTATTCTGCCCCGCATGCGCCGCTCCCTTCGCCGCCGTCTCTTCGCCCTGCTCGTCGTCACGCCCGCCATCCTGGTCGCGGCCGACTCCGTGGCCTGGCTGATCGCGGCCCGTCAGGTCGAAGCGGTGTTCCGCGGCTGGATCGCCGCCCGCCGCAGTGAGGGCTGGCAAGTGGCCGCGGGCGCCGAGCACCTTGGCGGCTGGCCGCTCTCCGCTTCCGTGATCGTCGCCGGCCTGGCGATCTCCGGCGGGCAGAACCTGGTGCCGGGCGGCCTCGCCTGGCGAACCAACCGGCTCGCCCTCAGCGTCGATGTGCTCACCCCCCGGAAACTCCTCCTGCTCCCCGAGGGAGAGCAGCGCTTCCGGATCGCGGGCAGCCCCGAGATCGTGCTCGCCGCAAGCCGCATCGAGGCGGCGCTCCCTCTCTTCGCCGGCCCGGGCGCAGGGGAGAGCATCGCCATCAGCGCGACCGAGCCGAGGCTCGGGCCCGCCGGCCTCGATCCTGACCTGGTCCGGGCCGGCACGCTCGGAATAGAGGCCTCGCTCGCCGCGTCGGCCGCCGGGGCCGGGCGGGCCGGCATCGAGACCACGGCCGAGGCGGTCTCGGGAGCGCGGCCGGCCGTCCAGCTCCAGATGCACGCGACGTCGATCCGCATCGCGCACGCCGGCCTCGGCGCGCTCGGCCGCGAGATCGCGCTCGTCTCGCTGGCGGCGGTGCTGACTGGCCCGCTTCCCTCCGGCCCGGCCTGGGCGGTCGAGCTCGGCGCGTGGCGCGACGGCGGCGGGACGCTCACCGTGCGGGACTTCTCGCTCCTCTGGGGGCCGCTCGCGGTCGGCGCCGCGGGCCGGATGGTCCTCGACCGGGCGATGCAGCCGGCGGGGGAGGGGACCGCCCGAATCCTCGGCTACGCGGCGACGCTCGATGCGCTGGTGGCGCACGGCAGCATCGGCCCCGGCGCCGCAACGGCAGCAAAGGCCGTGCTGATGCTGCTGGCCCGGCCTTCCGCGACCGCCGGCGCCCCGCCCGAGGTGGACGTGCCGCTCAGGCTCGAGGACCGCACCCTGAGCGTCGGCAGCATCCCGCTCCTCCAGGTCCCGGCACTGACCTGGCCAACAGACCCATGAGAAAGACCAAGAGGCTCTGCCCCTTGGAACCCTGCCAGGGGGACACCGTCCCCTGGCCTTCCTGGTCAGCGGCTGGCGAGCTCGCCGTTGCGGCTCGGCGGCAGCACCCAGCAGGGCAATCTGTGGCGCGCGAGGATCGGGCAGGCGGCGTGCGCCTCCGCGGCCGAGAGGTCCAGCACGCGTGCACGCCACACCGGCCGGCCGGCGAGGTAGCCGCGTTCCACCACGGCCCTGCCGTCGCGCAGGATGCGTTCCGTGAGGCCGGACACGTAGACCGCCATGTGTTCGCTCGTGTAGGCCGCCACCTGCACGCCCCAAGGACCGTCCGCCGCCTCCTCGTCGGGCGCTGGGACGGGGACCGGCTCGGGGGCTGCCTGGGCGGCGGGGATCAGCTCGCGGAGCGGGCTCCGCGCGGCGACCTCGGGCCCGGAAGCGGGCGCATTCTCCTCGGCGAAGCCCTCGTTGAGCACGGCCATCATCTCGCCGTCCACCTGCGGGATCGATTGCGTGCCCAGCACGACGCCGATCAGCCGGACATCGCCGTGCTCGGCGCTGGTCACGAGGTTGTGGCCGGCCGCGTAGGTATAGCCGGTCTTCATCCCGTCGGCCCCCGGGTACGCCTTCAGCAGGTTGTCGTCGCTCACGATCCAGCGGCCGTGGAAGAGGAAGCGTCGCGTGCTGAACCAGTGGTATTGGTCGGGGAAATCGATGATCAGCCGCCGCGCCAGGATCGCCATGTCTCGCGCGGTGGTCACCTGGTCCGGGGCCGGCAGGCCGGAGGGGTTGCGGAAGGTGGTGTCCGCCATGCCGAGTGCGTGGGCGCGCAGCGTCATCATCTCGGCGAAGCGGGGGATGCTGCCGCCCCCGAGATACTGCCCGAGCGCGGTTGCCACGTCATTCGCCGAGAGCGTCACCATGGCGAGGATCGCGTTATGCACGCTGATGGTGTCGCCCGGCGGCAGGCCGAGCTTCACCGGCTCGACCGAGGCCGCCTCCATGGTCATCGGAATCCGCGTCGCGAAGCTGATCCGGCGGTCGCGCAACGCCTCGAAGGCCAGGTAGAGGGTCATCAGCTTGGTCAGGCTGGCCGGATAGCGCATGGCGTCCGCACGGTACGCGTTCAGCACCCGCCCGCTCGCCGCATTGACGACGATGTAGCTCGGGTGCGTGAATCCGTCCTCGGCGTGGGCCGGGGCGATGGTCGCAAGCCAGAGGCAGACGCTGAGGGCGAGCGCCGAGGCAAGGCCCAAGGTGCGGGCAGGGGGGCTTTGCAAGGCTCGGCCCGTCGCCCGCGTTCGCGGTCCGTGGCCGCTGCCTTCAAGCGCGCGGCCGCGCGCTATGCACCCCTTTGGACGCCCCCCCGGAATCGCGGGTCGCCGCGGGCGCGACGCGCCCCCCTCGCTCTCCATCCCGCCGCCTCTCCCTCGCAAGCCCGCCGAGGCTGCGGAGTATAGCTTCGGCAGTCAAGGCCTGTCCAGAGCCGAGAGCTACGAAAATTAAGTTGGAACAAAGGATTAACAGACGCACTTCCAGCGGCGTCGCGGGTGGCCGTCCAAGGCCCGTTCCGTCCTCTTTGTGCAATGCACAAATTTCACTTGCAAAGCGATGCGCGCCGTCCTAGGTGCGCGTTGTGCTGCATTGCAGCAAGCCGGTTCGACAGCGGGACGATAGCGGCAGGGGACGCGCCCCTGGCCTCTTCCTCGCCCGCTTGGCAGCAATCTCAATGGAGCAGGAAATGACGGTCAAGGTAAAGGGCAGCGAGGCGTCGGACGCAGCCGCTTCCGTGGCGAGCGGGTTCGAGCAGACAGCTGCGGCCATCAAGGACGGCATGATCAAGGCGACCGCGGGCCTCCAGACAACGCAAGCGCAGGTCAAGGAAAATATGGAGAAGGCCATGAAGACGGCTGAGGAAATGCTGGCTTTCAATCAGGGCAACTTCGAAGCGGTCGTCAAGTCGGGGAAGATCTGGTCGAGCGGCGTGCAGGACATCACGCAGCAGGTGGTGGCCTCCGCGCAGGCCTCCTTCGACGAGACGCTGGCGACCTGCCGCGCGCTCACTGCGGTGAAGTCGCTCAAGGAGGCGGTGGATCTGCAGGCCTCTCTCGCCCGGTCGGCCATGGAGAAGGCCGTCGCCGAGACCGGCCGCCTCACCGACGCCTCGGTGAAGCTGGCCGAGCAGGCCATGGCGCCTCTCACGCAGCGCTATGCGCTCGCGGTGGAGAAATTCGCCCGGACTGCCTGAGCACACCGCGTGCAATGGTGAATTCGCCGTCCGTCGCGTTGCCGGAGCGCAGGGTTTCGCCGGTAGTCGGGCGGCGGCGAAAGGCAGTCCCGGTCCGCTAGCGCCACGATGAGCCACGTTCCGCCTTCACTCGTGCAGGTTGGCACCTGTGCAGGTGCGCGGGCGGAGGATCGCAAGGGGCCGGAGATGAACCGCAAGGGCATCTCCGCCCCTTTTGCGCGCCCACCGCTGCCCTTGCGTGCGTGGCATGCGTGCCGCGCTCGCAAACAAGCCTGTGTAGAATCTTGCAGAGCCCTTTTCCGACCGGGCCGCGTTCCGATATGGTTTTGCTATGGATCGCGTCGCGCCGTGCATGCCGCTCCCGTCCCTGCCTCCCTCGGGGCTCGGCCGCCTGCGGCGGCCCGGGGTCGGGGACGGCGCGGCCGGGGAAGGCGGGCGGCGCCCGGCGTCGGGCGCCCGCCGGGTGGAACGTCGATGAGCGACAACGACAGGCAAGGCGGCAACAGCCCTTCCACGGGCGTCGTGGTGCGGGCGCGCCCGAAGACGCGCAAGCCCGCGATGTACAAAGTCCTGATGCTGAACGACGACTACACGCCGATGGAATTCGTCGTCCATGTGCTCGAGCGCTTCTTTCAGAAGACTCGCGAGGAAGCCACCCGTATCATGCTGCACGTTCATCGCCGGGGCGTCGGGGTGTGCGGCGTCTATACCTACGAGGTCGCCGAGACCAAGGTGACGCAGGTCATGGATCTTGCGCGACAGAACCAGCACCCTCTCCAATGCACGATCGAGAAAGAATGATCGTCCTTAATCCCCGGTTGCCCGTAGCATCCGGCCGGTCCCGGCCGCTTCTGCCGGCACGCCGCAGTCCGTAAGGGAGCGCCGCAGCCATGCTTTCCCGCAATCTCGAGCAGACGCTCCACCGGGCCCTCTCGCTCGCCAGCGAACGCCATCACGAGTACGCGACCCTCGAGCATCTGCTCCTCGGCCTCGTCGACGACACCGACGCCACCACCGTGCTCCGCGCCTGCGGCGTCGATCTCGACAAGCTGCGCCAGGACCTCACCGAATTCCTCGACAAGGACCTTTCCGGCCTCGCGACCGACCGGCCCGGCGATCCCAAGCCCACCGCCGGCTTCCAGCGCGTCGTCCAACGCGCGGCCATCCACGTCCAGTCCTCCGGCCGCGAGGAGGTCACCGGCGCCAATGTCCTCGTCGCCCTCTTCAGCGAGCGCGAGAGCCACGCCGTCTATTTCCTCCAGCTCCAGGACATGACGCGACTCGACGCCGTGAACTTCATCAGCCACGGCATCGCCAAGGCGCCCGGCCGCAGCACGACGCGCCCGGTGCAGGGCACCGGCCCCGGCCAGGACGGAGAGGGGGCGTCGGAGCGCGACGAGAAACCCTCCCGCCGCGGCCAGGACGCGCTTTCCAACTATTGCGTCAACCTCAACAAGAAGGCGCTCGCCGGCCGGATCGACCCGCTGATCGGCCGCGAGATCGAGATCGAGCGCACCATCCAGATCCTCTGCCGCCGCACCAAGAACAACCCCCTCTACGTGGGCGATCCCGGCGTCGGCAAAACCGCCATCGCCGAAGGGCTCGCCAAGCGCATCGTCGAGGGCAGCGTGCCCGAGGTGCTCGCCCGCTCCACCATCTATGCGCTCGACATGGGCGCCCTCCTCGCCGGCACCCGCTACCGCGGCGACTTCGAGGAGCGGCTCAAGGCCGTCGTCGCCGAGCTCGAGAACCAGCAGGGCGCCATCCTCTTCATCGACGAGATCCACACCGTGATCGGCGCCGGCGCCACCTCCGGCGGCGCGATGGACGCCTCGAACCTGCTCAAGCCGGCGCTCGCCTCGGGCACGCTCCGTTGCATCGGCTCGACCACCTACAAGGAATTCCGCAATTATTTCGAGAAGGACCGCGCGCTGGTCCGCCGCTTCCAGAAGATCGACGTGAACGAGCCCTCGCTCGAGGATTCGGTGAAGATCCTCCGCGGCCTCAAGTCGAACTACGAGAAGCACCACAAGGTCCGCTACACCGAGGAGGCGATCCGCGCCGCCGTCGAGCTTTCGGCCAAGTACATCCATGACCGCAAGCTGCCCGACAAGGCGATCGACGTGATCGACGAGGTCGGCGCCTCGCGGATGCTGCTGCCCGAGCACAAGCGGCGCAAGACCGTCACGCTGCGCGATGTCGAGGAGATGGTGGCGAAGATCGCCCGCATCCCGCCCAAGTCCGTCTCCGCCGACGACAAGGAGACGCTGCGCAACCTCGAGCGCGACCTCAAATCCATGGTCTTCGGCCAGGATCGGGCGATCGAGGCGCTCGCCGCCGCGATCAAGCTCTCGCGCGCGGGACTCCGCGAGCCCGAGAAGCCGATCGGCAACTATCTCTTCAGCGGCCCGACAGGCGTGGGCAAGACCGAGGTCGCGCGCCAGCTCGCCGCCACCCTCGGCATCCAGCTCACCCGCTTCGACATGAGCGAATACATGGAACGCCACTCGGTCTCGCGCCTGATCGGCGCGCCGCCCGGCTATGTCGGCTTCGACCAGGGCGGCCTGCTCACCGACGCCATCGACCAGCACCCCCACTCCGTCCTGCTGCTCGACGAGATCGAAAAGGCGCACATCGATCTCTTCAACATCCTCCTCCAGGTGATGGACCACGGGAAGCTCACCGACCACAACGGCAAGACGGTCGATTTCCGTAACGTCATCCTGATCATGACGACCAACGCCGGCGCCGCCGACCTCGCCCGCCCGGCGATCGGCTTCGAGCGCGAGGCCCGCCACGGCGAGGACGACGAGGCGATCAAGCGGATGTTCACGCCGGAATTCCGCAACCGGCTCGACGCGACCATCGCCTTCGCCGCCCTCACCCCCGAGGTCGTCGCCCGCGTCGTCGAGAAATTCGTCATGCAGCTCGAGGCACAGCTTGCCGACCGCAACGTGACGATCGAGCTCTCCTCGGCCGCCAAGGAATGGCTCGCCGAGAAGGGCTATGACCGGCTCTACGGCGCCCGTCCGCTCGCCCGCGTCATCCAGGAGCACATCAAGAAGCCGCTCGCCGAGGAGCTCCTCTTCGGCCGGCTCGCCCGCGGCGGCGCCGTCAAGGTCACCCTCAAGGAGGGCGCGCTCGCCTTCGAGTTCATCGAGGCGACCCCGCCCGCCCTGCCGCGTCCCGAGGGCGAGGAGGACGGCGAGCGCGAGTCCGAGGTGGTCGAGTAGGACGCCCGCGCCGCCTGAACGAATCGCAATCGCCCGGCAAGCCCGGAAAGAGATAAGCGACACACGGCTGCAATAAGGCTATGCCATCTGGCCATCCGGGCACGCGCCCGGCCAAAGGCATGAGCATGGCCGCCATGTTTCTGCCCTGCCGGCGCGACAACTCCGCCCCATCGGCCGGGTACGGCCGCGCATGAGGGACCGATGGACGAACGCACCGATCCGGCAACGGCACGAAGCTACGGCGCTCCGCCCGCGAGCCGTGAGATCGCCCGCCCGCCTGTCGTCCGCCGCCGGCACCGCGTCCTTCCCGCCCTCCTCGTCCTCGCGCTGATCGCCGGCGCCGTCCTCTGGGCCCATCCCTGGGGCCGCGGGCCGGCCAAGGGACCGCCTCCCACCCCGCCCCAGCCCGTCGGCGTCGCCACCGCCACCACCGGCGAGATGCCGGTGATCCTCAATGCGCTCGGCACCGTGACACCGTTCAACACCGTGACGGTGATGACCCAGATCAACGGCCAGTTGATGAGCGTCGGCTTCAAGGAAGGCCAGATGGTGCAGAAGGGTCAGTTCCTGGCCCAGATCGATCCGCGCCCGTATCAGGTGGCGCTCGAGCAGGCCGAGGGCCAGCTCGCCCACGACACCGGGCTCCTCGACCAGGCGCGAAGCGACCTCGCCCGCTACGAGCGGCTCAAGGCGCAGAACTCGATCGCCGAGCAGCAGGTGACCGACCAGCAATTCCTGGTCCAGCAGTACGAGGGCACCGTCAAGACCGACCAGGCGGCGGTCGCCAACGCCAAGCTCAACCTCACCTATTGCCACATCACCTCGCCGATCGCCGGCCGCGCCGGCCTGCTCCAGGTCGATCCCGGTAACTACGTCCAGACCAGCACCACGAGCGGCATCGTCGTCATCACCGAGCTCGACCCGATCAGCGTCATCTTCACCCTGCCGCAGAACGACATCGCCGCCGTCACCGCGGCGATGCAGTCCGGCCCGCCGCTTCCCGTCACCCTCTATGACAGCACGAACACGGAAAAGCTCGCGACCGGCACGCTCTACGCAATGGACAACCAGATCAACGTCTCGACCGGCACCGTCGAACTCCGCGCGAGCTTCGCCAATCCCAAGAACGCGCTCTTCCCCAACGAGTTCGTCAACGTCGATCTGCTCGTCAAAACGCTGAAGAACGCAGTCCTGGTGCCGGGGGCGGCGATCCAGCGCGGCGCCCCCGGCACCTTCGTCTACGTCGTCAATGCCAATGGCACCGTCGCCGTGCAGAAAGTGGTGCTCGGGCCCAACAACGCGACCGACACCGCCATCACCTCTGGTCTTGCCGCCGGCGCCAAGGTGGTGACCGACGGCGCCGACCGTCTGCATCCCGGCGCCAAGGTCACCATCGTCGCCCCCACCACGGCAACCGCCGCTTCCACGGGTGCAACCTCGGCTGCCTCTCCTGCTACAGGCCCACACGGCGGAGCCACGCATGCCCACGCGGCGAATGGGGGCGCCGCAAAACCATCTTCCGCGCCTCCATCCTCCCCGACGCCGCCCGCCGCCAAGCCCCAGCCGTGAGCGGCGCCCGTCCGGTCTGAGCCCTCCGGCATGAATCCCTCGCGCCTCTTCATCCTCCGCCCGGTCGGCACCTCGCTCCTGATGGTGGCGATCCTCCTCGCGGGCCTGCTCGCTTACGGGCTGCTGCCGATCTCGGCCCTTCCCGAGGTCGATTACCCGACCATCCAGGTCACCACCTTCTATCCCGGCGCCAGCCCGGACGTGATGGCGACCTCCGTGACCGCGCCGCTCGAGGTGCAGTTCGGCGAGATGCCGGGGCTCAACCAGATGTCCTCGACCTCCTCGGCCGGCGCCTCGGTGATCACCCTCCAGTTCGACCTCTCGCTCTCGATCGACATCGCCGAGCAGGAGGTCCAGGCGGCGATCAACGCCGCGTCCAATCTCCTGCCCTCCGGCCTGCCCGCCCCGCCGATCTACGCCAAGTACAACCCAGCCGACGCGCCCATCCTCACCCTCGCCGCGACCTCCGCCATCCTGCCGCTCACCACGGTCGAGAACGACGCCGACACCGTGCTCGCGCAGAAAATCTCCCAGCTCCCCGGTGTCGGGCTGGTCAGCATCAGCGGCGGCACCGCGCCCGCCGTCAGGGTCGAGGTCAACCTCCAGAAGCTCGCCGGCTACGGCCTCAATATCGACGATCTGCGCACCACCATCGGCAATCTCAACATCAACCTGCCGAAGGGCAATTTCGACGGCCCGGCGCGCGCCTACACGATCAACGCCAACGACCAGCTCGAGAGCGCCGATCAGTATCTGAGCGCGGTGATCGCCTATCGCAACGGTGCGCCGGTGCGCCTCTCCAACGTCGCCTCGGTCGTCGAAGGGCCGGAGGATGCCGAGATCGGCGCCTGGTCCGACACCACGCCTGCCGTCATCCTCAATATCCAGCGCCAGCCCGGCGCCAACGTCATCGCGGTGGCCGACAGCGTCAAGGCGCTGCTGCCCACGCTCACCGCCTCGCTCCCCTCATCGATCCAGGTGGCGACGATCGCCGATCAGACCACCACCATCCGCGCCTCTGTTCGCGACGTCGAATTCGAGCTCACGCTCGCCGTCGTGCTGGTCGTGATGGTGATCTTTCTTTTCCTGCGCAGCATTCCCGCCACGATCATCCCGAGCCTCTCGGTGCCGCTCTCCATCGTCGGCACCTTCGGGGTGATGTATTTGCTCGGCTTCAGCCTCGACAATCTTTCGCTGATGGCGCTCACCATCGCCACCGGCTTCGTCGTCGACGACGCGATCGTGATGATCGAGAACATCGCCCGCTATGTCGAGCAGGGCCTTCCCCCGCGCGAGGCGGCAATGCGCGGCGCCGGCGAGATCGGCTTCACCATCATTTCGCTCACCGTCTCGTTGATCGCGGTGCTCATCCCGCTGCTCTTCATGGGCGATGTCGTCGGCCGCCTCTTCCACGAGTTCGCGTTCACGCTCGCCGTCACCATCGTCATCTCGGCGATCGTCTCGCTCACCCTCGTCCCGATGCTCTCGGCGAGGCTGCTCCGTCGCGATCCCGGCACCGAGCGGAGCCGCATCGGCGCCGCCAGCCGCCGCTTCTTCGATGGGCTGCTCGCCGCCTACGATCGCGCGCTCAACGTCGTGCTCGACCATCAGCCGACCGTGCTCGCGATCGCGATCGCGACCCTCGCCCTCACCGTCGCCCTCTACATCGCGAT
>DATJTV010000347.1:0-26253 GCA_035503055.1 Acetobacteraceae bacterium
CTGGCGCGCCGAAGAATTCAGCGCCTGGGGAGCCTCCTCTTCCTCGGACATGGGATGGGTGCAGCGGGCGGGAATCCGGGAGATCCTGCTCGGCGGCCTTGGCCGCCCCGACAACCATGTTCACGCGGCGGACGAGTTCACGACGATCGAGGATCTGACGGCGCTCGCGCGCAGCATCCTCCTCTATCTCGCCGCCGATTTCGCACAAGATCAGTTGCCGGAGGAGCCGGCTGGGAGACGATGATGAGCCATTTTTCCATTCCACGGCGCGGCTTCCTCGTGGGCAGCGCGGCACTGGCTTGGTCGCCGCGCGGAGCGCTCGCCGCGCCGACCCAGGGCGGGACGCTCCGCATCTCGGTCGATCAAGCCGCGAGCGTCCTCAACCCGCTGCTGACGCGGGTCAATCCCGAGTATCTGCTGGCCGAGCTTCTCTATAGCGGCCTCACAAGGCTCACTCAGGCGATGACGGCGGAGCCCGACCTCGCTTCGTCCTGGTCCGCCAACGCCGATCTCACGGAGTGGACGTTCAAGCTCAGGCCCAATCTCGTCTTCCATGACGGAACGCCCTGCACCGCAAAGGACGTCGCCGCCACCTTCACCGCCATCCTCGATCCGAAGATGGCGTCCCCTGGGCGGACGAATGTCGGGCCGATTGCGAGCGTCGAGGTGAAGGACGCGCTGACGGCGGTGTTCCATCTCGCGTCCCCATACGCGGACATGCCTGTGGCGCTCGCCTATACGAACGCACGCATCATTCCCGCCGCCTACGCGAACGCGGCCGGCATGGAGAAGCTCGCGAGCACGGCAGTGGGTACCGGGCCGTTCACGCTCGTCTCCTTCGCGCCCGACCGCGAGATCGTGGTCGCGCGCAACCCGCATTTCTACGCCGCGCCACGCCCCTATCTCGATCGCGTCGAAATGGTCGTCTATCCGGACGCGACGGCACAGGCTTCCGCACTGATCGCGGGCGATGTCGATCTCATGGCCTCGACCGCGCCTGCGGAGTACCAGCGGCTTGCGGCGGCGAAGGGGGTCAAGGCGCTGCGCGTCTCCTCTGGCCAGTTCCTCAACGTCAACATGCGCTGCGACCAAGCGCCCTTCGACGATATGCGGGTGCGCCAGGCGCTCGCTCTCACCGTGAGCCGGCCGGACATGGTGGGCTTCGCCGCGAACGGCTACGGCACGCCCGGCAACGACACGCCGATCAGCCCCGCCTATCACTTCTACGACCCGTTGCCGCTGCGCCAGCCCGACATCGCGAACGCGAGGGCGCTGCTCGCCGCCGCCGGCCACGCAGACGGTCTCGACCTCACGCTTATCGCCTCCGACACGCCCTCGACCCGCACCGAGCTCGGCGTGGCGTTGCGCGCGATGGCAGAGCCCGCCGGCTTCCGCATCAAGGTCGAGACGATGCCGCACGCGACCTATCTCGCGGAGGTGTGGAAGAAGGGAAAATTCTACGTCGGCTTCTACAATATGCAGGCGACGGCGGATGCGATCTACCAGCTCCTCTATACCTCCGATGCCGCCTGGAACGAAACCCGCTGGGACAACAAGCAATTCGACGCGCTCATCGCGGCGGCGCGGCGAACGACCGACGAAGCGAAGCGCCGGGGCCTCTACGACCAGGCGCAGGTGCTGCAGCGAAACGAGGTGCCCTCGGTGATCCCGGTCTTCTTCGACCTCCTCGCCGCCGAGCGGCTTTGGGTCGAGGGGTACGAGCTCAACCCACGCGCCGCCGTGTTCCGGCTCGACTATGTCTGGCTCGGGGCGGGCGCACCGAAGCGTTCCTGAAGGATGTCGGGGCGCTGGCTCCTTCGGCGCGTACTTCTGATCGCTTATACGCTCTTCATCGTCTCGCTCGTCGTCTTCGCGATCACGCAGGCACTACCGGCGGATGCGGCGGTGGTCATCCTCGGCCAGAACGCGACGCCGGCGGCCCTGGCCGCGGTACGGGTCCGGCTCGGCCTCGAAGATCCCGTCTGGCTGCAGTACTGGCATTGGATATGGCCGGCCTTGCACGGCAATTTCGGCATCTCGATGCGCACCAGCCAGCCCGTCGCGCCGGCGATGTTCGCAGCCCTTGGCCGCTCGCTGCTGCTCGCCGGCGGCGCCATCCTTCTCATGCTCGTTCTCGCCGTGCCGCTCGGGCTCGCGGCGGCGCTGGGGCGAGGCAAGCCGATCGATCTCTTCGCCGGACTCGTCTCCTATCTCGGCGTCTCCTCACCGGAATTCGTCACCGGGACGGTGCTGCTGATCGTCTTCGCCGACCGGCTCGGCTGGCTGCCGGCGACCGGCTACGTGCCGCTCGGCCAGAATTTCCTGGCCGGGCTTGGCCATCTCATCCTTCCGGTGGCGACGGTCGCCCTGGTTCTGATCGCCCACGTAGCGCGCATGCTGCGTTCGGAAATGATCGACGTGCTGGCGAGCGACTATATACGCGCCGCGCGCCTCAAGGGCCTTTCCTGGCGCGTTGTGCTGTTCCGCCACAGCTTGCGCAACGCGCTCCTGCCGGTGATCACGGTCGTGGCGCTCGATGTCGGGTACGTGCTCGGGGGCATCATCGTCGTCGAGGAAATTTTCGCTATCCCGGGGATCGGCCGCGCGCTGATTGTGGCGATCGAGGCACGGGACCTGCCTTCTATCCAAGCGGCGGCTCTGATCATGGCCGGGACTTACGCGGTCGTGAATTTTCTTGCCGATATCGCCTACGCTCTGCTCGACAAGCGCATCCGCTATGAGTGAGCTCCTGCGGCGGCTTCTGCGCACCCGGCAAGGCGCCCTCGGGCTCGTGCTGCTTGCGCCAGTGGCGCTCGCCGTGGTGCTTGGCCCGGCGCTCGCCCCGCATGATCCGGACGCGATCAGCTTTACCACGCGACTCACTCCGCCCTCGCTCCGCTACTGGCTCGGCACCGACGAGTTCGGCCGCGACCTCCTGAGCCGCATCCTCGTGGGCGCCCGCGCGAGCGTGCCGATGGCGCTGGGTGCTACGCTTCTCGGCACGCTTTCGGGCGCAGTTCTCGGCACCCTCTCCGCCTACCTCGGCGGCCGCGCGGACGAGGCGATCATGCGCACGATCGATGCGGTGATGGCGATCCCGGCGCTCCTTCTGGCACTCCTGGTGTTGAGCACGCTTGGCGGCGGTGCCGAGGACGCAACGCTCGCGATCGCGATCGCATTCGCGCCCGGCATGGCGCGCATTACCCGAAGCGTGGCACTCGCGGCGCGGCAGCAGGATTACGTCGCCTCCGCGATCGCGCGCGGAGAGGGTGGGACGTGGATCGTCTTCCGCGAGATGGGGCCGAACGTGATCGCGCCCGTGGTGGTGGAGAGCACGATCCGTGTCGCCTTCGCCGTGATGCTCGTGGCGACCTTGAGCTTCCTTGGCCTCGGCGCTCAGCCGCCGGCGCCGGAATGGGGCCTCATGATCGCCGAAGGGCGTGAGTACCTTCACCAGGCGCCGTGGATGATCATCGCACCGGGGGCCGCGATCGCGATAACGGCGATCGGCTTCAATCTTCTGGGCGATGGGCTGCGCGATGCGCTCAATCCGCGGGTCGATCGATGACGCCGGTCCTCGCCGTGGAGGACTATCGGCTCGAATACGCGAGCGGCGGGAAATTGCTTCGCGCACTCGACGATGTGTCGCTCGAGATCGGGCCGGGCGAGGTGCTCGGCCTCGTCGGCGAATCGGGCTCGGGCAAGACCTCGCTCGCAGCAGCGATCATGCGGCTTCTGCCAGCGAACGCACGCGAGGGCGGCGGGCCGATCCGGCTCAAAGGCGAGAACCTTCGCGCACTTGGCGGAAGGCGGCTTCGCGACGTGCGGGGCAGGCGGATCGCGATGGTGTTTCAGGACCCGGCGACCGCGCTCAACCCGACGCTCACACTCGGGCGGCAGGTGAGCGAGGTGCTGGAGAGCCATCGCGGTCTCTCGCCCAAGGAAGCGCGCGCCGAGGCGATCGCCATGCTCGGCCATGTCGAGATCAGCGATCCGGAGGCGCTCTTCTCGCGCTACCCGCACGAGGCCTCGGGTGGAGAGAAGCAGCGGGTGGTCATCGCGACGGCCTTCGCCTGCCACCCTGACCTCGTGCTGCTCGACGAGCCGACCACCGCGCTCGATGTTCTGACGGGCGCCCGCATCCTCGATCTCTTCCGCCGTCTCCGGGCCGAGATTGGCATGGCCGGGCTTTATATCTCGCACGATCTCGCCTTGGTTTCGCAGATAGCGGATCGGGTCGCCGTCATTCGCGGCGGCCGGATCCTGGAGGAGCAGCCGGCCGCTTCGGTGTTCCGCGCGCCGAAGCATCCCTACACCCGCCTGCTCGCCGAGGCGGTGCCACGGTCGGACCGGCGGCTCACGAAGGACGAGGCCGGGGAGGAGTCCCTAATCGCGCTCGACGCCGTTTCGGTCCGCTACGGCCGGCGCGGACTCTTTCGCAGCCGGACGACGGTGGGCGCGGAGGGCGTCAGCTTCGCGGTGCACGAACGCGAGATATTGGGCGTGATGGGGGAATCTGGGTCGGGCAAGTCCTCGCTCGCCCGCGCGCTCGCCGGCCTCGTTCCGTTCGGCGGCCAGATCCGCTTCTCGGGCCGGACGATCGCCGAACCGGGTGAGATGGACCGCGCCTATCGCCGCGCGGTGCAGATCGTGTTCCAGAATCCGGATTCCTCGCTCAATCCACGCCAGCGCGTGCGCGAGATCCTTGCCCGGCCGCTCCGCCTGTTTGGCGGCGATGTCGCGCAGATCCCCCGCCTCCTCGAGGAAGTACGGCTCCTGCCCGGCCATGCGGCGCGCTTCCCGCACCAGCTCTCGGGCGGGGAAAAGCAACGCGTGGCGATCGCGCGCGCCTTCGCCGCGCGGCCTCGGTTCGTCATCTGCGATGAGATCACCGCTTCACTCGATGTTTCGGTGGCGGCCTCGGTGATCGAGCTCCTGCTGGCGCTCAGGGCGGCGCACGGCACGGCCTATCTCTTCATCACGCACGATCTCAACCGGCTCGTCGAAATCGCGCACCGGGTGGCCGTGATGCGAAGCGGCCGGCTGGTCGATCTCTGCCCCGTCACGAGCCTCGGCGGCGATCAGGCTCACCCCTATACGCGTCAACTGATAGCCGCATCGTCACCTTCCGTATCGCAATGAAAGGTCCAGTGATGACGAAAGACGAAATCATCGCCCGCGTGGATGAGCGATACTGCCTCAGCTTCCTTGCGCGCATGGTGCAGCACAAGAGCTACAGCCAGACGGAGGGCGAGCGGAAGCTCGCCGCCATGATGGCGAGCGAGATGACCGGGCTCGGGCTCGAGGCCGGGCTTCGCCCCGTCGAGGGCGAGCGGATGAATGCAGTCGGCACCTGGCGTGGCACGGGCGGGGGAAAAAGCCTCCTCTTCAACGGCCATGTCGATACGAACCCGGTGAGCGAGGGCTGGACGGTCGATCCCTGGGGCGGAAAGATCGACGAGACATTCATCTACGGCATCGGTGTTTCCAACATGAAGGCGGGTGATGCCGCCTATTTCTGCGCGGTGCGCACGCTGATCGAGGCGGGCGTGCGCCTGAAGGGCGATGTGATCCTGACCTTCGTCGTGGGCGAGCTGCAAGGGGGCATCGGCACGCTCGCGCTCATCGAGCAAGGGTTGCGGGCAGATTACTTCGTCAATTCCGAGCCGACCGATCTCGCGGCTTTGACCATGCATGCCGCGGCCTTCACCTTTCTGATCGAGCTCGTCGGGAAGACGCGCCATCTCTCCAAGCGCGAGGAGGCGGTGGATGCGATCGCGGCCGCCTGCGACGTGATTCCCCGGCTCGACGCGATGCGGTTCTCGAATGCGCCCTCGCCCGAGCATGAGGCCATCAACCGCGTGCATGTCGGCGTGGTCCACGGAGCGCTCGGACGGGACCTGCACGAATGGCGCCCGCCGCAGGTCGCGGATTTCGTGCGCATCAAGGGCTCGGGCCGGTACGCGCCCGGACAAACCGAGGAAGGTGCACTCGCCGATCTTCGCGCCGAGCTCGACGCGCTCGAGCACCGCTTTCCGGGCCTCAAGGCTTCGCTTACGCCTGAGCATCAGATCGGGCGGCCGGCGATGCCCTCCTTCGAGGTGTCGAGGACGAGCCCGATCGTACAGGCGATCAACCGCGCCTACCGGACGGTGCGGGGCACGGAGCAGCCGACCGGCGCGCTCCCGCCGCCAGGCTTCTACGGAACGGACGCCGCCCATCTCTACCGCAAGGCGGGAATGGAAGGGATCGTCTGCGGCCCCGGAGGGCGCTACAACACGATGCCCGACGAGCGCGTGGACATTGTCGATTTTCTCGACATGGTGAAGATCTACATGCTCACGATGTTGGATATCTGTGGCGAAGCATAGGGCCAGAGGCCCTGCCTCTGGACTCCGGTCGGGGGCTCTGCCCCCGACGCCGGGTTCCCATCGCGCAAGCGCGATGGGGCCCGGTCCAGGGGCAGCGCCCCTGGCCTTCAATTCAACGAATCAGTCCTTAACAAGCCCGCGCAGGAAGCGGCTCCGGGCCGCGCCGGCACTCAGGAGGAAAGCGTGATCGCCGCCGCCCAGGATGAAGCGCGCGCCGAGCCCGATATAGTGCGCGGACCATTGCTCGTCGTAGATGCCACCCATGCCGAGGGCTTTCTTCTCCGCGCGGCAGGCGGCACCGACGCGAGCGTACGCCTGCTGCACTTTGTCGTGCCCGGCCTCGCCCGGGACGCCGAGCTCGGCGCTCAAGTCCGAGGTGCCGATCAGCAGCGCGTCGATGCCCGGCACGGCCGCAATCTCGCCGGCCCGCTCGACCGCCTCGGGCGTCTCGATCATCGCGCAAACGAGGATCTCCCCGTTGATAGCGGCCTGCGCCTCCCCGGGATGCGGGGGCCGAAATCCGTAGATCGCTGGCGGCCCGCCCCAGCTCCGATGGCCGAGCGGAGGAAAGCGGAAAGCGCTCGCGATGCGCCGCGCTTCAGCGGGCGTGTTGACGTGCGGCACGACGATGCCCATCGCGCCGTTGTCGAGGGCGCGCGTTGCCTCGTCGATCGCGTCGGCGCAGACGCGCACGATCGGGGTGACGCCGGTGGGCAGCGCGGCAAGGCAGATCTGCGTCGCCTCCTGCACTGAGAACGCGCCATGCTCGGTATCGATGAAGAGCCAGTCGAATCCAGCGGCCGCGGCGAGCTGTGGGGCGGCGGCCGTGCGCAGATGATGGAGGCCGAAGCCGATCGCAAGCTCGCCCGCCCTGAGTTTGCGTAAAGCGCCGTTGGCGACGAGCGGCATGGGCATCCCTCCGTTTTGCACGTGCGTCACGCCAGCATGGCGGGCCGTCGGGGTCAATGGCGCCTGCTCATTGGACCCGCACGCGAAGGGCTGGTAGTGTCGCCCGCAAAGCCAAGGGAGGAAGGCCCATGCTGACGAAGGCCGAGATCGACGAATATCGTGAGATCGGAGCGATCGTCGTGCCGGACGTCCTCGGCGTAGCCGAGCTCGCGGAGTTGCGCGCCGCAACCGATGCGCTCGTCGCCGGCGCGTACGGGCTCAGCTCCCATAACGACATTTACGATCTCGAGGACAGCCACACGCCCGACGAGCCGCGCGTGCGCCGCATCAAGGCCGCGCACCTTCATCATCCCGTCTTCGCGCGCCTCGTCCGCCATCCGCGCATCGTCGCCGTGCTCCAGGACCTCTGGGGGCCGGATATTCGCTTCGACACGGCGAAGCTCAACATGAAGTCCGCCGGTTTCGGCGCGGCCGTGGAATGGCATCAGGACTGGGCCTTCTATCCCCACACGAACGACGATCTCGCCGCCGTCGGCGTGATGATGGACGACATGGCGCTCGAGAACGGCCCGCTCCTGATCGTGCCCGGCAGTCATCGCGGCCCGGTCTTCGATCACCATGCCGATGGCGTGTTCTGCGGCGCGATGGATCCGGCGTGCGGCGAGGTCGATTTCTCGCGCGCGATCCCGCTCACCGGCAAGGCGGGATCGATCACGGTGCATCACGTCCGCGCGGTGCACGGCTCGGCGCCCAACGCGTCCGCGCGCGACCGGCGGCTGCTCCTCTTCCAGTTCCGCGCCGCGGACGCCTGGCCGCTGCTCGGCTTCCCCGCCGGGATCGCGGCGTTCGACGCGCTGATGGCGGCCGGCCGGCCGACGCTCGCGCCGCGGCTCGCCGCGGTGCCGGTGCGTCTGCCGCTGCCGCCGGCCGCGCATCAGGGCTCGATCTACGAGAACCAGAAGGGGCTTTCGCGGCGCTATTTCGCCGACGAAGCAGCTTCCGTCTGAGCCCCGCCCCCTTCTGCAACCCGGCCGGCCCGGCCTATGCTCCCGGCGATTGCACGGCCGGGAGAACGGATCATGCGCATTGCCGTAGTGGCCACGGGAGAGATGGGCGGCGGTATCGCCGCGCGATTGAAGGCGCGCGGGGCGGAGGTGTTCACCTCGCTTGCCGGACGGAGCGAGGCGAGCCGCGTGCGGGCGCGCGCCGCCGGGATCACGGTGATCGATGACGACGCGGCGCTGATCGCGAACGTCGAGATCTTTCTTTCCGTCGTTCCTCCGGACCGCGCCCGGGCCCTCGCCGAGCGCTTCGCCCCGGGCCTCGCCCGGGCGGGCGGAAAGATTCTCTACGCGGATTGCAACGCCGTGGCACCGGAGACGGTGCGGGCGATCGCCAAGATCGTCGCGGCGGCTGGCGCTCCGTTCGCCGATGCCGGGATCATCGGCGGGCCTCCCAAAGGAGACGACGCAGGCCCGCGGCTCTATGCCTCGGGCGAGGGTGCTGCGCGCCTCGCGGAGCTCACGCGCTTCGGGCTCGATATCCGGCCGATGGAAGGCGGGATCGGCGCCGCCTCCGCGCTCAAGCTCTCCTATGCGGCGCTCACCAAGGGGCTCACGGCGCTGGGCGTCGCGGCGGGGCAGGGGGCGGCGGCCGCCGGCGTTACCGATGCGCTCGCCGCCGAGCTCGCCTCGAGCCAGCCGGCGCTCTTCGCCTTCCTTGTGCGGGGCGTGCCGCGGATGTATCCAAAGGCGTACCGCTTCGTGGGCGAGATGGAGGAGATCGCGCGCTTCCTGGGCGATGCGGGCGCGGCGCAGATGTTCCTCGGCGCGGCCGGAGCCTACGAGGAAGTCGCGGCCGCCTGGTCCGAGGCGGGCGCCGATGCGCCGCTGCTCCGCGGGCTGGGCGCGGTGTTCGATGCGCAGCGCGCGAAGGAGCGGGCCGCGTGAGCGCCTTCCTCTTCACCGGCGGGCGTTTCCTCGATCCGCGCCGCGACGCGCTGATCGAGGGCATCGAGGTCCTCGTCGAGGACGGGAAGGTCAAGGAGGTCTCCGACCGTCCGATCGCGGCGAGCGGGGCCGAGCGCATCGCGCTCGGCGGGCGGACGCTGATGCCCGGGCTGATCGATGCGCACATCCACATCGTGCTCGCCGAGGTCAATCTCGCCCTCCTCTCGGACGTGCCGCTCACGCTCCTTGCGGCCAAGGGCTCGGCCGCCATGCGCGCGATGCTGATGCGCGGCTTCACCACGCTACGCGATGCGGGCGGGGCGGATTTCGGGATGAAGGCCGCCCGCGACAGCGGACTTTTCGAAGGCCCGCGGCTCTTCATCTCCGGCCAGGCGATCAGCCAGACGGGCGGGCACGCCGATTTCCGCCGCCGCACGGAGACGCGTTTCGCCTGCCCCTGCTGCTCCGGCCGAACCTGGACCGCGCGCATCGCCGACGGCGTTCCCGAGGTGGTGCAGGCGGTGCGCGACGAGCTGCGCAAGGGCGCGGACCAGATCAAGATCATGGTCTCGGGCGGCGTCGCCTCGCAGTCGGATCCTCTCGAGAGCGTGCAGTACCGGATGGACGAGATCGAGGCCGCGGTCGAGGAGGCGACGCGCTGGGGCACCTATGTGTTGGCGCATGCCTATACGGCCGAGGCGATCGCGCGCGCGGTCCGCGGGGGCGTGCGCACGATCGAGCACGGCAACCTCATCGATCCGCCGACGGCGCGACTGATGGCCGAGCGCGGCGCCTATCTCGTGCCGACTTTGGTCGCCTACGATTCGCTCAAGAAGCGCGGGCCCGACTACGGGATGACCCGCTACAGCCTGGCGAAGAACGAGGTCGTCCTCGAGGCCGGTTTGCGCTCGCTCGAGATCTGCCGCGAGGCGGGCGTCAAGGTCGGCTTCGGCAGCGATCTTCTCGGTCAGCTTCAGAACGATCAGTGCAACGAGTTCACCATTCGCAGCGGCATAATGAGCCCGGCCGAGATCATTCGCTCCGCCACGATCGTCAATGCCGAGATCCTGCGCCGCGAGGGAAGGCTCGGCGAGATCGTTCCGGGGGCGGAGGCGGATCTCCTGGTCGTGGACGGCGATCCGTACCAGGACATTTCGCTCTTCCTCGGCGAAGGTCGCTCCATCCCCGCGATCATGCTGGAGGGGCGCTTCGTCAAGAATCAGCTGAACTGAATCGCGCCAACGTCAAGGGGCGCGATAGCGCTCCGGGATCATGCGATTGGCGAGAACGGCGAGAAAGATCGTTGTCATCATCAGGATGAAGGCGGTGGCGGCGGAGAAGGGCCAATTATTGTTGTCGGCGAACTCCGTATAAACCTGTGTCGCCATCATGTGAAAGCGCGGCCCGCCGAGCAGGAGCGGGGTGGCGTAGGCATTCATGCTGAGAATGAAGCAGAGGATGGCTGCGATCGAGAGGCCGGGGAGCGAGAGCGGCCAGATCACGCGGCGGAACGAGCGCGCGGGTGCCGCGCCGAGGCTTGCGGCCGCGTCCTCGAGCGCGGGATCGATGCGCTCGAAGACGGCCTGGAGCATCAGGACCATATAGGGCAGGTTGAAGGACACGATACCGATCACCACGGCGGCCGGCGTGTACATCATGTCGAACGCCGCCGATCCGCCGAGCGCCGAGACCGCGAGGCTCAGGATTCCGCCATGTGTGAAGAGGATCATCCAGCCGACCGTGCGGGACGTGGCGCCCATGAAGAGCGGCAGGATAAGGGCGAGGACCATCGCCGACTTGGCCCGGCTCTGCGTGCGTGCCAGGCGATAGGCGATCGGCGCGCCGAAGAGCAGGCAGAAGAAAGTGGTGCTGGCGGCAACCTCGATCGTCAGGCGGAGGATGCCGAGATAGAAGGGATTGGTGATGAAGGCGGCGTAGTTTGCCCCGGTGATCGCTGGAATGATCATCAAGGTGGGGTCGAAGCGGTCGAGGCTGTAGCGGAAGAGGAGGACGAGCGGCGCCGCGAGTGTCACGAGGATGAGCACGCTCGCCGGCCCGAGCAGGACGCCCGCCGAGAGCTCCCGCCGCCGGGGCGCGGCTGGAGCGGCAACTGAGAGCGCCTGATCCATCCGTGGGCTGCGCTCTCAACCCCGCGCGATGGTGGAGTTCCACCAGGTATTGATCTCGGGCAGCGCCTTTACGTCGTACGCATAGTCGGGCACGAAGAGCTTCGGCTTCGGGGTCGGGAAGGCGAGCTGCTTCGCGATCTTGCCGGTGAGCGGGGCGTTGTTCACGGTCGGCAGGTAGCCCATGGTGGCGGCGAAGCCGCGCTGCGCCGATGGTGCAAGGACCTCGTTCAGATATTCGTAGGCGCCTTCCTTGTTCGGCGCGTTCTTCGGCACCACGAATCCCGAGACGTAGAGCACGCTCCCTTCCTTGGGGAAGGCGGCGGCGACGTCGATCCCGGCGTTCTGCCACATCGCGACGCGCGCGAGCCACATCAGGCCGAGTTCGATCTCACCCGACTTGAAGGCAGGCCCGATCGAATCGGTCTCGGGATAGAGCCGAAATCCGTTCGCGTTGACCTTCTCCATCAGCGGTTTGGCCTTGTCGAACGCATCGACATTGCCGGCAGCGTAGAGGGCAGCGGCCATCATGATGTAGAAATCGTTCCCGGTCGGCATGCCGATCTTCCCCTTGTACGCGGGGTTCATGAGGTCGGAGAAGCTCGTCGGAGGCGATGTCAGCTTCGTCGGATCGTAGATGAGGATCTGGGCGCTGTAGATGTGCGGGACGAAGAACGGGAATTCCAGCAAGGGATCGACATGGGCCAGATTCGGAATCTTCTTGGCATCCAGTGGCTCGAGCAGCCCGAGATTGCCGAGCCGATAGGCCCCCGGCGCCTCGATAGCCGCGACGTCGAGCGTGCCCCGCGGCAGCATGCGCTGGGCGACGATCTGGGCCATGCGCGGCGGCTCGTTCGCTGGCGCAAAGACGACGTTCCAGCCCTTGGGGGTGAGGATCGGGTCTACGATGTTGATCTGCTGCAGATGCTGGTAGTCGCCTCCCCAGGTGCCGACAACGACGCGCCTGCTGGCTGCGCGCGCGGCAGAGGGAAGGAGCGCCGGCGCGGCGAGCGCGGCGGTGGCGCCGAGCAGGCGGCGTCGGGAGAGGGAGTGCGCCAAGGGCGTCGGTTGGTCGGTCATGATTGCGGAGCCTCCGGTTGCAAGATGTGGGATGAGCGGGGTCGGGAGCAGGGCGAGATTCTCCAGGGGACAATCATCTTACGATCCTGCCCAGCCGGATGACGAAGCGATCGATCATCAGGAGCCCGGCGCCGATTAGGGCCATCTGCATCACGGTCGTCGCCGAGATCAGCGGGTCGATGTGGTATTTGAGGTAACCGAGGATCGCGATCGGCAGCGTCGTCATGCCGGGGCTGACGAGGAAGAGCGTCATCTCGAGCTCGCCGAACGTGGCGATGAAGGAGAACAGCGTTGCCGCGATCAGGCCCTGGCGCATGGCAGGCAGGGTGACACGGCGGAAGACCGCCCACGGCGGTGCACCGAGGCTCGCCGCCGCCTCCTCTGCGGCGCGGTCCTCGTTGACCAGGCTCGCGACGACGAGGCGCACCACCCAGGGCGTGGTGATCATCATGTGCCCGGCGAGAAGAACGTAGAAAGAGCCGGCGAGTGCGGCGCCCGTCACTTCCTCGACGCTGACGGCCAGGAGGTAGATGGCGAGGCCGACCGCGATAAGCGGCACGGTCAGCGGTGCCAGCAGCAAGGTGCCGATGGCCGGCTTGGCACGAAAGTCCCGGCGCACCAGCGCGAGGCCCGCCGGCACGCCGAGGAGGAGGCTCGCCGGCACCGCGATCGCGGCCACTTCGAGCGTTGTGAGAAGAGGTCCTGCGAAATGCGGGATCACCGCTTCGTACCACCCGAGCGTATAGCCGCGCGGCGGGAAGATGATCAGTTGCTCGTTGAAAAAGCTCAAATAGACGGTGAGGATGAGGGGCAGGAAGATGAGAACGAGGCCGCCGGCGATGAGGAAGCCGAGCGCCAGGCGGCCGAGTGGAGCGGAAAGGCGCACGGTCGGCTTCGCGGCTGATGACGCGCCAGGCGGAATTGCCGACACCCGTGTTTCGCTCCGACCCCCGAATAGCCGTCCCGCGGGCGGTTTGGGCCCTGGCGGGCCGCGTGCTGCCATCCGCCCTATTTGGCGCGCGCGAGCCGGACGGTAACCGGCCGAGGCGCCGGCGGCAAGCATGAGCGTCCGCGCTTGACGCGGAAAGGGCCGCCGGACAAGGATCGCGCGTGAGCGCGATGGACGGAGATAGCGGCCTCGGAGCGGGGATGGGGAATGCGCGGCATCGCGATGCCGCGGCCTCGCTCACGCTCGACGCGCTCAGCGCCCGCTTCGGGGCGCAGCTCGCGGTCGATCGGATCTCGCTCTCGGTCGCCCCAGGCGAGATGATCGTGCTGCTCGGCCCTTCAGGCTGCGGCAAGACAACCACGCTCCGCATGATCGCGGGCTTCGTGGCGGCGAGCGGCGGGGACGTGCGGGTGAACGGCACGAGCGTTCTCGCGCTGCCGCCGTACCGCCGCGAAATGGGCATCGTGTTCCAGAGCTACGCGCTCTTTCCCCATCTCAGCGTGGCGCGCAACGTCGCCTTCGGGCTCGAGATGCGCCGGATGCGCTCGGGCGAGATCGCCGCCCGCGTTGCCGAGATGCTGCGGCTGGTGAAGCTCGAGACCTTCGCGGAGCGCCTGCCGCGGCAGCTTTCGGGCGGGCAGCAGCAGCGCGTGGCGCTGGCGCGCGCGCTCGCGATCCATCCCAAGGTGCTGCTGCTCGACGAGCCGCTCTCCAATCTCGACGCATCGCTGCGCCTCGAAATGGCGCGCGAAATCCGGATGTTGCAGCGGGAAGGCGGCATCACGACGCTGATGGTGACGCACGACCAGGCCGAGGCGATGGCGATGGCCGATAGGCTGGTGGTCATGCGCGAGGGGCGGGTCGAGCAGATCGGAAGGCAGGAGGATCTCTACCAGCGGCCGGCGACACCTTTCGTCGCGCGCTTCATCGGTCAGAGCAACATTCTCGTCGGGCGCATCACCAACGGACAGCGTCTTGCGATCGAGGGCGGCCACGACATCGCCTTCGCCGGGCGGTACGGGGCGGACGGCGCGGGGACGTTGGCGATCCGGCCGGAGAGCATCCGCATCGGTCCGGCCGGTGCGGCGGACGCGCAAACCGAAGGCACAGTCGAGCTTTGCACCTACCTCGGAGCCGTGGTGGAGCATCTGGTGCGCATCGATAGCGGGCAGGATCTGCTGGTGCGCGGCCCCGGCCTCGGCTCGGACGCAGCACCGCGTGCCGCGGCCGGGTCGCGCGTCAGCCTGCACTGGCCCGCCGCCGAGGAACGGCTCTTCGACGACCACGACCACGCGCTCGCACCGGTTGCGGGCGCCTTCGCGGAAAGCGCCGCGGAATAGCACCAGGCCGCATGCAAGAGAGCAACGAAGAGGGCGGGTGGACTCTGCCGCCCGGCCGCTATCTCAAAAAGCGCCCGCCGCAATACCAGCTGCCCACGCGACCGCTCTCGCGCTACCTCGCGATGACGGACGGGAGCCGGCTAGCGCTCGATCTCTACCTTCCACAAGGTGCCGAGGCGACGCTGCCGACAATCCTCCTCCTCACGCCCTACTACCGGCGCTTCGCACTGGCCCCCGACGCGCCCCCCGGCACCGAACCAAGCCCGAGCGCAGGGCGATGGCGCGACCTTTTCGTCCCCCGCGGCTACGCGCTGGCGGTGGTGGACGTGCGCGGCAGTGGTGCGAGCTTCGGCACGCGCGATGCATTCCGCTCGCCGCGCGAACGGAGCGACTACCATGCCATCGCCGAATGGATCGCCGGGCAGAAATGGTCGAACGGTCGTATCGGCGCGACCGGAATCTCCTATGTCGGCGCGGCAGCCGACTTTCTCGCCTCCACCGGCCATCCCGCAGTCCGCGCGATCGCGCCGATCTCGGCGGTGTGGGACACCTACACCGATCATTACTACCCCGGCGGCATCCTGCTCGACCGCCTGGCCGGCCAATACGACCATCTGATGCAGGCGCTCGATCGCGACAGGCGCGAGGCGCTCGCATGCTTCGCCTATTTCCGCGATCCGAGCTTTCGCGGGCCGCAGCCGGTGGACGAGGACCCGGACGCAACCTCGCGCGATCAGGCGGTCGCCGAGCACGGAGCCAATTTCCGCATGCCTTCCTTCATCGCGGAGTTTCCGTTCCGCGATTCCGCGCTGCCCTACGATCCCGCTTTCACGCCGTCCTCCTTCAGCCCATGCGGCTTTGCCGCCGGCATCCCGCCCGACATCGCGGTGTTCTCGATCTCGGGCTGGATGGATGGCGCGGGCTATGCGAACGCGGCGATCGCGCGCTTCCTCACCCTTCCCAACCCGAAGCGCCATTTGCTCCTCGGCCCCTGGGACCATGGCGCGCGGATCAATGTCTCGCCGTGGCGCAAATCGCCGCTCCCGCAATTCGCGCTCGCGGGCGCGCTGCTCCGCTTCTTCGACCATTACCTCGCCGAGTGGCCCAATGACCTCGGGGACGAGAAGCGCGTGCATTATTTCAGCCTGCATGCCGAGAAATGGCACACCGCGGACACCTGGCCGCCTTTCTCCGCAACCCGCCAATTCTTCCTCGATTCCGCCGAAACGCTCTCGCCCGCCCCCGGGGCCGAAGGAACGGACACGCTCATCGCGGACTTCACCGCCGGTACCGGCACGAACACGCGCTACGAACGTCTGGCCGCGGTGGACGCGCGCGAATACTACCCGGACTGGGCGGAGCGCAGCCGGGCCATGCTCCACTATCTCTCGGCACCGCTCTCGCAGCCTGCGGAAATGACCGGACACGCCGTTCTCTCGCTCCGTATTTGCGCAAGCGAGCCGGATGCCGGGCTCTTCGCCTATCTCTCGGAAATCGAAGCCGACGGCATGATCCGCTACGTGACCGAGGGCGTGCTGCGCGCGCTCCATCGTGCCGAACGGCCCGCACCCGGCGAGTATCGCGCCGTCTGGCCCTGGCACAGCCACGCCCGCGCGGACGCCGCACCGCTCACGCCCGGCGTGCCGGTCTCGCTCCGCATCGTCTTCCTGCCTACCTCGTGGATTTTTTCCGCCGGCAGCCGCGTCCGCCTCTCGCTCGCCGGCGCCGATGCGGACCATTTCGCCCAAGTCCCACACGGACGCCCGCCCTTGCTCGAAATCCACCGCGCCTTCTCGACACTCGAGCTGCCGTGGCGTTCGGCCTCTCTCAGGCGAGAGGACTGACGCCGAAGAGAAAGCGGTGGACGAAGGCGAGAAAAGCGACCCACGCCACGAAAGCCGCGAGCGGGCCGATCCAGCCGATCTCGGAAAGCACCAAGCGGTTGCGGCCGGCGATGATGGCGCCGAACGGAAGGATGGAGGTGCCGCGCGCGAGCTCGGTCCACAGGGGAGGATTGTTCGCGGCGAGCTTGGCGTCGATCGAGGGCATGCCCCAGATCGCGGTGACGAGGATGGAGCCAAAAAACAAAAAACCGTCCGCTGTGCCGAGCGCGATCATGTGCACGCCGGCCCAGAGCGCGAAGGACCAGAGCATCGGGTGGCGAGTCACGCGCTGCATGCCTCGTGCCGGCTCGGGCGGTGCGTTCTCCCCGCCGATCGAGGTCAGGTTGCGTGTCGTCAGGGCCCCGGCGAGGAGGATGAAGGCAAGGAGCATGACGAGCGTGAGGAAATCCCTGAGCCCGCGCGGCGTGAACCAGACCGGCATCACCGGTGCGCTTCGGTAGGCGGCGATCAGGAAGGCGAGCGTGGCGAGCGAGATCACCGAAAAAGCGGCACGGAATCGCGCCAAGCCGAACTGCCGCACCAGCGCGCCGCGCAGCGAGGTCCCGGCGAGGCCCGAATGCACCGCAATCCAGACGATCGCCGCGAGGACCAGCAGCCTCATGACGCCACCTCCCTAAACGCGCCGGTCGAGCAAGAGGCGGCGCCGAAAACGCAGAAGCGCGCGCAGTACGGGTGGTTGAGCGTCACCTTCCGCGCCGCCGCGGCGAGCGTGGGCCCAAGATCGAACCCTCGATCGTACGGCTGGAGCGTGCAGGCGACAACCGTGGGCGCCGCCGCGCCCTTGCGGTGCACGACCATGCGTGCGCTCGCGCACATCACGCTTCGCCCGCTCGCGGCAAGCGCCTGCCAGCACGTTTCCCCGACTTCGGGCGGCGCTTCCTCGCTCGTAAGCTCGGGGAAAAGCACGAGCGCTGCCGGATCGAACGCGTCGAGCGCGATGCCGCGGCTCGCGAAGAGTGCGGCGAATCCGGCGCGGAAGTCCTTCTCGTCCGCTCGCTGCGAGAGGCGCGCGGCGACGCTTACGCAAAAACCGCTGCCGGCGAGCCAGGCAAGCCCGGCGAGCGCGGGGCCGAAGCTGCTTCCGCCGCGGATCGCCTCGTGGCCCTCGCGCGTCGGCGCATCGAGCGAGACCCGCAACGCGAGCCGCCCGCCATAGGCTGCAAGCAGCCGCGTGAGATGCGCCTGGTGGCGCTGCATCGGCCGCATCGCGTTGGTCAGCACGAGCGCGGAATATCCCCGCGCGAGCGCCGCCTCGATCATCCCGGGGGCGGCCGGGTTCATGAAGGGCTCGCCGCCGGTGAAGCCGATCTCGCGAAGCTCGCTGTGCCGCTCTGCCGCCTCGTCGAGGAAGCGGTCGAACGCGGCGCGCGAGAGGAACGCGAGGCGGTCGTTCCGTGGGCTGCTCTCGATGTAGCAGCCGGCGCAGGCGATGTTGCAGAGCGTTCCGGTGTTGAACCAGAGCGTCTCCAGCCGCTCGAGTGCGACGCGCGCGTGGGGCTCGCCTGTTCCGGTGCGCAACGGGTCGGCGAAGGGCGTTGCGGCGGGCAAGTTGGGAGGAGCGCTCTCTTCGGTCCAGAGCGTGCCCGCCGGGTGAAGCTTCCTTCCGACGATTGATTGCTCGGCCGGGGGAAGCACATCGAAGCTCGGCCAGATCCCGCGCTCCAGCGCCGCCGCATAGCCCTCCGGCAAGCCGGCCCTTCGCATCGCGCGCGCCGCGCCCCGGTGGTCGTAGGCAAGCGGCCGATGGCGGATCTCGATGCCCTCCCTGCCCGGGGTCAGCAGGCTGAACCAGCCGCGCGCCGTGCCGTCATTGGCCGGCAGGCCGATCGCCCCGGCATTGTGCCAGAGAAGCCGCCCCAGCCGCCGCGTGAAGGGCAGGCCGCAATGGCCGCCGACCACGCCGTCCGCACCGGCGAGCGCGATCTCCGCCGCGATCTCGTCCTCCGACGTCGAGGCGAAGACGAAGCGATTGATCCGGCTCGGCGCCCCATGGACCACCGCAAGCCTCCGCCCGCCAATCTCGAGCGCGATCCGCCGCGGCAGCCCCGCCATCCACCGCCGCGCCTCGTCATCCACCGCGCGGTCCGCGTGGGCGAACCAGGCCTCCGAAAGCTGCGCACACGAAGAGCCGGGCGCGAAGCCGCACCCGCAATCGGCGGCCTCCGCGGCGAGCGCCTCCTCGCAATTGCCCATCACCACGGCGATCCCGGCACCGCGGATGAGGTCGAGCGTCGCCTGCGGATCGCCGCCATAGGCAATCACATCGCCGGTGCAGACCATCCGCGCCGGCGGCACGCCGAGCCTCGCGGCTTCGATGAGCAGCGCCTCGGTCGCCTCGCGGTTGCTGTAGCAGCCGCCGAAAACGAGGACCGGGCCATCGGCCACAATCCGCTTGTGCGGCTCGGAGGCCGCGATCCGCGTGCCGTCAGGCACGGGTCGGGGTTCCGGTGATCTGCTCCAGCGCCAAGCCCCGCCCCTCGATCCCGCCGCCCCATCGCCACACCAGCATGGCGCCCGCGCCCAGCAGCCAGAACCCGGCCAGCAGCAAGAGCGCGCCCGCCATGCTGGTCGCCCCGACCGCGCCGATCAGAAAGGGCGAAATCATGGCCCCGATCCGCCCGACGGCGACCGAGGCGCCGATGCCGCTTGCCCTGAGCGCGGTGGGGAACAGCTCCGAGAAAGTGGGGTAGGCGGCGATCCAGCTTCCCGTCGCGAGCAAATTCACCAGCGCGAAGCCGGGCATCAGCACGCCCGCGCCATAGCGCGTCGCGAAGGCGAACGCCACCGTCCCGAGCGCGGTCGCGAGGTAGAAGCCGAGCACCGTCCCCTGCCGCCCGGCGCGATCGAGCAGGAAGGCAGCGGCGAACCCGCCGACCAGCGCTCCCACGCTGCCCGCAAGGTAGAAGAGCGGCAGCCGCTCCGGCCGCAGATGGAGCGCCGGCAGCACGACCAGCGGCAGGAACGCGAAGAGCCCGTAATAGCCGGAGGCCTCTGCGAAATCGAGCACGGCGCCAAGCGCGAGCCGGCCCGGATACCGGCGAACGAGCGTGGCGAGCGCCGTCCTTTGCCCGCGCGCGGCGAGCCAGCGCGGGCTCTCCGGGATGGCGCGGCGAAGCCAGGCCGACGAGAGCGCAATCAACCCGCCGAACGCGAACACCACCCGCCAACCGAAATCGCCCGGCAGCGCCGAGAGCACGAGCCACGAGAGGAGGGCGGCGAGGAGGCTGCCGAGCGGCCAGAAATTCAGCATCAGCGCGCTCGCCCACCCGCGCGAGCGGTCGGGCGCGATCTCGGCCATGGCCGCGTTGATCGCCGAATACTCCGCGCCGACGCCGATCCCGGCGACCAGCCGTAGCGCCAGCAGCGTCACGAAGTTGGGCGCCGCAGCCGTCGCCAGCGTCGCCACGCCGTAGAGCACCAGGCTGCCGAGGAAGATGCGCCGCCGCCCGAACCGGTCGGCGAGAACGCCGAACCCGGCCGCGCCCAGCATCAGCCCGACGAACCAGGCGCCCAGCACGACGGACATCGCATCGGCGCCGAGATCGAAGCGTGCCCTGAGCGCGCCCAGCACATTGCCGATCAGCGTCACCTCGAAGGCGTCCATAGCCCAGCCGACGCCGAACAGCACCACGGCCATCGTGTGGAAGCGGGTCCAGGCGGGCGCGTGCGATGTCACGTGCGATGTCATGGGCGCAATCCCTCTCCGATCGGCGACTCTCTTCGACATACGCACGCGAGCGCGGGCCGGATCATGTCATAACGGCGGCATGCGCGCGCGGCGGATCCTGGCCTTGCTTATGGTCCTGGCCGTGGCGGCGCTCGCCGTCGCCGCCGTCTCGCGCCACCTGCCCGCGCCCTCGCTCGCCGGGCTGAAATCCCACATGCGCGCGCTCGAGGCGTTCGGCGCCGCCCATCCCGTCCGCGCGGCCGGCCTCTTCGTGGTCCTCTGCACCGCCTTCTCCGCGCTGCCGCTCCCCGGCGCGGAGCTGCTCGCGGTCGCCGCCGGCACCCTCTTCGGCCTCCTCGAAGGCACCGCACTGGTCGCCTTCTCGGTCACGCTCGGTTCTTGCGGCGCCTTCCTCATCGGCCGCTTCCTGCTCCGCGGCGCCGTGCAGCGCCATCTGCGATCCCGGCTCACGGCGCTGGCGCGCGGGCTCGAGCGCGAGGGCGCCTTCTACCTCTTTGCGCTCAGGATGATCCCCGCGATCCCATTCTTCGTCGTCAACGTGGCCATGGGCGCGACCCCGCTCCGCCTCGCGACCTTCGCCTGGGTGAGCGCAATCGGCATGCTGCCCGCGATCGCGGCTTACGTGAATGCGGGGCGGATGCTCGGCCAGCTGCGGAGCGTCTCCGGGATCCTCTCGCCGGGGCTCCTCGTCTCGTTCGCCGTGCTCGGCCTGCTGCCGCTCGCCGCCCGCCGCCTGGTCCTCGCCTGGCGCCGCCGCCGTTCCTAGAGCGGGATGGGTTCGCTCCTGCTCACCGATCCCGCTCCAGGTCTTTGTTTTTCCCGCGTGATCGAACGCCTTCGGTGCCGGGGTCCCCGCGAACGAGTTCGCGGGGTGCCCCGATTCCACCTCCGGCGATCACGCTCTAATGATGCGCGAGCGCGCATTTATGATCCTGCAATTCCTCGCCGCTCGCGAAGTTCCCCCGCGCGGGCTCGGCACGGTCGGCGAGCAGGACGAACCCGGGCCGTCCCGCGAACGAGGCGCCGGCCACCACCAGCGTGTACTCGCCCATATGCCCCCGCGCCGCCGGCGAGGAGGCGGCGAGCAGGAGGAACGGGTTGGCGCCTTCGAGATCGGGCCCGATCACGCGCCGGGCGATATAGCGCTCGCCCGCGAGCGGCACCGGGAACGGCGCCCAGCCATCGCCGAGGCCGGCGAGATGCCGCGCCAGCGCGTCGCGCACATCCGCGCGCAGACAATCGATATGGATATGGAGCTGGTTCTGGGTCCGCCCGAGCGCGGAATTGATTGCAAGCGAGAGATCCTCGCGCGAAAGCGGCGCCGCCGCGCGCGCCTCGGTGAAGCGGCGTGCTTCCCACGCATCCTGGAAATAGTTTCGTGCCTCCGGAGCCAGCAGCGCGGGGCTCTCGATCCCGCCGATGCGCGCGGTCGGAAGCAGCAGGAACTGCGTCGCACCCACGATGTCCTTCAGCACGACATAGCCGCCCGCGGGATCGACAAGCGCGCAGGGCGCCGGATCGCCGTGCTGCGCGTCGTTCGGCACGCATCGGTCGTGGACGATGCGCCAGAGCGCCGAGGGATCCGCCGCCCGCGCCCCCGGCACCAGAAGGAATAGGAGAAGAAGGGTGAGGCGCCTCACGGGGCCGCCCGCCGGTCGAGGAATCCGAGCAACGCCGCCCGGAACGGAAGCAGGCTCTTGTAGCGCGCAGTCTCCTCAGGCAGTGCGCGGATCGCCTCGGCGAGCCGTCCGGCGATCGCGGGCTCGCCCGCGATCGCTTCAATCGGCGTCTGATGAACCTTGATCGTGAACAGGATTGCGCTTGCTCCCGGGACCCGGGAGAGGGTCTGCCGCTCGACGCGAAGCCAGAGCCTCTCCCCCGCGTTGCGGGCGGTGAAGGCCGGGTCGTGCTCGGTCCTTCCGTGCCCGCCGGGCTGGAAGAGCGCCGGATCGTCGAGAATCGACCAGTTGAACCGCTCGACCAGCCGGCCCGGCTTCAAGAGCGCCATGAACCGCTCGACTGGGCCGGCGAGCCGCTCGGCGAAGAACGGCACCGGACCGTGAATCGCCCCGACCGGCCGCCCCAGCTTCTCCGCCAGCCGCCAGCGCGTCGGGAAGCAGAGCACGGCAGCCGCAAGAACCGGTCCCGCAGGGCCGGGCTCGAGCACGCAGAGATCTTCCTGCACCAGCCGCCCGGCCAGCTCCAGCGGATCGCAAGGCGGATTGTCGATATCCCAGTCCTCCCCGGTGAGCCGGTTGGAGAGGTGCCGCCCATCGCTCGCGAACCATTGCGGATGGTGCGCCGGGAGATGCGCGGCAACGAGCTCCAGCGTGGCGCGGCAGGCGGGGCCAGCCTCCTCCAGTGCCGCGAACACCTCCGTGTGCCGCCCGGCGAGCAGGCGGCGGCGGAGCGCCATTTGCGCCTCGTAATCGCCGTCGATCTCGAAGAGGGCGGCGATCGGTGCCGCGACCAAGCCCATCGCCATCCGCCAGGGCCCCGCCTCGAAAGGCAGGTAGCGCCGTGGGGGCGGGGGCTCGTCCATGCCGGGCAGGGTAGCCTGGAGCCGGCTTGGGGCAAGGGTGCGCTCCTTGCGGCAGCACCCCCGAGCGGTTATCAGGTCCCGCAATGCAAAAGCGAGCGCGCGCCGGTTCGCCCAAGGCCACGGCGCCGGCCATGGCCCCGAAATGAACTCGATCTTTCGCGGCGACCTCGCTTCGCCCGCGGGGCGCCGCCTTGCCTGGATCGACAGCCTTCTCGTCGATCACGGCGTCTTTCGCCTCACCTGGTCCAATTTTGCGTCCGTCGTCCCGGGCCGGCTCTACCGCTCGAACCACCCCACGCCCGGGCGCCTCGCCCGCCTCACGCGGCAATTGGGGCTCCGCACCGTGATCAATCTCCGCGGCGAGGCCCGCAACGGCTCGGACGCGCTCTCCCGCGAGGCCGCCGCGCGGCTCGGGCTCACGCTCGTCGATCTCGCGCTCGAAAGCCGCGGCATCCCGCAGCGCGACCGCCTCGAGCGCCTGATGGAGGTCTATCGGACGATGGCGGAGCCCGCGCTCATCCACTGCAAGTCCGGCGCGGACCGAACCGGGCTCGCCGCCGGCGTCTTCCTGCTCGCCGAGGGCGGCCGTCCCGAGGACGCGCTGGCGCAGCTCTCCCTTCGCTTCGGGCATGTCCGGCAGGCGCGCGCCGGCGTGCTCGATGCGTTCTTCGTGCTCTACCGGGCTTCCGGGCGGAAGGATTTCGCCGCGTGGCTGAGGGACGAGTACGAGGAAGCGGCGGTGGCACAGCGATTCCGCGCCGGCCGCTTTGCCTCCTTCGTCACCGACCGGGTTCTGGCGCGCGAATGATGGAGAGAGGCATGCGCGAAGAGGGCGTGCTCGCGGTTCTGGACATCGCCGAATGGGGCGCGCCGATCGAGGTGGCGGAAGGCGCACGCGCCACCCGCGCGCTCGAGGAGGGGCGTGTCCTCTTCCTCCCCTCCCTCTCGTTCGCCGTGGACGAGCCGGAAAAACCGTTCCTCACGCCCTCTTCGCTCGCGCCCGGGCGGAAGAACATCAGCTTCGATCCGGCGACCGGCGAGTGCCAGGGAAGCCGCCATACGGGCGCCGAGGCCGCCCGCCTCGGTGCGATGCTGGACCGGTTCGGCCGGCAGGCCGAGGCGCTGCTACGCGCGCTCGCGCCCGGCTACACCCAGGGCCTCCGCAGGGCGCGAACCAGCTTCCGCCCGGCGGACGTGGAGGACCGGCCAAGCTCGGTGCGCCAGGACGACCGGCTGCTGCATGTCGATGCCTTCCCGACGCGGCCGACGCGGGGCGAGCGGATCCTCCGCGTCTTCAGCAACATCGCCCCGGACGGGGCGGAGCGGCGTTGGGAGGTGGGCGAGCCGTTCCCGGCCTTCGCCGAGAAGTTCCTCCCGCGCGTGAAGCCCGGCCGCGCTGCCTCCGCCTGGCTGATCGAGCGGCTCGGCCTCACCAAGGGCCGCCGCAGCGCCTATGACACGATCATGCTCGGCCTGCACGACGCGATGAAGCAGGACGCCGCGTACCAGGCCGGCGCGCCGCACGCCTCGCTCGCCTTCCCGCCGGGAACCAGCTGGATCGTCTATACGGACCAGGTTCTGCACGCCGCGCTCGCCGGCCGCTTCGCGCTCGAGCAGACATTCCATCTGCCGGTCGCCGCGATGGCCGAGCCGGAGCGCGCGCCGATCCGCGTGCTCGAGCGGCTCGCAGGTCACGCGCTCGCCTGAGGCGCGCCCGCGCCGGCAAATCGGTTCGGGCCGGCGCCGCCGCTTCGTGATACGATTGCGTTCGCGGCAATTTCCCGACACGCCGGAGAGGGGACCCGCGGCTGCAAGTCCGGTCTGGACCCTGCGGGCGGCACGTTGGAGGAAACGCGCGATGACGAGAACCGCGATGCGGGCGATGTGCGCGGCAGGCGGCCTGCTCGCGGCAGTCTCGTGCCCGGCACGGGCGCAGACGGTGGTCATCACGACCAACGGATCGACCGTCATCGTCAACGGCCACGTCGTTTCGGGCGGCAACGCGACGGTCGCCAAGGGCCCGATCCGGACGGAGGAGCGCGCGGAGCCGGCATACTCGGGCATCCGTGTGGACGCGCCGGCGGACGTTACCTTCTCGCCATCGGCGAAATCGCAAGTGACGGTCACCGCCCCCGCGGACATTCTCCCGCTCATCGAGACCGACGTGAACGGCGGCACGCTGGTGATCGGGCTCAAGGGCTCGGTCGTTCTTTCCTCGCCGATCGTCGTTGCGGCGACCGGCCCGGGCCTCAATGCGATCGCGCTCGCCGGGGCCGGCACCGTGAAGGCCGCGGGACTTTCCGGCCCGGCACTCGATATTTCCCTCGCCGGCTCGGGAGCGGTGGCGGCCAACGGCACCGTGGAGCAGGTCGCGATCCGCCTCACCGGCTCGGGCGACGTGGACGTCGCTTCGATCCGGGCCGCTTCGGTTCGCGGCCTGATCGCCGGCTCGGGCAGCATTCGCGCCTTTGCGCGCGACAGCGTCGATGCCCGGATCACCGGCTCCGGTGAGTTCATCGTCTCCGGCAACCCCCCGCAACGGGCGAGCAGTGTCTCCGGATCCGGAGAGATCCTCTTTCGGTAGGATCAACGGCCCTCCGTCCAAGGAGCGAGGCAATCGCGCGTTGCTCAATCGCAATAATCGGATTTACAGATGTTTCATATTCTTTTTCGAAATCGACTCATTACCATCAATTAATCCGGTAAAGCTTGCCTTGCGCAGTCCGAGCCTCGACATTTGTCCAATCACAATTGAGAGAGGGTTCCCTTCGATGCCCTGCGCTCGAGGGAAGGATGGAAGATCGGTTCGGGGCACGGGGCCCGGCTGGTATGCGATGATCCGGCGGGCTGCGCTGGGCGCGGCCGTCATCGGCGCCTTTCTCTTGCCCGCCGCCGCACCGGCCAGCGACCGCAGCATCGCGACCACCGATCTGGCCACAGTGGCGGACAGCGCTGCCATCGGCGGAATGACGCCGAGCGTAATGCCCGTCAGCGCGACCCCGGTCAGCGACGCGGAACTCGCAACCGAGGAGGCGAAAGGCCTTCCCGAGCCCGAGGCTTCTGTGGCTCAGCCCGCGCCGCCGCCGCGGGTGATCCTGTGGGACGAGATCGACCGGCCCGGTGGCTGGTCGCCGACCGGCAACGGCGCCACGGTCGTCACGATCACGGGCGGCCCTTAAGGACTGGCCCGGAGCGCATCCGCCGGCGCGTCGTCGAGCAGCTCCCGTAGCTCGCCGAGCCAGGGTTCGTAGCGGCGCCAGCGCCCGACAGAGCTCGCATAGACCGGCTGGCGGACCTGCCACATGCTCGCGGTACTCACCAAACGGCGATTCCGCTCCGGCGCAAGGCAGGCCTCGTCCCAGGGCAGCCCGAGAAAGGCGATCAGCCGCCTCGTC
>DATJTV010000348.1:0-3810 GCA_035503055.1 Acetobacteraceae bacterium
GCGAACGGCACGTAGCCGCCGGCCGGCAGCCAGCGCAGGGTCTGCGCGAAGAGAAGGATCAACAGCGTGCCGGTGACGAAGATTGGCACCGAGAGCCAGAGCCCGGCGAGCCAGGAGCCGACGCGGTCATAGAAGCCGCCGCTGCGAATCGCGGCGAGCGCGCCTGCCGGCACGCCCACGAGGACGGCGAAGAGGCCGGCGGCGGCGATCAGCTCGAGCGTGCGCGGCAGCCGGGCAAGGATGTCCCCCATCACCGGCGAGCCATCCTGGAGCGAATCGCCGAGATTGCCTTCGACGAGCCCGATCATGCTGGCGGCGTACTGGGCGAGGAGCGGGCGGTCGAGCCCGAGCTGCCGCTTGAGCTCGGCGACCGAAGCCGGGTCCGGCGCCACCCCCCCTTGGGAGAGCAGCATCTCCGCCGGGTTGCCCGGGATCATGCGGATCGTGAGAAAGACGATGCTGGCGACGATCCAGACGAGGCCGATCGAGATCGCGATCCGCCGCGCCAGCCAGAGCATCATGCCATTCTGGAAATTAGTAAGGAAGAATCTTCTTTTTCTGAAGAAAAAGAAGCAAAAAGACTTTTATCCGTTCCGCGGACGCCGCACCAGCTCGGGACTCCGAACGGGCAAAAAACGGATAAAAGTTTTTTGGTTCTTTTTTTCAAAAAAGAACAACCTTCATGACTGATCGCACGTCAGGCGAAATAGGCATCCTCGAAGGAATAGCCCGAATAGAAGGTGAGCGCGCCGGGCAGGTTGGCGAAGCCTTCGACGTTCTTCTTCATCGCGTACGCCTGGGAGCGCCAGCAGAGGGGCACGAGCGGCGCGTATTGCAGCGCCACTTCCTGCACCTTGTCGTAGATCGCCTTGCGCTTGGCCTGATCGAACTCCGCCCGGCCCGCCGCGAGCAGTTCGTGCAGCCCCGGCGCGGCCACGTCCACGCTTCGCTCGTACGAGGGGGAGAGCGTGCTGTCGATCAGCGGGCTGAGCCCGTCCGGGTCGTTGCTCTCGGTTGCCGAGCCGTCCACGGAGAACTCGTACTGGCCGCGATTGCCGAGTGCGACGCGCGTTGCCCAGTCCGGCAGGTTGAGCGTGACATTGATCCCGATCGCGGCGAGGTTCTGCTGCACCACCTCGGCGGTGATCTTGTGCATGCCGTACTGCGCGGTGGAGAGCAGAGTGCAGGAGAAGCCGTTGGCCAGTCCTGCCGCGGCGAGAAGCTTCTTGGCGCGGTCCGGATCGTAAGTCCAGAAATCGGCGAGCTTCGCATCGTAGAACGGCGTGCCCTGCGGGATCGGCATGCCGCCGAGGGGGGCGCCGCGGCCGAAGAAGGCAGCGTTCACGATGTCCGATCGCTTGATCGCGAAGCCGACCGCCTGGCGCACGCGCGGGTCCTTGAAGGGGCCGGAGCGGCCGTTGAACGTGAGATACATGAACGGGCCGAGCGTGCTCTCCATCTTGAGCTTCGGGTCGGCCGCGATCGTGCCCATCGATTGCCAGGGCACGTACTCGATGAGATCGATATTGCCGGCTTGCAGCGCCGCCACGCGCAGATTCTCGTCCGGATAGGCGACGAAGCGCATCGTCTTCAGCTTGGGCAGGCCCGGCTTGTAGTATTTGTCGAAGGCGGCGAAGTCGAGCGAAACCCCGCGCTCGTAGGATTTGAGCACGAACGGTCCGCAGCCGATGGGGAGCCTGCCCGGCTTGACCGTTCCGGGGGCCACGACCGAGCTGTAGAAGGGTGCGAGCCAATCCGGGAGCGTGACGGTCGGCTCCTTCATGACGACCCGCACGGTGTGCGCGTCCGGTGTCTCGATCGCGGCGATCCCCTGGAACTGGGAGCGCAGATAGGCGGTCGAATGCGGCGCCGCGATCTGCTCGAAGGACCATTTCACGGCAGCCGCATCGGCCGGTTGGCCGTTGTGGAAGGAGGCGTCGCGCAGATGGAAGATCCATCCCGCGCCGCCATCGGGTTCCCAATGCGCCGCAAGCTCGCCCTGGATGCTGCCGTCCGCGGCGTAGGAAAGAAGGCCGCGATGGTGCGCAAGTAGGCTGGTGCCGGCGGCGGTGCCGGCATTGATCCAGGGATGGAGGTTGGGAGGATAGCTCGAGAGCCCGAACGTCAGATGGTTCGGGGCCGACGCTGCGCGCGCCATCCTCGGCAGGAGGGGCAGCGAAGCGCCTGCGGCGAGGAGCGCACGGCGGGAAAAGAGCATGATGGCCTCCTTGGTTTTCTTGTCCGACGCGTTCAGGCCGGTTCACCTTCGTCCCGCCCCTCGGCGACATCGCGGAGGCGTCGCTCGGGCGCCCGCTTCGAAGGCGGGCCATAGCCGCCCGCGCCGGGCGTGATGATCTCCACTGTCTCGCCCGGCTTGAGCACGCCCGCGCCATGGTCGAAGGGAGCGACGCCCGGACCGAGGCGGAATTCGCCCTTGCCACCCGCGAGCCCGCCTGCCAGCCCCCAAGGCGCGGAGCGCAGCCGCGAACCGTCGAGCCGCACGCGGCACTCCGCTTCGGCGCGATAGACGCGGCGCAACCCCATGCCGCCGCGCTGGCGCCCGGTACCGCCCGAGCCGTTCACCAGCTCGTAGCGCAGCACGCTCAGCGGATATTCGACCTCGAGCGCCTCCACCGGCAGGTTGGAGGTGTTGGTCACATGCACATGCACGCCGTCGAGTCCGTCCTTCGTCGCCCGCGCGCCCGAGCCGCCGCCGATCGTCTCCAGATAGACCCAGAGATCGCCGTCGTCGGCCCGCGCGCCGACAAAGGTCGCGGAGGTGACGGCACCGTTGCACGCCGCGATCACCCGCTCCGGCACGGCTTGGGCCAGCGCGCCATGGATGAGATCGACGACGCGCTGGCAGGTGCCCGTCCTGCCGTTCACTGCCGCCGGATGCACGCAATGAAGCACGGTGCCGGCGGGCGCGGTCACGGCGATCGGCCGCGCCAGCCCCGCATTGGGCAGGATGGTCGGATCGACAACCGTCTTGACCGCGTAATAGACCGTCGAAAGCAAGGCGGTGAACACGAGATTGATCCCGGCACGCACCTGGGGTGGGCTTTCGAAGTGCAGATGCATCGCCTCGCCCGAGACCGTGATCGTGACCGCGAAGTCGAGCTCGCCGTCGAGCTCGGGACAATCGAAGCGGTCGGCAAAGCGGTAGGTGCCGTCGGGGATCGCCGCGATCCCTGCACGCATCTTCCGTTCCGCGTAATCCTGCAGCGCGCTGCCCGCCGCGAGCACGGTCTCGAGCCCGTAGCGGGTGCAGAGCGCCTGCATCCGCTGCACGCCGAGCCGGTTCGCCGCCATCTGCGCGCGGAGATCGGAAAGCCGTTCGCGCGGCACCTGGCAGTTGAGCAGGATGAGGTCCTGCACGTCCTTCTGCAGCACGCCCGCGCGGTAGAGCCGGATCGGCGGAATGCGCAGCCCCTCCTGGTAGATATGCGCATGCCCGCGGTCGGCGAAGTCGGCGTGGTGGGCGAGGTTCACCGCCCACGCGACCATCCTCCCCGCGAAGAAAACCGGCTCGGCGAGCACGATGTCCGGCAGGTGGGTGCCGCCGCCCTCATAGGCGTCGTTGCCGCAGAAGACATCGCCCGGCCGCATCTCCTCGAGCGGGTGGCGCTTCATGACGTGCGGCAGGATGCCGATGAAGCTGCCGAGATGCATCGGGATGTGCTCGGCCTGGCAGAGCGTGTTGCCTTCGGTGTCGAAGAGCGCGGTCGAGCAGTCCCGCCGCTCCTTGATGTTGGTCGAATAGCTGGCCCTGACGAGCGCCTCGCCCATCTCCTCGCCGATCGAGGCGAA
>DATJTV010000349.1:0-22024 GCA_035503055.1 Acetobacteraceae bacterium
AAGGCGTTCTGCACGGGCTTGCCGGTCGTGTCCCGGCTGAACGTGAGCTCGTCCGCATCGCCCGGGTGCGAGAGGGACTCGACGACGCGAAAATCGTTGCCGCCGTCGAAGTTGGCCTTCGTCGCCCGCATGACATCGCCAAGCCGCGCGCCGGTGGTGCAGAGGAGCCACGGCAGCCACCGCGCTGGGGTGGGCCGTCTTCGCCCGCTCGTCCTCCTCGCGCCCCGGTCTCCGCCCCCCGCTCGCTTGGAGAACTCCCTTGCGCGCGTCCATCCCGGCGCGATGTGTCCGGCTGTTGTCGGGACACTCCCGGCGCCATGAGAATCGAGGGAAGGGCATCACTATAGCCAACCCGAAGCGCTCCGGCCGGACGCGCAAGGACGAAACCATTGAGATGCGTGCGGCGGCCAGCACCAAGGCGCTCCGGCATGGCCGCACACGAAATCGGCAACCGGGGGGTCGTGTCCCGGGCAAAAGACGAGCAGGCCCAGGGTTCTACCGGCGCTGGAAATTCCAGCCCATGCCCGGCGATCCGTTCCTGCTCGTCATCCCCATGGAGTTGGTTCGGGCGTCGCTCGCCGCGGCGTCACGGGCAGCCGCGTAGCCGTTGCAGAGCTACCCTGGTGGAGGGGGTTTCCCGCATAACCCTCCCCTAAGGTGTTGATCCCAGAAGATGTTTTTCGTTGCGCTCCCGTCTTACCCTTGACGCTACCCCCGACGGCTCACGGGTGGACGACCGGCGGCGGGACGCAAAGCATGACAGCATTGCATGGCGGAGGCATCGGGGCATAGGCTACCGCTCGCGGGGAGCACCGGTATCCATCGCCTGAGAGCATGCTGGCCGGGCTCTATATCGCTGCGGGCAATGAGGCCCGGGCTGCACACGCACCACTCAACGCGATGCAATCCGGAGTTATGCCCATGTACACCCACACCGCGAAGCGATCTGGCCTGAAGCACCGCAAGGCGGTGCGGAGCTCCAACACGCCCGTCGCCGGCATCGACCACAATCAGCCTCCGGTCGATCCGCTAGAAGGGCGGCTCACCGTCCGGCCGGATGAAGCCTGGCGGATGCTCGGCATCGGCCACTCAAAAGGGTTCGCGATGATCGCGCGCGGCGATCTCACGGTGACGCGTCTCGGCGGCGTCACGCTGATCCACGCGGACTCGATCCGCGCGATGCTCGCCAAATCCTCCATCAGCGACCGAGCAAAGGCAGCCGTCGCGTCGGTCCGCGCACGAAAGCAAACACGTCAGGAACGGGAGGGCGCTGCGGGCGTCATGCCGTGACGCCGGCCAGGCCGGCGGTCGCCCGGCAGCCGGGTGGGCCGAGCTATTGGGATGACCTCAGGTTATTCCGGCGGATCGCCGACGGCGACCGTCTGCTTGACTTTGATCTGTTGCGCGCCCGTCTCTTTGCGCACGCAAGGCCGATCATCAGCTCGCGCTACCGCCATCGATTGCAGCGACGCCGGCGCAACACCGGCCGCTCGGGCAAGTCGCGCGCCGGACCCGACGATGACGAGCATCCCGTCGATAGAAACGCCCCGGTCCTGTTACGAGCCGGGGCGTTAGGTCGCCGAATTCCTCAACCGCGAAGTCGTCGGACCGGCACGCAGCGGAAAAGAAAACCCGATGCGTGACTTTGCTATCACGGCAGCGCCGGGCGAACAACGCCGCGCTATGCCGCAGGCGGAGCGGCGCCGCCCGGACCGTAATCCCGCGCCGGCGGACCCGCCCGAGACCGGCGCCGATCGCTGCCTCATCCTGGGCGATCACCATGCCCTCGGCGCGCTCGCCTTCTACCGCGGCGCCGGCCTTACCGACCAGGCGATCCATGAGCGCTTGGCGGTGCTCTTCACGCCCCACATCGCGCCGCCCTGGCCCGAGCCTTTCCGTCATGACGACGCCGCCTGGGCGCTGGCCCGGCATGCCGCGGCGGTCGATCTGCCGCGCGGCGAGATCTTCGACCTGCTCGCCTACTGCCTCGCCCGGCTGCCGGCCTGGCCGAATGATCCCGAGCATCTGATCGCGATTGTTTCCAACTCGGAGTGCGCGCAATGACCGACATCGACGATGACCGCGCCGACCTGGAGCAACGGATCAAGCGCGCGAAGACCGCGGCCAAGCGCCGGAAGGCAGCGCAGCCGAAGCCGAACGGCGAGGCTCCGGCGGATGATGTCGATATTGATGCGGTGGTGAGCGACCTCGCCCACCTTAGCCTCGCCGACTATGAGCGGATGCGCCGGACGACGGCGGAGCGGCTGAACCTGCGGGCCTCGATTCTCGATCGCCTCGTTCAAGCCGAGCGTGACATTGACAATGGCGATAGCAAGGGTCAGGGCCGGCCAGTCGATCTTCCGCCGCCGACGCCGTGGCCGGATGCTGTCAACGGCGCGGTCCTGTTGCATGTTCTCTCGCGCTACTTCGCCCGGCATCTGATTCTTCCTCCCGGCGCGCATCGGGCGATGGCTCTATGGACGGTGCACTGCCATGCCTATGAAGTTTTTGCGTTCACGCCGCGTCTGCAATTCAAAAGTCCCGTCAAGGGCGCGGGTAAATCAACGGCATTGGAACTGCTCAAGGGCGTCGTGCCGAAGCCCATGGAAACCGAGACCGTTACTCAGGCTTTTCTGTTCCGCGTGATCGAGCTGGCGCGGCCCACGGTGCTGCTGGACGAGGCCGACACCTATTTGCAGGACGATGATGACCTGCGCGGGATGGTCAACGCCGGCTTCAAGCCGGGAGCGACGGCCGGCCGATGCGTCGGCGAAGATCAAACGCCGCGCTTGTTCTCTTGTCATGCGCCCGTTGCCCTTGCAGCAATTGGTTCGTTGCCCGGAACGATCGAGGATCGCGCGATCAGGATCATGATGAAGCGACGCAGTCGCGCCGAGAGGATTTGGCCGATCGAAGACATCACCCGCCGGATCGGGGGGCGCTTGCAGGCGAAGGCGGCGCGGTGGGTGCGGGATCATCGGGCCGAGTTGCAGCGGGCGCGCCCGGACATGGGCATTCTCTTCAACCGTCCGGCCGATAGGTGGCGTGCTCTCTATGCGGTTGCCGAGGTCGCCGGCGAGCCCTGGCCTCGGCTCGCCCGCGAGGCGATGCAGGCGCTCGCCGCGGCCTCGGACGATGAGGCCGAGAGCCTGGGCGAGAAACTGCTCGGGGACGCGAAGCGCATCTTCGAAGGGTGGCCCACGGATCCGGAGGAGTTGATCGGCGGGCCGATCGACGAGCTACCGACCGCGGCCATCGTGGAGAAGCTGCTCGCCATGCAGGATCGCCCTTGGGCCGAGATGGGCCGCGCCCGCCGGCCCATGACGACTACCCGGTTCACCCAGATGGTTAGCAGATTCAGGATCACCCGGCATCGGTTGACGGACCCGATGACAGGGAAAGGTGGTGCCTGGGGCTATCGCCGGACGGACTTCGACGAGGCTTGGAGCCGCTACCTCGATGCGTAGCTTCCGGCACTCTCGCCCTGCAAAAGTGGGAAAGTGGGAGGAAGCCAGGCTTTCTGAGGGTTTGCGCCGATTCCAAAGTGGGAGGAGTCCGCAACCCCCCTCCCACTTTGGAAGCGGCGGAACGCCCAGAGTTTCCTTGCTTCCTCCCACTTTCCCACTTTTGCAGGGCGGGATGCCGGAAACGGCGCGATGCGAGGGCTCCGCAAGGCGGCGGATCGGTAGGTCCGCCCCCCGCCCGTCCGGCTGATCGACATCCGCTTTTGACATGTCAGGAGCACTTTATGAGCCGCATCCGTCTCGAGGATTTGCGCGCCCGGATCGGTACTGCCCGACCCATGCTGCCGCCCGCCGCGCCTGCCGCCCCTCCGCCCGCGCTGGGGGCCGCCAAGCCCACCAGAGTCCCGCCAGCGGCCGCGGGCGCATCCTCTGCCCGGCCGCCCGCCCCGCGGCTGCAAGCCCCGCCGGCGCGCACGGGGACGCTGCGACTGGCCCTCGGGCGCGTCCGCGCCCAGGCGGGACCTGGCTCGGCATCCGCTCCCGCGGTCAAGCCGCCGGCCGGAGCGGAGCACAAGAAGGCGACAGATCCTCGGATCGACCAGCGCCAGGCGGAGCGGCGCCGGCGGAAGGCGCTAGCGGCGCTGGGCGCCGTTCTTGCCGAGCGATTTCCGGCCGTGTTCGGCGACGCCGCTACGCCGCCGCCGCTGGTGATCGGCATCGACCGCGAGCTGCGCCGTGCTCTGGACGGTGAATACCCTCACAAGCTGGTCAAGCTTTTCGTCGTCCGCTGGGTTCGCCGCCCGCCTTACCTCGCGGCCATCGCCGTGGGCATGCCCCGGCGCAACCTCGCTGGCGAGATCGTCGAGCCGCTGCGCCCCGAAGACATCGCCTTCGCCGCCGCAACGCTTGCTGCCCGAGGGGCATCACCATGAGCACCTACCGTCCGATCACCGATGTCTGGTGGCTGGCACGCGCCAAGCTCACGGGAGGCTTCAAGGCGTACGGCTGCTACCCCGGCGGCTTCGTTGAACGCGCCCGCGCCCTGTTAGGCGTGAACCTGGCCTATCCCGTCTTGCACGTATGCGCCGGCAGGGTGCGCACCTATCCGTACCGCAACCGCGTGCGCGTCTTCTCCGTCTTCGAGGCGCCACGGGCGCTCGACCAACGTGCCGCAACCGGCAACAAGCTTGAGGAGGCCACCGCCTTCCGGCTCGATATGGAGCGCTTCAATGCCCGATTATTACCCTTCGCCGCGCGAGCCCGACCCGCGCCGCATGCGCGAAATCGTCACCCGCATCGGAGGTGCTGGCCGCAATCGCCAGGCGCGCCTGTACATCGACGGCGAACCTTGGGCGATCGTCCAATGGGGCGGGCCTGGACGGTGGTGTATCGAAGACGGTCAGTGTCGATGCCACGAACACCTCGACGCGGCCGCCGAGCAACTCCGCGGCGGCACCCTCGAGACAGCGATCGCGCTGGCCACGGCGATGATTCGTGACGGGCGGATGCCGTCGCCCGAAGAGGCCGAGCGGCTGGCCGAAGAACAGCGACAAAAGAAGCGGCAAGAGCGCGAAGCATGGGATCCCACGCGGCTGTACGAAACGCTAGCCGAGACGCTTGAACTCTGGACCGAGCGAGATCCCGACTTCACCCGGTCCAATAGCTATCGCCGGCTGGTTGACGAACTGATCGCGATCTCTGAGGCAGCGATCGATCACTTCGAGACCGTGCGCGATACCGCCTTGAGCGAGCTCCGCCGGATCGAGGCGGGAGAACAGCCGAGCTGGTATGGCGACGCCGACACCGAGGCGGCGCGCGCGCAGTTTGCCTACGCCGAGGAGCATCTAGCCCGCGCCCGGCAGATCGTGGGCCAGTACGCTCCGGAGCGGGCGCTGCCGCCGGCAGCGGATCACAACGCGGAGGAACTGCTCGCAGAGGCGCGGGCGATCCGGGCAACCCGCGAAGCCCGCCGGCAGCGCGAGGCCGCGCGCGATCCGGACGGCGCCAAGCGGAGGCGCAAGCGCGCGATGGGGCGCTGGCGCAAAAACGCCGGCGTGGTGCAGCACCTCGCCAGCCTCATGAGCGAGGATGAAATGGCTTGGTTCGCCACAGCAGAACGAACTTCGGACAATGCCCTGCGGCTGCAAGGCCTCTGCGATTCATTGTGGGAGCGCGAGATGGCGCAACATCGGGGACAGCGGCAGGCCGCGGATGCACGGATCGCGGACGCGCGCGCGAGGGCTATGATCGCGATGCGGAGCGAGCTTTAAGCTATGACTCGCGGTGGAGTGGCCGGCGGGGTCTATGATGTCGCGAAGGAGGACACGAGAATGGAAATTGATCTGCAACGGTGGGGCCAGCTGATCGACGAGATCGCGGTCACGCGCGCCGAGCATATCGGCCTCGGAAACATGGCCGTCGGGCTCGAGCGAGCATGCGGGCAGGCGCTGGTAACGCGGATGCGCTCCGATGAGGCCCTGGAGCGTGCCAAGCGCTCGGTTCATAGGGGCGATATCCTGGACGGCTATCAGATGGCGCTCGATGCAGCGAGCGCGGAAGTTGTGCGGCTTGATCGCGAATTTGCCGTAATGAGCACTAGGCTCTCGGCTCTCGCACAGCGTTTGGGAGCGCTGAGCGCGATCGAGCAAAGGTGTCGAGCGTGGGCGCGCACCGCCGGCATCATCTTGCCGGACGGTGACACTGTCAAACACATGACGGTGCAGGGAGCGCCGGAGGGCGCACGCCAATTCGGTGCCGGCCAGGGCGACGGCAGCGGCCTGCGTGCCGCCGGCCCATTGGACGCGCCGGCGGCACCGCCGCCCAGCGCGCTGGACGGCCTGGCCGACGTGATCAGAAGGGTGGCACGATGAGCACGAAGGGGGTAAACGGCGCGGATATCGCCACCGAGATCCAGCGTCTCGAGACCGAGATCGCCGCGATCGAGACCGCTGCCCTGCCGGTGGCCGATCAGGTGGCCATGGCGGCGAGGCGCCTCGAAGATGATCTCGCGTTCTTCACACGGCACGGCTTTACGCGACTTGGCTATCAAGCAGGCGAAGCCGAGGCGTACTTCCGCCGTCAGGTCGCCGGCGCGTTGATGGCGCTCGGCGGCGACGTGATGCAACGAATGGAGCGCGAGCGTATCGAACGCGCGCACAAGGCGAGTGGCAGGCTCGCACTAAGCGAGGCGGAACGAGAGAGACGCCTTGCCGAACTGCGCGCCAGGTTGCGAAAGTTGCACGCGGAGCTGGAGCTTGCCGTACGGCGGACCGAGGCGGGGAGCGAGCTGGTCGGCCGCATCGCGAACTTCGACGCCGAGCTCTATCTCCGCCCTGCCGATATCGTCGAGCGAATCGCCAGAGGAGAAGAAGTATGATCGACACGATCGACAGGCTCTACGCGGTCGAGGTCGCCAACCTTTGCGTTGACGCTGGACGGGCGGACCCAATCGCGCCCGCCCTGTTCGACGGATTTACGGTCGAGCAGGTGAGGGCGCGCCTTGCCCGCTTGGCCGCGTCCGCGAGGCCTCCGGTGCCGGCTTCCGCGCCACCATCACCGGCGACCTGGCCTGCGGTCGCGCCGACTTGGGCCGAAGTGCAGCAAGCGGCCAGGGAACGCTTCGCGGCCGCGGTGCGCCAAGCGGCCTGACGGCTGACCGCTACCCGCCCCTCATCTCCGCAGTGGAGGCGGCGCCGGCGATCGCGGCGTAAGCCGCGCGCTCTCGCCGTCCGGGCTCGGCTTGGCGCTGCCGGCGGCCCGCCGGCATGATCGCCGGCCATGCCGGCGGTCGCGGTCAAGCCCTACGCCCAGAAGCACGGGATCCCGCCTTCGACGCTGTTCAAAGCGATCCGGGACGGGCACCTGGCGCGCGATGCGAGGGGCAAGCTCGACGAGGGTGAGGCTGACGCCTGGCGCGAAGGCTACAGCGCCAGAGGCCAGCGCGTCACCGCCGCAGCAGCTACCCGGGAGCAGATGCTTACTGCCCAAGCGATCGGGGCGGCTGCCCAGATTGGCAGGCTGCGGCGCGAGCTCACCGACCTGCGGGAGAGCACAGCACCACGGGCGGTGGCGGAAGCGGCCCGCAGCCGCCGGTTGCAACGGCTGGAAGCAGCCCTAGCGGCCCTGCCGGGCTGGGGCACCCCCGCCGCGGCGGAAGCCCTCCAGCGTCCGAAGAAGGCGGTGCGGAAAGCGCTGCAACTGTTCGTTGGGCGGCTGGCCGCCGAACTCGCCCTCGATGCCGAGGCCGCGGCCGGGACAGGTGCGCTTTTGAAACGAGGCGCGCCCTAGCGCCGAGCCGCGCCTTTTTCGCCCGCAGTCATGTCGATGCCGACGGAGGACCCGTAATAATTGCAGTGCACGGCACTATGGAACCTACTCGAGCAGAAGCCTGGGTTGCCGCGGGTCACGACGATTGAATGAATTCCTACCCCACCGGCGCTTGATCTTCATGACCGGGCGACGCGCGTGTTAAGCGAGCTGCGCTGCCTGATGGCTGCGTCGGGTGGTTTCTTGCCGGTCCGGTTGCGGGCGGCGACGTACGGAAGCGGACATTCGATTCATGACTGAGTCTCGCCGATCGCGGAATGGGGGCTTTCCGACACCTTCGGCGAAGAGCCGACGAAGACTCTTATTGGGCGAAATTGAAGGCCGGCCCGTGCAACGTGGCCGGCGGCCGCCGTTCGGCTGCGTGCGGCGCCGGCAGGTCACACGACGGAATAAGGGGAGCCGCACAAATTCGTCTCAGTAAATCTGCCAGTGACTGCTGACGATCGAGCGTCATCGTCAGGACGCGTAGCAAATCGAGCAACTCATCGTTCCACGCGTCAGCCCAATCCGTCGGTCGTACTCGATCAAGCGCACTCGCCGAAGACGCCGCGCGGCCAGTCGGCCGACTTGTTCGGTAGCTGAGCCACTTGGCAACTACCGGCATCCCGCTGACCGAATAGGCCCATACATCAGGACGGACTCCCGAGACCTGACCATCTCCAACAAGCAATGTGCGGGTCGCCTCATCATAGCGGATCGCCGACACGTCTATCGGCACGATATTGACTGGCTCAACCCAAGCGATGCCCTCAACAGGCGGAACCTCTCCGCCGCGCCCCGCATTCGGGTCGCGGAAGCGCTCTGCGTAGCTATGCAACCAGATCAATTCGCTGCCGGCCGCCACCGCCTCCCGCCAAAGCGCGACGTCGGCGGTGAGAGGGACACGCAAACCGGGCGTGCGTAGCGCGTCGGCGAAGCGTGCTTGATAGGCGGAGGCGCTCAGCAGCGCGTAGACATATGCGGCGATGTCTTCCGGAGTCGGCACCTCGATGCCAAGGTGGCCAGCCAGCACTCTCGCTAAGCCCGCCGTGATGTTTGCTTCGCGACAAGCGGCATCTCTGTAGAGTGGGATAATATCCTTTCCGCCGTAGTTTCCTCGGAAGAAGTGCAGGTCAGGAACTTCAACCGCCAGTGTGAGCGCGGGTCCATCGGCGACATGGCCGGTCAAGAGCGAAGCGAAGAAGATTTGCCGTTCCGAAAGGCTTTGCCAGAGCGCGGGCCTCTCAAGTGCCGCCAGCCTAGGGTCATCGAATGCCCATTGTCGGTCGAAGCTACGATACGCGTAGCGGACAATTGGTTGGTGCGGCGTCCCAACCAGCGCGTCGGATAGTTTCGGTAGCCGACCGACTGACGTGTCGATGTTGCGACCGGTACTAGCCGTAACAAAGAGTTCGCGTTTCTTCTCCGTAGGCGCACCGACAAACTGCTCCCAGCGCCGCGCTAACAAGTCGGGCGAGGGTGCGATTGGCCACGTCCGGCCGAACTTGCACCCGGGCTGCTGCCACGGGAAGATATCAGCTATAAGGGGCAGATCGGTCCAGGCGGCGTCACCCGTCGGCGGCACGAACGGATCGCGCCACCCCGTTGGCGCGTCTGTCCATTCGCCGGCGAGCGGGCTATCGGCCCCTGCGATCGCGCGCATCGCTTGCAACTTTTCCTCAGACGTCCCGCGGACCCGACGGTAATGGACCCGGGCCGGTCGTCTGCGATTACTCGCGCCATCCCGCGCGAGCACCACGACCGCGACCGGGGTCTCGATCGCGAAGACATTCTCCTCCGGATTTGCCCCGCGATTGTCACCTCCGAGGTCGATCACCCACGCTTCATCGCAAATCTCGCGAACAAGCTGACGCAGGCCCATGAAGCCGGGCCCGGCGAGCCAGCTCGCACCGGTGATAAAAGCGACGACCCCAGGTCCGTCGCCATGCGCCTCGAACGCCTTCCAAATTGCCCAGCGCCAGAAATAGACGTATAGGTTGTAAAGGTTGGCGATGTGGCTAAAAATCGTATTCTGATTTGCTATATCGTAAATATCAGCAAACAAGCTGCGTGCGTTGTTCCGACTGGGCACGCGCCCGCTTACGACCCATCCGCCAGATCCACGTCCCTCCGCCGCGCGCTCGACCCGGCGATAGGGGGGATTGCCAATGACAACGGTGACGCGCTGCACTAGCTTGATGCGCCGCGCGCGATTCTGCTCCGCTGCCAACGTCTCGGCGTCGCCGAATAGGGCATATTGGTCGTCCGTCGCAAGTGGAGACTCAAGCGTGTCGGTCAAGATCACCCGCGCCGTAGCGACGCGTCCGTTCGAAAGGCTTGAAAGGCGCTGCGTCAGCCGCAGATGGGCGACCGAATAAGGGCCAGGCAGAAGCTCGAATGCATATAGATTCTGCTCCAGGTTGGCCGCTGCTTGGCGCGGACCAGCCGTGCCTCGCGCGGCAGCGGCGCGCGTTACTGCTTTGTCAATCACGGCGAGTGGGAACGTGCCGGTGCCGGCTGCCGGATCGAGGGTGACGACCTGCGGATCAGCGAAGCTGAGCCTGCGACTGAGCCGTTCGACCAGTAGATGATCGGTGATCGTTACCATAGCCTGGACAATGTCGATCGGCGTAAAATAAACACCTGACTGCCGCCGCTCTTCGGGATCGTAGACGCTAAGGAAGTCCTCGTAGAAGTACAGCCAAGGGTCGCCTCGCAGATCAGCGCTCGCGTTGACTCTGCGGGCGTTAACAGCGCTGATAAGCGTCTCAAGCGCACCAAGCTCTACCCGCACCGCTTCAGCCAACGGCGCTCGGTCGAGCAGCGGCGCAAACGCGGCAGCAAGCACCGGGCTTGATTCCCGGATGGCCGATCGAGCTTCCGTGACTGTGATGAGGCCGTCGTGATTAGCGTCCACGTCGGCCGATGTGAGCACCGCCAAGACCATTCCGTACGCAACAACCTGCGATATTCCGTCTGCGAAATCGCGTTCGGTGGCCTGGGCGTAGATGTGCTGTCGCCAAGCGCGCAAGCTTCCCTGGGCGAGGGCACCAGCGCCGCCGGACTGGTTCAGCAGCCACAGCAGCCGATCGCGTAAATCGGCCGTTCGAATAGCTAGTCTTCGTGACAGAGCTGCGACGTCCACAATGGGCGTCGGAGTTAGTTCAAAAAAGCGGCTAAGCAAGCGCACAAGCGCGTCAGGCTGCCAACGATGCGCATCACTATATGGAAGTGAGGCGGCCCCGCCGACCGGGTCTCCGTCCCGGTAAAGCTGCGCTTCGGCCCCGTTGCACACGATCAGGATTTCCGCTTCTTTGCGCAAGAGTTCCCACTGCCGCGCATTGCGACCCGTCCACTGCGTTACGTCCACCGAAATGCTGGGCGGCTTGAGTTCCACAAAGCCTTTCTGCCGCGTTGTAGCCCCTTGTGTCAGCAGCGCGGCGAAATCCGGCCGCGTCCGATCCAAGCGCGTCTCTCTTATGAGCCGAAGCGTTCCCAATCCCGCTTCAGCGGCAACGCCCGAAAGCAGGTTGCTGACAGGTGTCGTCAGCTGGGCCTCCTCCTCCGCATCCACGGAAGCGGCAGCTGCCGCGTGTACGGCTACCTCGTAGGGGCGCGCTAATGTTTCGAAACTCATATGGAATAGCTAACCGGCGCCCGAATGGCCGGCCTGCCCGACTCGCCGCTCGGCCGCCGGTCGCGGTTGCGCGAACAACTCGTCGATGCTGGTGAACGGGCGGTCGGTGGACATGGGGAGCGGGGGTTGACCGTCATAGGTCACCGGCATTGCGAAGACGGCACGCCGATAGAGCCGCACGAGATCAATCTTCTGGTGCATGTACGGCGTGAAGCGATCGGCCGCATCACCAAGCTGGCGCGTGGCTTCGGCTTGCCAATGCGGCCGATCACGTGCGAGGGGCCGAGCCTCGGCCTTGAGCATGTGGATTATCCCCTGCACCAGCAGTGATTCCACCGCATGCAATTGCTCACGGCCCACGCTTTTGACCTCCTCGATCACGTTCTCCCAATCGACCTGATCGTTGACGCGCTCTCCGTCCGCGAGGCGGCAAAGCAAAGCCGCCTGGTGCTCCGACCAGATGAGAATGTCGGTATCGTAGAGATCGCTCGTGGGCTGGCCTCCACTTGTGTGGTCGCACGCTGAAAGCGCACAACCTTCGCCGGCGGACGGGCGAGGAACGCGGCCCAATCACGCATGAGGGCGGCGCGCTTCTCGAAGAGATCGCCGCGCCGGTATGCGGCTTCCACCTTGTCGCCGACGACGTGAGCGAGCGCCTGCTCGGCGACCTCCTGTGCGCAATGCGTCGCCTCGGCGGCCCAATCCCGGAACGTGCTGCGGAATCCGTGCACGGTGAGATCGCCGCGGCCCATCCGCCGCAACACGGCGCCGAGCGTCATGTCGGACATCGACACCTTGTACTTCTGCCCGAGGAAGACGAGACCGCTGCCATTCTTCAGGTCAGCCATCCGGCGGAGGATCTGCATCGCCGCTTGAGAGAGCGGAACACGGTGAGCCACCCCGGCCTTCATGCGCTCGCCGGGGATCGTCCACAGGCTCGCCTGCATGTCGATCTCGGTCCATCTCGCGCCACGGACCTCGCCCGACCTGGCCGCGGTAAGGATCGCGAACTCGAGCGCCGCGGCGCCGAAGCTGCCCTGCTGCCGGAGCGCCATCATGAACGCCGGTGCCTCCCGCCAATCGAGGGCGGCGTGGTGGCGGACGGCGCGCACCTTGCCGGGCGCGGGCAGCATGATCTGCAGGTGGCCGCGCCAGACGGCCGGGTTGAGTCCCTCGCGCCAGCCGCGGGCCTTGGCGTAGGAGAGAATGACCTCGATGCGGCCGCGAAGCCGGCTCGCCGTCTCGGGATAGCGGTTCCAGATCGGTCGAAGGACCTCGAGGACGTGCTCAGTGGCGACCTCGCCGACTGCCAGGCTGCCGATGATGGGGAAGGCATAGGCGCCGAGCGTATGCTTCCACTGGCGGCGGTGTACTGGGCTGCGCCAGCCCGCTTCGTGGGCGGCGATATAGGCGCCGGCCGCTTCTTCAAAGGTGGTGGCCCGCGCTTGCGCCACCTGGTCGGCGCGCTCTTGCTGGCGTCGCTGCTCGAGCGGATCGACCCCATCGGCGATGAGCTTGCGCGCGGCGGCGGCACGCTCCCGCGCTTCGACGAGGGAGATGAGCTGGATGCTGCCGAGGCTCATCTGCCGCGGTTTCGCGCGCGAGCCGTAGCGGAGGAACCACGAGCCGCGCTCGTGCGCACCGACTTCCAACCACAAACCGTCGCCGTCGCCGTACTTACCGGGCACCTTCAGCTTGGCTCGGACAGTGCTCGCGGTGAGCTTTGCCACTATTGCCTCCTCCCTAACCCCTGACGCTACCCCTGACGGTATGCCGGATCGGTGCGGATTGTAGCGGAGGCGCACGGAAGGAACAATGCGAAAATCGGCTTATTTCCTCTGTTTTTCGGATTGTCGCGGAGGTGGCCGGCGTGAGTAATGGTGGAGGGGGTTGGATTCGAACCAACGTAGGCGTGCGCCAACGGATTTACAGTCCGTCCCCTTTAGCCACTCGGGCACCCCTCCGCCGCGCGGGGTATGGAAAGTCGGAAGAGTTGTCAACGAAGCGTGGGCGAGCGCTTGGGGGCCGATTATCGCGCCCGGCGAACTGCTCTATAGGGGCCGGATGATGGAACGGCACAATCCGCCCCGCCGCCTGGGGCCACCGCCCCGCTCTGAGACCCCGCGCCCCGGAGCTCCCCATGCGGCACCGCGTGGGGGCATGTGGCTCTACGGCCTGCACGCGGTGGCCGCCGCGCTCGCGAACCCGCACCGAAGGGCACGGCGGCTGCTGCTCACCGATGAGGCCGAGGCGGCGCTCGGGCCGCGCATGGGCGGGCCCTGGCCGCTCGCGCCCGAGCGCACCGAGCGCGGCCGGCTCGACCAGCTGCTCGGCCATAACACCGTCCACCAGGGCGCGGCGCTGCTGGCGGATCCGCTGGCCCAGCCGCCGCTCGCCCAGGTGCTGGCGCGGCCGGGCCCGCTGATCGTGCTCGACCAGGTCTCCGATCCGCGCAATGTCGGCGCGATCCTGCGCTCGGCCGCCGCCTTCGGCGCCGCCGGCGTGATCGCCCAGGAGCGCAACGCGCCGGACGAGACGGGGGCGCTCGCGAAGGCGGCCTCGGGCGCGCTCGAGACCATCCCGCTGTTGCGCGCGGTCAACATCGCCCGCACGTTGATCGCCCTCAAGGCGGCGAATTGCTGGACGGTGGGGCTCGCCGCGGAGGCGCCGGGCGCGCTCTTGGGGCCCGCGCTCCGCGACCGGCGCGTGGCGCTGGTGCTCGGCGCGGAGGACGAGGGGCTGCGGCGGCTCACGCGCGAGACCTGCGACGAGATTGCGCGCCTGGCGATGCCGCGCGCCGGGGGCAAGGCGATGCCGAGCCTCAATGTCGCGGCGGCGGGCGCGATCGCGCTCTACGAGCTCAGCCGCCCCGGCGACGCGCCCGCATGATGAGCCCAGAGGGATGAGCCCAGAGGGATGAACCCAGAGGGATGAGCGCCGAGGCCGATTCCCTGGCCGAGCTGCTGCTCGCCGCGCGCCAGGCCCACCAGAAGCTCGACACGCTGCCGGAGAATCTGAGGCCGGCGGACGAGGCCGCGGCGATCGCGGTCCAGCGCGTGCTCGCCGAGCGGCTCGACGCGCTGCCGCCGGCCGGCTTCAAGATCGGCGCGACGGCCAAGCACATGCAGGCCTATCTCGACGTTGACGGCCCGATCGCCGGGTTCATCGCCAAGCCCGGCCTGCACGCGAGCGGGATCCGGCTGCGCTTCGCCGATTTCCAGTCCCCCGGCGTCGAATGCGAGCTGGTGGCGCGGCTCGGGGCGGACCTTCCGGCGGGGCCGTGCGATGCGGCGCGGGCGGCGGCTGCGGTGGAGGCGGTCTCGGCGGGGATCGAGATCGTCGAGAACCGGTATCCCGACATCAGCGAATTCGGCACCAATGCGCTGATCGCCGACCAGGTCTGCCACGCGGCCGCGGTGACCGGCGCGGCGCAGACGGAGTGGCGCGCGCTCGACCTCAAGGGGATCGAGGGGACCCTCCTCGTCAACCAGGGCGAACGGGGCCACGGCAAGGGCGCGGAGCTATTGGGCGATCCGATGGCGGCACTCGCCTGGCTCGCCAGCTCGCCGCTCGCCGCCGCATTCGGCGGGCTCAAGGCGGGCCAGGTGGTGATGCTGGGCAGCGTGACGCCGACGGTCTGGCTGCTCGGGCCGGCCAAGGTCGAGGTCCTTTTCCCCCCGCTCGGAACGGTATTCCTGACGCTGGAGTGAGCGCGGCTCAGCGCGCCAGCAGCGCGTCGATCGCGCGGGCGAGCTTGACGTCCCGCTCGGTGAGCCCGCCCGCGTCGTGGGTTGCGAGCGTGATCTCCACCCGGTTCCAGACGTTCGACCATTCGGGGTGGTGCTGATGCTGCTCGGCGAGCAGGGCGACGCGGCTCATGAAGCCCCAGGCCTCGGAAAAATCGGCGAAGCGGAGGGTACGGCGGATCGCTTCGCGCCCCTCCGCCATCGTCCATTGCGGCAAGGTTTGGGCCAGCGCGGCGCGGGCCGCAGGATCAAGACGCTCCACCATTCGCCATCCTCCCTCTTCCGAGACTTGACCCGGCGGCGGACCGCTCCGCCAATAGTGCCATGACTGCCGCACGCGTCTTTACCACGCCGCCCTCGCTCGAGGATCTCATGACGCTCGCCGAGGCGGCGCTCGCCGCCATCCCGAGCCGGCTCGCGCGGCATCTCGAGGGCGTGGGGATCATGATCGAGGAGCAGCCTGACGAGGCGACGCTCGAGGAGATGGGGATCTCATCGCCTTGGGACCTCACGGGCCTCTACCGCGGCACGCCGCTCGGCAGCCGCAGCGTCTCGGACCCGGCGCGCATGCCGGACACGATCCTGATCTATCGCGAGCCGATCCTGCTCGAATGGATCGAGACCGAGGTCGATCTCGCGTCGCTCGTGCAGAACGTCGTCGTGCACGAGATCGCACATCATTTCGGTTTCAGCGATGCCGAGATCGAGGCGCTGGAGCGGGAGATGCAGGCGCCGGGGCGCTAGAGCGGGAGGCGTTCGCACAGGCTCACGTATCCCGCTCTAGGTCTTTGTTTCCCCGCGTGATTCAGACCTACGGCGATTCCACCTTCGGTCATCACGCTCTAATGCCACCAGCCGCCATAGCCGTGGTGCCAGCCCGGATGGCCCCACCAGCCGCCGCCGACGAAGACGCCGCCGGTCACCACCGGCGGGCCGTAATACCCGTAATAGCTGTAGGCGGGGTACGGGTAGCCATAGCCGTAAGGATAGACGCAGCCCGAGAGCGCGGCCAATAGAAGCAAAGCCGCGGCGGGCAGCAAGCGCCGTGCGAGCGACATCGTTTGCTTCCCATCTTGCCGATGGACCAGGCGGTTAGATGGGCGGCAAATGCGGCGAAGCCGTGATATTACGCGGGATTAATGTGGCGGCCCGCGCGATCTACAAAATGAAATGGCGGAGATCGCCCTTGACGGCGAGCGGTGCCACGCGGTCGCGGACATAGGCCGCATCGATGACGATGGCCTCGCCCGGGCGGTCGGAGGCGGAGAAGCTCACCTCCTCGAGCAGGCGCTCGAGCACGGTGTGCAGGCGGCGCGCGCCGATGTTCTCCACCCGCTCGTTGATGTCGGCGGCGAGCTCGGCGAGCGCGTCGATCGCATCGTCGGTGAAGGAGAGAGAAACCTTCTCGGTGCCGAGCAGCGCCTCGTACTGCTTGAGCAACGAATGCTCGGGCTCGGTCAGGATGCGGCGGAGATCGGCGCGCGTGAGCGAGGCGAGCTCCACGCGGATCGGCAGGCGGCCCTGCAGCTCGGGCAAGAGATCGGCGGGCTTGGCGAGATGGAAGGCGCCGGAGGCGATGAAGAGGATGTGGTCGGTCTTCACCGGCCCGTATTTGGTGGCGACGGTGGTGCCCTCGATCAGCGGCAGGAGATCGCGCTGCACGCCCTCGCGCGAGACGTCGCCGCCGCGGAAGCCGCCTTCGAGGGTCCGGGCGCAGATCTTGTCGATCTCGTCGATGAAGACGATGCCGTGGTTCTCGGCGTTGCTCACCGCATCGCGGCTCATTGCGTCGGTATCGAGCAGGCGATCCGCCTCCTCGCGCTCCAGCGCGGCGCGGGCGTCGGCGACCTTCATCCGCCGCCGCTGGGGCGCGCGGCCGAACATGCCTTTCATCATCTCGGAGAGGTTGATCATCTGGCCGGGCGGCATGCCGGGAATGTCGAGCTGGCCGATCGGATTGCCGGCGGGCTCGGCCACGCTCACCTCGACCTCCTTGTCGTCGAGCGTGCCGTCGCGGAGCATGCGGCGGAATTTGCCCCGCGTTTCGGACGAGGCGCCCTCGCCCACGAGCGCGGTGACGAGGCGCTCCTCGGCGGCGAGCTCGGCCTTCGCCTGCACGTCCTTGCGCGCGGCCTCGCGGCGCATGTTGATCGCGGCCTCGACGAGATCGCGGACGATGCTCTCGACGTCGCGGCCGACATAGCCGACCTCGGTGAACTTGGTCGCCTCGACTTTGAGGAAGGGCGCCTCGGCGAGCTTGGCGAGGCGGCGCGCGATCTCGGTCTTGCCGACGCCGGTCGGGCCGATCATCAGGATGTTCTTGGGCATCACCTCCTCGCGCAGCGCCTCGGGCAGCTGCGCGCGGCGCCAGCGGTTGCGCAGCGCAATGGCGACGGCGCGCTTGGCATCGTTCTGGCCGACGATGAAGCGGTCGAGCTCGGAGACGATCTCGCGGGGGGAATAGCTCGGCGCGTCCATCGGATCAGATCGTTTCCAGGGTGACGTTGCGGTTGGTGTAGACGCAGATATCGGCGGCGATCTCGATCGCGCGGCTGGCGATCTCGGCGGCGGCGAGGCCGGGGACGGAGAGGAGCGCGCGCGCCGCGGCGAGCGCGTAATTGCCGCCCGAGCCGATGCCGATCACGCCGTCCTCGGGCTCGAGCACGTCGCCGTTGCCGCTGATGAGGAAGCTGCGCTCGCGGTCGGCGACCGCCATCATCGCCTCGAGCCGGCGGAGATAGCGGTCGGTGCGCCAATCCTTCGCGAGCTCGACCGCGGCGCGCTCGAGCTGGCCCGGGAAGCGCTCGAGCTTGGCCTCGAGCCGCTCGAGGAGGGTGAAAGCGTCGGCGGTGGCGCCGGCGAAGCCCGCGAGCACGGACCCGCCGCCGATGCGGCGGACCTTACGGGCGTTCGCCTTGACGACGGTCTGGCCGAGGCTGACCTGGCCGTCGCCGGCCATGGCGACGGCGCCGTCGCGGCGGACCGCAATGATCGTGGTGCCGTGCCAGCCGATCGGGTCGGGCACGGCGCCGGCGGGAAACAACGTGGGAGAAAAGGGGGGCATCGGGCGGGACATGGCCCGCCGCGCGCTGCGGCGCAAGATGGGAGCAATGACGCGGAAGCAGGGCGGGGTTGGCGCACCCGGCCTGGTATGCCATTAGGATCGTTGGCTTCTCGTTCAGAGAGGCGAGCCGCGCCGCCATCGCGGCGCGGCGAAGAGATCGGGGTGGAAACGGATGGGCACGTCGAACAAGACCGGAGAGATTGCCGCGCGGCTCGATCGGCTGCCCTCTTCCTGGTACGTCTGGCGGATGATCGTCCTGATCTCGCTCGGCGGGGTCTTCGAGTTCTACGACCTCTTCTTCACTGCCTATGTCGCGCCGGGGATGGTCAAGTCCGGGCTCTTCACGCCCGAATCGCTCGGCCCGATCGCGGCGCTCAGGGTGATCGGGCAGGCGGGGTTCGGAACCTTCGTCTTCGCGACCTTCGCCGGCCTCTGGGCGGGGACGCTGATCCTTGGCAACGTCGCCGACCGCTTCGGCCGGCGCAAGATCTTCGTCTGGTCGCTCGTCTGGTACATCGTCTGCTCGGCGATCATGGCGTTCCAGACGACCGGCTTCTCGCTGATCATCTGGCGCTTCATCGCCGGGATCGGGCTCGGTATCGAGCTGGTCACGATCGATGCCTACATCGCCGAGCTGATCCCGCGCCGCGAGCGCGGGCGTGCCTTCTCGACCAACCAGCTGATCACCTACTGCGCGGTTCCGGTGGTGGCCTTCCTCGCCTGGCGGCTGGTGCCGCTCTCGCCGCTCGGCTTCGAGGGCTGGCGCTGGGTGGTGCTGATCGGCACGGTGGGCGGGGTGGTGGTGTGGTTCCTCCAGCTCGGCCTTCCGGAGAGCCCGCGCTGGCTCGCCAAGCACGGCCGCAACGAGGAGGCGGAGCGCATCGTCGCCAGGATCGAGGCCGGGGTGGAGGCGGAGCTTGGGCGGAAGCTGCCGGCGCCGGCGCCGGAGCCGGCGGAGGCGGAGGCGCAAGGCAGCCTCGCCGAGGCGTTCGCGCCGGAGTACCGCAGCCGCACGATCATGCTCTCGGTGTTCAATTTCGCCCAGACGATCGGCTTCTACGGGTTCGCCGCCTGGGTGCCGACGCTCCTGATCGCGCGCGGCATCCACATCACGCAGAGCCTCGAATATGCCTTCATCATCGCCATCGCCAACCCGTTCGGGCCGCTGATCGGGACGCTCTTCTCCGATCGGATCGAGCGCAAATGGCAGATCGTGGGTGGGGCTACGGGAATGCTGATCCTGATGGCGATCTTCGCCCAGCTCACGGCGCCGGCCTCGCTGATCGTCGTCGGCGTGCTGTTCACGCTCTGCGCGAACGTGATGTCGTACGCGTTCCACAACTACCAGGCGGAGCTGTTCCCGACGCGGATCCGCGCACGCGCGATCGGCTTCGTCTATTCCTGGAGCCGGATCTCGGCCGCCTTCGCGGGACTCGCCATCGGCTACTTCCTGCACTCGGGCGGCGTCGCGGCGGTCGCGATCTTCATCGGCATCGCCATGCTGGTGGTGATCGGCGTCATCGGGTACTTCGGGCCGGCGACGAAAGAGCTGGCGCTCGAGCAGATCGCGCACTGAGAGGCTCGCGGCCGGACGGAGAACCGTCCGGGTTTGGAAACGGAGCCCGTTTGGGCTAGTGCTCCGGCCATGGGCCGCAGCAGCACGATCCACCGCGCGACGAGCGAGACCGATATCCGGCTCGCCCTCTCGCTCGAGGGGACGGGCAAGGCCGAGATCGCGACCGGGATCGGCTTCCTCGACCACATGCTGACCGCCTTCGCCCGGCACGCGCTCTTCGACCTCGCCGTGACGGCCAAGGGCGATCTCGCGATCGACGCCCACCACACGACCGAGGATGTGGGGATCGTGCTCGGGCAGGCGCTCAAGCAGGCGCTCGGCGAGAAGCGCGGGATCCGCCGGTTCGGCCAGGCGCTGGTGCCGATGGACGAGGCGCTGGTGGAGGCGGCGATCGATCTTTCGGGCCGGCCGCACCTCTCGTGGAGTATAAGCTTCCCGGCGGAGCGGCTGGGCGGGATGGAGACGGAGCTCTTCCGGGAGTTTTTTGCCGCCTTTGCGACCAACGCGGCGCTCACGCTGCACCTCAACGCGCGCGCCGGGGAGAACGCGCACCATATCGCGGAGGCGGCCTTCAAGGCCGCGGCGCGGGCGCTCCGCATGGCGGTCGAACGGGATCCCGGGATCGGGGATGCCATCCCTTCGACGAAGGGAAGCCTGTGAGGTACTTCACCGCCCATACCCGCGCCGACCGCGGCCCGGAGCTGCTCGTCGAGGGCTTCCGCTGGGGCGCGTTCCTGTTCGGGCCGCTCTGGCTCGCCCGGCATCGCGCGTGGGTGCCGGCGGCGCTAGCGGCGGCGGCGCTGATCGGGATCGTGCAGGCGCCGGCGGGCGCGCTGCGGGCGGTGCTTCTCGCGGCCTTCGCCCTTATCCTCGGGCTCACCGGCAATGATCTCCGCCGCTGGTCGCTGGCGCGGCGGGGCTATCTGCTGAGCGACGTCGTCGCGGCGCGCGATGCAGAGGCGGCGCTGGCGCGCTACCTGGCGGAGCGGCCGGAGCAGGTGGGGCGCATGGCATGAAGGTCGCGGTGGTCGATTACGGGAGCGGCAACCTCGCCTCGGCGGCGCGGGCGCTGGAGCGGGCGGCGGAGGAGGAGGGCATCGCGGCCAAGGTGCGCATCACCGGCGAGGCGCGGGAGGTGGCGGCGGCGGACCGGATCGTGCTGCCGGGCCAAGGCGCCTTCGCCGACTGCGCGGCGGGGCTCGGCGCGGTTCCGGGCATGAGCGAGGCGATTGCGCATGCGGTGGACGGCGGGACGCCGTTCCTCGGCATCTGCGTCGGCATGCAGCTCATGGCGGAGCGGGGGCTCGAGCACAGGATCACGCCGGGCTTCGCCTGGATCCGGGGGGAAATCGCGGCGATGCCGGCGGACGGGCTCCGCTTGCCGCAGATGGGGTGGAACGCGCTCGCGTTCGAACCGGAGGCGCGGCATCCGTTGCTCGCCGGGCTGGCGCCGGGGCAGCACGTCTATTTCGTGCACAGCTACGCGCTCGCGGGCGCCGATCCCGCGGACGTGCTCGCCACCACCGACTATGGCGGGGCGGTCGTGGCGATGGTCGCGCGCGGCAACCGCGCGGGCACACAGTTCCACGTCGAGAAGAGCCAGCGCGTCGGGCTCAGGATCCTCGCCAATTTCCTCGGCTGGAACCCATGAGGGCAGGTGCGCATGAACGAAGCCGATCCATTGGCCGGCGCGCGACCTCCCGTGCGCCCGAGAATCTCGGTCGAGCAGATCAACGAGCTCTCGGCCGATGACCTGAACGCGCTTTGCGAGGCGGCCAATGCCGCGATCATCGAGGGCGGCGGGTTCGGCTGGGTCAACCCGCCCGAGATCGGGGTGCTGGCGAGCTATTTCCGCGGCGTGCTGCTGGTGCCCGAGCGCGAGCTCATCGTCGGCCGCCTGAACGACATGATCGTCGCCGCGGCGCAGCTCTTGCTGCCGCCGCGCAACAACGAGGCGCAACGCTTCAGCGCGACGCTGACGCACGCCTTCACCGCACCCTATGCGCGGGGCCACGGGATCGCGCGGATGGTGCTGCGCAAGGCAGAGGACCGGGCGCGGATGCTGCATCGCCACGTGATCAATCTCGACGTGCGCGAGACGCAGGCGGCGGCGATCCGGCTCTACGAATCGATGGGCTACGAGCGGTGGGGCATCCATCCGGCCTATGCGCGGGTGCGCGGGCAGACGGTGCGCGGCTTCTTCTACTGCAAGGTGCTGGCCCGGCGGGGCCG
>DATJTV010000350.1:0-3054 GCA_035503055.1 Acetobacteraceae bacterium
CCTTCGGCTGCGTCACCGGCCAGATCTTCGGCGCCGGCGATGCCGATGCCGTCGAGTTCTCCTGGGAGGGCAACGACGAGATGGATGAGGCCTGCGGCGACGGCTGGGCCCAGCTCCAGCAAGACGGCTCCCTCAAGGGCGCAATCTGCTTCCACGGCGGCGACAAAGCAAACTTCACCGCCAGACGGTCAACTTCTTCAACAGCCTGCTAGGTCATACGGCCGCCGGTTCGGCCTGTGCTGCGATGGCCGTGTGCCCTCCCGGGCGTCGCCGACACCAAGCAACCGATGCTCGCGGCCGATCTCCCCCAGGACCGGCATGGCCCGCCCCCCAAAGGGGCGGGCATCCAATTTACGGGGAGCCGGCGGCCCAACCGCCGCCGCGCCGGCGCGCTGACCCGATCGCGGAACATCAGTCCAACACACGACTTGGACAGTTGGACGATTGATCCCAACAGCGCGCGCAACTCTCTGAAATCATTGGTGGGCGCAGTAGGACTCGAACCTACGGCCCGCTGATTAAGAGTCAGCTGCTCTACCAACTGAGCTATGCGCCCCCACCCGGCGCTCAAGCGGGCTCATAGCAAGCACCACCCGCCGTGTGAAGAAGGCCGCGCCGAGAGCGTGATCGCCTGAGGTGGAGTCACCGAAGGCGTGACTCACACGGGACAAGATAAAGGCCTAACACGGGATGGGTGAGTAGCAAGCGAACGCATCCCGCGCTAGGCGCGGCGGCCGGCGACCGTCGAGGCGGTGCGATGGTAGCGGCGGCGGAAATAGATGAGCGCCTCGTCGTGCGGCGAGCCCAGCGCGATCGCGGCCACGGCACAGAAGAAGACGCCGTGCGTGCCGACCTCCGTCACCTGCGAGACCACGCAATCGAAGCTGACCACCGCCCCCTCGAGCACCGGGGCGCCGGTCTCGAGCACGCGCCAATCTCCGTCGACGAACCGCTCGTCCACGCGCTGGCCCCTCTCCCCGGCGAAGAGCGGCGAGAGCGCCTCCTGGGCGGCCGCGAGCGTGTTGACGCAGAGCACGCCGTTCGCCTTGACGAGCCCATGCATCTCGCCGCCGCGATTGAGGCAGACGAGCAACGTCGGCGGGTCGTCGGTGACGCTGCAGACGGCCGAGGCCGTGCAGCCGCCCCGGCCGGCCGGGCCGGCCGTGGTGACCACCGTCACCGCCGCGCCGAGCCGCGCCATCGCCTCACGGAATATTTCCTGCCCGACCATCCTCGCCCCGCCGCGATGGGGAAGCGATTCATGTGGCCAGGAAGGCGGCGCTGTCCATCGGGGTCGGCGCCGAGCTGTGGTAAGCGGGACGCCCGAGCATCAGGAGGCCGCTTCTGTCCCCCGACCCGACGCCGGCGCTGAGGATTGCGCAGCCGGAATTCCTCGCCGAACCGGGCCTCAAGCGGGTGCTTTCCGTGCTGCCGGAGGCGCGGGTCGTGGGCGGGGCCGTGCGCGACGCGCTGCTGGCGCGGCGGGTGGGCGATATCGATCTCGCGACACCGAGCCCGCCCGAGGCGGTGACGGAGGCGCTGGAACGGGCGGGATTGCGGGCGCTGCCGACCGGGCTCGCCCACGGCACCGTAACCGCGCTCGCGGAGGGGCGGAGCTTCGAGATCACGGCGCTGCGCTCGGACGTCGCGACCGACGGACGGCATGCCGAGGTCGCCTTCACAAGGAGCTGGGAGGCGGACGCGGCCCGGCGGGATTTCACGCTGAATGCGCTCTCGCTCACGCGCGAAGGCTGGGTGTTCGATTATTTCGGAGGGATCGCGGACCTGATCGGCGGGAGGGTGCGGTTCGTCGGGCCGCCCGCGCTCAGGCTCGCGGAGGACCGGCTCAGGACGCTCCGGTTCTTCCGCTTCTTCGCGGTCTATGCGCGGGCGGAGCCGGAGGCGGCGACGCTCGCGGACCTCGCGGCCGCGGGGGAGCATCTCGGCCTTCTCTCCGCCGAGCGCGTCTGGAGCGAATTGAAGCGGCTGCTGGCCGCCCCGGAACCGCGGCCGGCGCTTGCGCTGATGCGGCGGCTCGGTGTGCTTGCGGCGGTCCTGCCCGAAGCGGGCACGACGGCCGGGCTCGACCGGCTCGCCGCGCTCGGGGCGCCGGCAGACCCCCTGCTGCGATTGGCCGCGCTGGCGCGCGGCGAGTTGGGGAAGCTCGCGGAGCGGCTCAAGCTCTCGGGCGCCGAAGCCGAGCGGCTGGCGGAGCTGCAGAAGGGGACAGTGCCCACGGCGGATGCGGATATTGCGAGCCTCCGGCGACTGCTCGCCGACGAACCGGCCGAGCTCTTGATCGCGCGAAGCCTGCTCGCCGGGATCGGCGGTGCCGCGGGCGGACGCCTCAGGGCGCGGCTGGCCACCCTGCCCCGCCCGCTCTTCCCGCTCACCGGGCGCGATGCGCTGGCGCTCGGGATGGAGCCCGGGCCGGCGGTCGGCGCGGCGCTCGGCGCGGTGCGCGCCTGGTGGCTGGCGGGAGGGTGCGCCGCGGACGCGGCGGCCTGCTGTGCCGAGCTTTCAAGACGGCACAACGGCTGATAAAGGCCGGGCATGCTGAAGCCACCCCAGGATTCGACCCGGGCGCTCGTTGCCCGGCTTTGGCGGGAGCATATCCTGCCCCAGCGTGCGCTGTTCGCGCCGATCCTGCTGCTGACGCTGCTGATGGCCGGCACCACCGCACTCTACCCGGTGATCATCGACCACGCCTTCACGATGTTCGCGGACAAGGACCCGCGCATCCTCTACCAGGTGCCGGTGATCGTGGTGATCGTCTCGGCACTCAAGGCGGGGGCTCAGTACGGCCAGAGCGTCCTGGTGCAGAAGCTGGTGCTGAAGGTGGTGCGCTCGCTCCAGGGCCGGATGTTCGACCATCTGATTTACGCCGATCTCGCTCGGGTCGAGCGGGAGGCGCCGGCGCAGTTCGCGGCGCGCTTCACCACCGACGCGACGGTGATCCGCGAGGCCCTGGCGCGGGCCATCAACGGCATCGCCGATATCTTCACCGTGGTCGGGCTGATCGCCTCGATGCTCTGGCTCGACTGGCTGCTGACG
>DATJTV010000351.1:0-4805 GCA_035503055.1 Acetobacteraceae bacterium
GCCGATGCCGGCCTTTCGACGGTGATGCTCGAGGCGTTGCCGCGTCTCGGCGGCCGCGCCTGGACGCGACGGGCCGCCGGCGTTCCGCTCGATCTCGGCTGCGGCTGGCTACATTCGGCCGACCGCAACCCCTGGACGCGCATTGCCGAGGAAACGGGATTCGCGGTGGATCGACGCACGCCCGGTTGGGGCACGCAGTATCGCGATCTCGGCTTTCCGGCCGTGGAGCGCGAGGCGGCGCGTGGCGCGTTCGCCCGGTGGAACGAGCGCCTCGTCGCGGCGCCACCGGCCAGCGACTGCGCGGCCGATGTCCTCTCGGACGCAGACGCCAGGTGGACGCCCTACCTCCAGGCGATGAGCGGCTTCATCAGCGGCGATGAACTCGAGCGCATCTCGGCCGAGGATTACGCCGCTTACGACGCGGCCTCGACTTACCTCAATTGGCGCGTGCCGGCGGGATACGGCGCGCTCGTCGCGGCAAGCCTGCCGGCGAGCGCCGAAGTTGCGCTCGACACGGAGGTCGAAGCGATCTCCCTCGATGAGCGTCGCGTGGCACTCCGGACCCGGGCCGGCACGGTGCGCCCCCGCGCCGCGATCCTCACCGTCTCGACCAATGTTCTTGCGGGCGGCGCGATCGCTTTGCCCTCCGCGCTCGATCCCTGGCGCGACGCGGCTGCCCGGCTGCCGCTGGGCAATGACGAAAAGCTGTTTCTGGAGATCCTCGGCAACGGCCCCTTCGCGCCCGAGAGCCATGTGCTGGGAGATCCGCACGATGCGGCGACAGGCACGTACTCCATCCGCCCGTTCGGCCGGCCGGTGATCGAATGCTTTGTGGGCGGCGCCGGAGCGCGCGCCGCAGCCGCGGAGGGAGCGGCCGCGGCGTTCGCGCGCGCGATCGAGCAGCTTGTCCGGCTGTTCGGCTCCGGAGCGCGACGTTGCCTCAAGCCGCTGATAGCGTCCGACTGGGCTCGTGCCGTCACGATCGGCGGGGCCTATAGTCACGCGCTGCCGGGGCAAGCAGATGCCCGGATTGCGCTTGCCCGACCTCTGGACGAGAGGCTGTTCTTCGCGGGCGAGGCAACACATCGGACGGACTTCTCGACCGCCCACGGCGCCTACCTGAGCGGCGTGCGCGCGGCCGAGGAGGCCATTGCCGCGCTGGCGCAGACTGTGAGAAATCCGGGCTAGAGCGTGATCGCCGAAGGTGGAGTCACCGAAGGCGTGAATCACGCGGGAAAACAAAGACCTGGAGCGGGATGCGTGAGCCGAAGCGAACGCATCCCGCTAGCGGCCGGTGGTGGCCATGAGCTGCTCGGGATAGCGCTCGCCTTCGATGTCGATCTCGGCCAGGGCGCGGCGGATCTCGGCGAGATCGGCCTTGCTCAGGACGATGTTCGCCGCGCCGAGATTCTCCTCGAGCCGGTACAGCTTCGTGGTGCCGGGGATCGGCACGATCCAGGGTTTCTGCGCCAACAGCCAGGCGAGCGCGATCTGCGCCGGCGTTGCCTTCTTCTCGCCGGCGATGCGCTTCAGGAGATCGATCAGCGCCTGGTTCTTCGCCATCGCTTCCGGCGTGAACCGCGGCAGGAGCTTGCGGAAGTCGTTCTCCTCGATCTTCGTGTCCTTGCTCATGGCGCCGGTCAAGAAGCCCTTGCCGAGGGGACTGTAGGGCACGAGGCCGATGCCAAGCTCTTCGCAGGCCGCGATGATGCCGTTGGTCTCCGGGCCGCGCGTCCAGAGCGAGTATTCGTTCTGCAGGGCGGTGATGGGCTGGACGGCATGGGCGCGGCGGACGGTCTGCGCGCCGGGCTCGGAAAGGCCGAAATGCCTCACCTTGCCGGCGGCGATCAGCGCCTTCACGGCGCCGGCGACGTCCTCGATCGGCACGTTCGGGTCGACGCGGTGCTGGTAGAAGAGGTCGATGACCTCGACGCCCAGCCGCTTCAGCGAGGCGTCGCACGCCTCGCGGATGTGCTCGGGACGGCTGTTCATGCCCGCCGCCTTCCCGTCCACGATGTTGAAGCCGAACTTGGTGGCGATCACCACCCGGTCGCGGAACGGCTTGAGAGCTTCGCCCACGATCTCCTCGTTGGTGTAGGGGCCGTAGATCTCGGCCGTATCGAAGAAGGTGACGCCGCGCTCCACCGCCGCGCGGATGAGCGCGATGCTGTCTTGCTTGCTCAGCGAATGGCCGTAGCCGAAGTTGAGGCCCATGCAGCCGAAGCCGATGGCCGAGACTTCGAGGCCGGCTTTGCCGAGTATGCGCTTTTCCATTGCGGTTTCTCCTGCACTGCGGGGCGTTCGGCCGTCGCGTTGTGGGGAGAATAAGCCGGCTGCCTCTGATTAATTAGGCGCCACAAACCGCATGCGGTCATATCCGCAGTTCATGAATACGGCGCGAGCCGAGCAAGGTCGGCTCTTGGGGCGGAACCGTCAAAAGCGCCCGCTCGGCAGACTTGGAAATATTTCGGCTTCGGGGTCAACGCCCGATGTCGGTGCCGCCCAAACGGCACATGTTGTCCCGTGCAGGGCATGGGCGGACGTCCTCGCCCCATGAGCGAGGTCTATCTCCTAGCCCCGTCAGCTCAGCCCATCCCCCCAGGCGCAGCCTCTCGCCTTAGGGCATAGAACGGGTGTCGCCTGCCGATTAGCCGCGTGCCGGCGGGACCGGGGCCGGAGCGGGGGCCGGAGCCGGGGCCGGGGCCGCCTGGACCGGCGCGGGCGGCGGTGGCTTCTGCCCGGCACACGCCGCGAGGGCCATCACGGGAGCCACGACGGCAACCATTGCCGCACTACGCAACAGCCTGTGGCGGGCCACTGGTGTCTTGGAAACGGCGGACATTTCGTCACTCCCTCATTGAATGGTTCGTGGACAAACCGGAGTTTAGAGAGAATTCTCTCTAAAGAGTCAAACGACTAGTAGCGTCGGTCGAAGAAAGGTCGAGGAGGGGCATTCGTGCGCGCGCCGTGGCACAGGGTCGGATTGGGCCGCCAAAAGCCATTGACTTCCGCCGGGGCTCAAATGTCCCGCCGGAGCGCGATTGCCGGCGGCACGATCGCTCTCGCCGCGGCATGCCTGCTTGCCGGGTGCGCCGCGGATCCGGACCCCGATCCGGTCGATCCGGCGCTCAAGCCTGGTGCGGTCTCCGTGCCGGCGCCGGATGCCGATACTGAACTCGGCAAGCGGATCGATGGCGCGCCTCCGTTGGTCGTCGCCGGTGAACGGTTGAATGTCGGATTGCTACGGCGTTTCTACGCCCGCCATGACTTCGAGCCGGTGTGGACGACCAAGCAAGCGCAGGCGAATTCGCTGGTGGACGCCGTGTTGCGCGCCGGCGATCAGGGTCTCAACCCCGAACTGTTCCACGCGGACCTGCTGCGGCAGAGATCGACCTTGCCGCCGCTCGATCGCGAGCTGCTGCTGTCGGACGCCTTCCTCTCGTATGCCGATGCACTGGCCCGCGGTGCCGTGCCGGTTGAGCGCCGAGGAGACGACGAGGTTCTGACGCCCGGGCCGGTCGATGTGCCTGCCGCGCTCGACGACGCAATCGGCAGCCCCGATCCGGCGGCCGTGATCGAGGCGCTGGCGCCGACGACGCCGACCTACCTGGCGCTGCTTCAAGCGCTGCGGAAGTACCGCTCGGGCAACGGGGGCACGACGGACCGCCTGCGCAAGATCGAGGTGAACCTTGAACGCCAACGCTGGCTGCCGCGGCCGCTGCCGGCAGACCGCGTCTGGGTCAATGTCGCCGACGAGCGCCTGATCCTTTATCGCGCCAATCTGCCGGTCTTCTCGACGCGGGTCGTTGTTGGCGAAGATGTCAAAATCAATCAGAGCCCAGAGTTTCGTGCGACAATCAACGCGGTTTTTTTCAACCCTCCCTGGGTCATCCCGAGCGACATCGTTGCGAGGGAGATCCTGCCGGAGGTCGGTCGCGACCCGGATTATTTGACGCAGAATCATATGGTCGCGCTGGCGAACGGCGAGGTGGAGCAGCTACCGGGGCCCGACGCGGGGCTCGGGCTGATCATGTTCGACATGCTCAATCGGTTCGACGTTTACCTGCACGACACCCCGGACAGATATATCTTCAACCGCGCGGACCGCCGCATCAGCCATGGATGCATCCGGGTACAGGACCCGAGAGAATTGGCCGCGCTGCTGTTGCGGCAACCGATTGCCATGATCAATGAGGGCATTGCGGCGGGTAGCACCACCCGACACAATCTGCCCGTGCCCGTGCCGGTCTTCGTGGTGTACGAGACCGCGTTTGTCGATATCGTCGGGACGTTGCAATTCCGCCCGGATTTCTACAACCGCGACGCCTGGATCTGGCAACAGCTCCAGAGACGCCCTGACGGATCGGTTCTCACGACGGAGGCGGACAATCGGCCGATTTCGCCCGTGCGCTTCGGTAGCCTGGGGCCCTCGACAGATCACGGGTTGCCCAGCTAACGCCAACCGACCCTTCGTAGCTTGAAGCGGTGGCGTCAACTTTCGGGATCGTCGTTCATACGTCCCTTACGGCCGGCTTCGGTCGATCGGTATGGACCGGCTTTGTCGGGAGTGGGTCTGGCGGGTCCACCAATCACCCATCCGTTCGCTCGGCGAGGGTCAGGGCAGCTTCGACACCGACGCCAAGATGGGGCGCGGTGCTCTCGATCCTAGAGTATCCGTTGTGATCAAGCGGGGATTTTGGTCCAGGTGCGATCGTCGCGCAGGAGGGCGTTGGCGAGGACGACGAGCCTGCGCATGAGAGCCGTGATGGCGAGCTTAGGGGGTTTGCCGGCGGCGATCATGGCGG
>DATJTV010000352.1:0-4501 GCA_035503055.1 Acetobacteraceae bacterium
ATAATCCGCGACCACCTCGCCCCCGGCCGGCGTGGGCCACAGCTTCACCCTCGGCTCGCGGGCCTGGTTCGGAACCCCCGGTGAACCGGCCGCGGCCATCAGCGGCAGCTCGGTGTCGTCGAGACCGCGGATGGCCCAGAGTGCCTGCCGGCGCGTCAGGCCAAGGCTATTGAAGGCATCGGCATCCGCCAGATGCTCGAGCACCGCTTTTGGCAAGGCGGTGCGGCGCCCGACATCCTCGACGCCGTGATAGGGGATTACGCTACGCCGCGCGATCAGGGTCACGGCATGCGCTTCCGAGAGCCCTTTCACCATGCGCATGCCAAGCCGCACGGCGAGATGGCGCCCCTCTGCCGGTTCCAGAGTGCAGTCCCACGCCGAGGCGTTGACGCAGACGGGCCGCACCGGAACGCCGTGCCGCCCGGCGTCGGCGACGATCTGTGCCGGCGCATAAAAGCCCATCGGCTGGTTGTTCAAGAGAGCGGCGCAAAAGACGTCCGGGTGATGGCATTTCAGCCAGCTCGACGCATAAGCAATGAGCGCGAAGCTGGCCGCGTGGCTTTCGGGGAATCCGTACGACCCGAACCCCTCTATCTGTCGAAACGTGCGTTCGGCGAAGTCTCGCGTGTAGCCGTTGACCACCATGCCGTCGACCAACTTCTCCTTAAACTTCGACACGCCACCGGTGTTTTTGAACGTCGCCATGCTCCTTCTCAGCGCATCGGCCTCGGTCGCGGTGAAGCCGGCGCCGACAATCGCGACCTGCATCGCCTGCTCCTGGAAGAGCGGTACTCCCAGAGTCTTGCCGAGCACGTGTTTCAGCTCGGGCGTCGGATACTCGACGGGATCCTTCCCCTCGCGACGGCGCAAGTAGGGATGCACCATGTCGCCCTGGATCGGACCCGGCCGCACGATCGCCACCTCGATGACGAGATCATAGAAGGTCGCCGGTTTCAGCCGCGGCAACATCGACATCTGCGCCCGGCTTTCGATCTGGAAGGTGCCGAGCGTGTCGGCCTTTTGAATCATCGCATAGGTGGCTTTGTCCTCGGCCGGGACGGCGGCGAGATCGAGATGCAGCCCGCGATGCTGTCGCAGGAGAGCGAAGGCATTTCGCATGCAGCCGAGCATTCCGAGGCCGAGCACATCGACCTTCATGAAGCGCAGGTGATCGATGTCGTCCTTGTCCCACTCAATGACCTGACGGTCGTCCATCGCCGCCGGCTCGATCGGCACCAGTTCGTCGAGCCGGTCGTTCGTCAGGACGAACCCGCCGGGATGTTGGCTCAGATGCCGAGGGAACCCGATCAGCGCGCGTGACAATTCCAGGGTAAGGCGTAGCCGCCGGTCGGCGAGGTTCAGATTGAGCTCGGCCGCCTGGGTTTCCTCGACGCCCTTTTCCGACCAGCCCCAGACCTGCGAGGCCAGCGCCGCGGTGACGTCTTCCGAAAGGCCCATGGCTTTGCCGACATCCCTCACGGCACCGCGGCTACGGTAGCGAATCACCGTGGCGCACAGGGCGGCGCGATCGCGGCCATAGGTCTCGTAAACCCATTGAATCACTTCCTCGCGCCGCTCGTGCTCGAAGTCGACATCGATATCGGGAGGCTCCCTTCGGGCCTGCGACACAAAGCGCTCGAACAGAAGGCCGCTGCGGACGGGGTCGATCGAGGTGATTCCGAGCACGTAGCAGACGGCGGAGTTGGCGGCGGAGCCGCGGCCCTGGCAGAGGATTTCCTTGCTGCGGGCAAAGCGGACGATATTGTGTACGGTCAGGAAATAGGGTGCGTACTCCAGCTCCGCGATGAGCGTGAGCTCATGGCGGAGCTGCGCGGCGACGTCGTTCGGCACGCCCTCGGGATAACGGCGCGCGGCACCGTCCCAGGTCAGTCGCTCGAGCGTTTGCTGCGGGGTGAGGGCGGGATCTTCGATTTCGGCCGGGTACTGGTAGCGGAGCTCGCGCAGGTCAAACGAACAGCGCTCGACGATCTCGAGCGTACGCGCCACGGCGTCCGGATGGTCGGCAAACAGCCGCGCCATTTCTTCCGGCGGACGGAGATAGCGATCGACGCTCCGCTCACGACGAAAGCCGGCGGCGTCAATGGTGCAGCCCTCGCGGATGCAGGTCAGCACGTTCTGCAGGATCCGCCGCTCCGGCACGTGGTAGAGCACATCACCCATTGCCACGGTGGCAACGCGCGCAGCGCCGGCGGCTGCCGCCAGGCAATGAAGGCGCACAGCGTCGCCTGGCCGACTGCGCAGGGTCAGGGCGAGATAGGCGCGATCACCAAAGTCCCCGCGCAGCCGTGTGAGAGAGGACAGGAGCGTGTCATCGACCTCGCCCGGGACCAGTACCGCGAGCAAGCCTTCGCCGCGTGCCGCTACGTCTTCCCAGGAGAGCTGGCACGCACCTTTGCCGGCGCGGCCCTTGCCGAGCGAAAGCAGCCGGCACAAGCGCGCATAGGCCGGCCGGTCCTGCGGATAGAGCAGCAGCGACGTGCCATCGATGAGATCCAGCCGGGAGCCCACCAGCAGGCGCACGCCGGTTTCCTCGGCGTGGCGGTGACACTGCACGATGCCTGCCAGCGAATGGCGGTCCGTGATGCCGAGCGCCGGCAGGCCAAGGGATTTCGCCTGCAGGAAGAGCTCCTCGGGATGCGAAGCACCGCGCAGGAAGGAATAGCTCGTCGTGACCTGGAGCTCGGCGTAAGCGGTCACGTCTCGTCGTCCCGGCGCGGGTGATAACGCGTGGTGCTGGGCGCCTCGCCGGTCGGCCGCTTCATCACCACGAAGCCGGAGGCCTCAAGGCTCCGGCGGAGATGCTCAGCGGCGATCTGCGCCACCATCGGACCCGCCACATCCGCGCGCTTGCGGCCCCTGAAGCGTAAGGCGAAGGACAGGGTCTCCTCGATCTCCTCGGCCGTGGCAGGGCGCAGGTCCGGTTGACCGGTCATCGGCGCCTCCTCAAAACACGCCATGCAGGAACCACCGCAGGTCGCCGCTCGCTGCGTGCCGACCGTCGCCGCGGCGGAACAGCCAGAAGCGTTGGCCTTCTTCGTCCTCGACCGCGAAGTAATCACGCACTGCCAGCATCTCGCCGTCGCGTTTCCACCACTCGCCTCCGATGCGCTCCGGTCCGTCGGCATGGCGGATACGGTGCCGGCGGTTCCGCCAGGTGAACGCGCGCGGGGGATGATCCGGTAGCGGGGCAATCACCATGACAGGCTGGGGCGGCGAGAACAGCCGTGTCGGCCGCGGCAGCGTGACCGGCCAGGACTTGCCGCTCGGCGGTTCCGAAGCCGGAACGCACCGCACAGTGCGCTCCGGTACGTCGGATTCCACTGGCTCCACACGATAGACGCGATCCGCGCCGAAGCGGTTGATGAGCCGATCCAGGAGCGCGGCAAGATCCTGGGTGTTCGTCGTCCCGCCCTCCGGCAGAGCCTGGATCTGCGCGAATGGCAGCGGCTCGGCAATGGTCGCGATGAGACGCATGGCCTCGACGCCTTCGCCGGGATCGACCTGCTCGAACCGCTCGCGCAGCAGCCGCCCGAGATGGGCGGCATCGCGCGATGGTTGGGCCATGCCGACGCGGATCGTCTGCACAGAATTGTCCACGCGCTCGAAGAGGAGGTCGAGGAGACGCGCGCCGAGCGCCTCGTGCTCGAGCCTGCCGCATACCGAACGCATCAGCGTTTCGACCACGACCGCGAATGCTTCGGCGGTAAGCAGGGGCTCGGCAAACGCCAGGCGATGCTCGATGACATCGGGCGGTGTCAGCGGACGGATGCTCTCGAACTGCTCGCCGAGCGCCTGCGCGAGCCGCCAGGCGACGACGGCGCCGAAACGCTTCACGAGCGGCGCCCAGGGTGCTGTCATGAGATCGTCGATGCGCTCGAAGCCAAGGCGGTGCAGGCCGTCGATCACCTCCGAAGGCAAGCGCAGGGCCTGCACGGGCAACGAAGCCAACGCATCTCTCAGCCTGTCGGCAGGGATGACAGCCATTTGACGGCCGTCATACCTGGCGACTGCATGGGCAACGCCAGGTGTGCCGGCAATGGCCGCGCGGGCCGTGAAGCCGGCGCGCTTGAATCTGGCCACGAGGTCCTCGAGCAGCGCCTCTTCGCCCCCGGCGAGATGCGTGCAGCCGGTGACGTCGATCCAGATCCCATCGGGCGCGTCGACGGCCACGAGCGGCGCATAGCGCAGGCACCAGGTCGCGAGCTGGGTGAGCGCCGCTTCATCGGCCTCCGGCTCGGCCTCGAGGATGCCGAGACCGGGCACCAGTGCCTGGGCGCTCGCGAGCGGCATGCCGGACCAAATTCCGAGCCCCTGTCCTACGGCATTGGCCGCGGCGACGACCCGGCGCCGCCCGTCATGCGACGTGGTGACGAATGGTCCTCCCGCCGACGGCAGGACGCCGACCCTCTGCAATCTGTCTGTCGGAAAGGTCGGAAACCAAACGGAGACGACCCTGCGCATCAGTGGCCTCCACAATCCA
>DATJTV010000353.1:0-5214 GCA_035503055.1 Acetobacteraceae bacterium
CCCTTGGGCTTGCGGCGTACGCCGCAAGCCCAAGGGCAGGGCAAATGCAACGCCGAACAGGCCCGCCCCCTGCCACCCCGAGAACGTCCACCGCCGGTGAGGCGGCCAACATTGAAAAAGAGTTCGGGGGTCTGGGGCCCCAAGGCCCCAACGGGATTGCAAGGGGCAGAGCCCCTTGCCGGGGTCAAGGGGCAGAGCCCCTGGTCAATCCCGATCATAGAGCACGTGCACGACCACGAACCAGGGATAGCGCGGGTCGACAAGGTGGCCGTCCGGCGTGGCGAGCATGCCGTTTTTCGTGGTCGGCACGTGCTTCATTGTCACCGCGTCGTCGACGTTGCCGCCGATCACCGTGAGCACTTGTGGCGCCGCAGCGGTCACGAGGTCGCAATGGCCGTAGAAGAACGGCACCGGCAGGTTGCGGTAGCGCAGGTTGCGGTTGGGACCGGAGCCGAAGCAGATGAGATCGCCCGTTTCCGGCGCGTAATCCTCGACGCGTTCGGCGCGGACCGCGTAGCGCGGATGCGCCGAGCGGTCGGCGTGCCAGCCGGCATCGACGTAGAAGGCGTGGTCCGGCGCATATGGAAATTGTGGGCCGGCGCCGGCCTCGCGCATGACGTACGAGATGAAGGCGGCCGACCAGGCGTAGTGGAGGTCCTCGCTCGCGGGGAAGACGCGGCCCTCGGCGTCGTGCTTGCCGGTCCAACGCGAGAAGCGCGTGCCGGCGTTCATCCCGATCCACCAATATTCGCCGACCCGCTCCCAGAATCCGGGCCAGCGCTCGGGCTTCTGGGAAGGAAGGGGTGGCGGGCGGCTGCCGGGCGCGGAATCGTCGATGCGGCTGCCGAAGAGGCGCCACTCGTCCATCGCGATCGCGATCGCGTCGGTGCGCGAGAAAGGCTCGTAGGGCTTGCGGGCGAAGGGCGGCACGTGGGCGTCCGGCGCGGTGCAGGCGGCGAGGGAGGCGACAGAGGCGAGCAGGAGCAGGCGGCGCATCAGGCCCGCTCGGGGAAGAGCTCCTTGAGCCCGTCCGCGCTGGCGGGGCTCAGGCCTCGCTCGGTGATGAGGCCGCTCACCAAGCGTGCCGGTGTGACGTCGAAGGCGGGATTCGCGGCCGGGCTGCCGTCGGGGGTCACCGAGACGCGGACGACCTCGCCTGCTTCCGTGCGGCCGGCGATGGTGGAGACCTCCGATCCGTCCCGCTCCTCGATCGGGATTTCCGCGATCCCGTCGGCGATCGTCCAGTCGATGGTCGAGGACGGCACCGCGACCCAGAACGGGACGCTGTTGTCGCGTGCCGCCAGCGCCTTGAGGTAGGTGCCGATCTTGTTGGCGACGTCGCCGGTGCGGCTGACGCGGTCGGCGCCGACGATCGCCAGATCGACCTTGCCGCGCTGCATCAAATGTCCGCCGGCATTGTCGGCGACGACGGTGTGCGGGACACCGTGGCGCCCGAGCTCCCACGCGGTGAGCGAGGCGCCCTGGTTGCGCGGGCGGGTTTCGTCCACCCAGACGTGGAGGTCGATCCCGGCATTGAAGGCACGGTAGATGGGCGCAAGTGCGGTGCCCCAATCGACAGTCGCGAGCCAGCCGGCATTGCAGTGGGTAAGCAGGTTCACCGTGCGGCCGGGGGCGGCGATCGCGGTGATGAGGGAGAGCCCGTGCTCGCCGATCGCTTTGTTCTGGGCCACGTCCTCATCGGCGATGGTGGCCGCCTCTGCGTAGGCCGCAGCGGCGCGGGCGGCGGGCTCGGTGTTGCGGAGCCGGGTCAGCATCCGCTCGAGCGCCCAGCGGAGATTGACCGCGGTCGGCCGGGCCTCGGCGAGGTGCCGCGCGGCGCGCTCCATGGCTTCGGTGGCGGGGTCCGCCCGGACCGCCAGGGCGAGGCCATAGGCGGCGGTGGCGCCGATGAGGGGCGCACCGCGGACTTGCATGGTGCGGATCGCGGCGAACGCCTGTTCAGAGGTCTCGAGCCGCGCGAACGCGAGCCGCCACGGCAGGAGCGTCTGGTCGATGATCAGGACCGACCAGCCGTCCGCTTGGTCGACCCAGATGCTGCGATAGGCGGTGCCGTCGATCCGCATCTGTTTTTCCTCCTCTCATCGAAGCGGTCATCCTACAGCCGGATAGGTTCGCTCGCGCTCACCACCCCGCTCTCGGCCGTTGTTTGATCGCGTGATTCACGCCTTCGGTTCATCCACCTCCGGCAATCATGCTCGGCTTCGTCCATCCGACCTCGATGATGTGGGGGCCGGGCGTCAACGGCTATGACGCGAAGCTCGACGACCGGCCGGCCGCCGATCCGGCGAAGGCGCGCCAGTTCCTCGCCGAGGCTGGCCATCCGAACGGCTTCGAGGTCGGCATGGATTGCCCGAACGGGCGCTACGTGAACGATGGCGAGTCTGCACCGGGGTGGTTTCGATGCCGGCGACGACCGATGCCGAGAACTCGATCTACAACCTGATCGCGAGCCGCGATCGTGGTCTCTTCAATGTCGGCGGCTTCTCCGGCCCGAAGATCGACGCGCTCGGCCCGGAGATCCAGGTCGAGACCGACCAGGCCAGCCGCGACGCGATGATCGACCAGGTGGCCGAGCTTTTCCAGAAGGACTGGGGCTATATCCAGCTGCACCAGCATGTAATCATCTACTCGGCGCGGGACGCGGTCGAGCTGACGCAGACGCCGGACAATTACTTCCGGCTGCGTTGGGTGAACGTTCAGCCCACGCAGTGAAGGGCAGTCGGATGAAATGACTCCATGAAATTGCCCCATGAAATTGGCATGACAGGGCGGCTGGCCAAGGTCTAAGCTCCTAGAATGAATGTTCTTGCCCCTCCCAAGGCGCGGCTCGCGGTCGAGGTCGTGCACGACCTCGTCTGCCCGTGGTGCTTCCTCGGCGTGCGGCGGCTGGCCACGACTCTGCGCCGCCGGCCGGATCTCGTCTGCGAGATCGTGTGGCGGCCTTTCCTGCTCAATCCGGACATGCCGCGCGCCGGCATGGCGCGCTACGACTACGTGATCCGCAAGTTCGGCGGCGAGGAGCGGGCGCGGCGGCTCTATGCCTCCATCACCGAGATCGGCCGGAGCGAGGGGATCGCCTTTCGCTTCGATCGGATCCGCCGCGCGCCGAGCAGCGTCGATGCGCACCGGCTCGTGCGGTGGGCGGAGCGCGCCGGCCGCGGCGGGGCGGCGGTCGAGGCGCTCTTCTACGCCTACTTTACCGACGGCAAGGACATCGGCGATATCGCCGTGCTGACCGCGGTCGCCGAGGGCCTCGGCCTTTCCCCCGGTGCCGCGCGCGCGTTCCTCCAGAGCGACGTCGAGACGGAGTCGGTGCACGCCGACAATCTCCGCGCGCATCGGCTTGGCATCAATGGCGTCCCCTGTTTCGTGGTGGCCGGAACCTATGCGATCGCCGGCGCGCAGGAGCCGGAGGTGATCGAGCGCCTGCTCGACGTGGCGGCTGTGGAGGCGGCCGAGGTCGGCGCGATCGGCTGAGGCGCGTCCGGCCCGAGAGCAGGGACGCGAAGGCAGGGAGCGGGGCGGTCGTGAGAAATAGCCTCAAGGTAGAGCCGATCGCCGGGGCGCTCGGCGCGGAGATCGGCGGGGTGGACCTCGGGGCCGAGCTCGATGACGCGACGATCGCAGCGATTCGCCGCATCTGGCTGCAATACGGGGTGATTTTCTTCCGCGAGCAGGACCTGCCCGAGGCGCGGTTCCTCGCCTTTGCGCGGCGTTTCGGCGAGGTGATCGAATACCCGTTCGTGAAAGGGCTCGAGGGGTTTCCCGAGATCATCCCGGTCGTGAAGCTCGAGCAGGAGCGCGTCAATTTTGGCGGCGTCTGGCATTCGGATACGAGCTATCTGGATGTGCCGCCGATGGGCACGATGCTGATCGCGCGGGAGGTCCCGCCGTACGGCGGAGACACGCTGTTCGCGAGCACGTGTCTGGCGTACGAGGCGCTCTCGGAGGGCATGCGCCGGCTGCTCGATGGGCTCGTGGCCATCAACAGCTCGGCCAAGGCGGATGTGTCGCGCACGCGCGAGGACCAGGTGCGGGCGCGTGCGCGCGACAACGCCAAGCCCGACTACGCCGCCGAGCATCCGGCGGTGCGCACGCACCCGGAGACCGGGCGTAAGGCGCTCTACGTCAATGTCGGTCATACGCTTCGCTTCCGCGACATGACGGAGGCGGAGAGCGCGCCGCTGCTGGCCTATCTCTTCGCCCACCAGGTGCGCCCCGAGTTCACCTGCCGCTTCCGCTGGCGGCGGGGCTCGCTCGCCTTCTGGGACAACCGGTGCACTTTGCACAACCCGGTCAACGACTATCACGGCTACCGGCGTGTCATGCACCGGATCACGCTCGCAGGCGATCGGCCTCGGTGAGGTTAGTCAGCGCGAATAGGTGCCTGTGACGCTGGCGGTCGTGCCATTGAAGCCGGTCCCCGTCACGGTGCGGGAATAGCTTCCGTTGGCCGGGTTGAAGCTCTGCGTGGTGTCGAGCGAGGCCGCGCGGCCACCGGCGTTGGTGACGCTGCGGTCGAAGGTATAGTCGCCGTAGCCCGTACGGTTGAAGGTGGTGTTGAAGGTCGCGGAGTGGCCGTTCGGCGGCGTCACGCTGCCGGACGACGAGAAGCTGTGAGCGAAGGGGGCGGGGTTGCGCGCGCTGAAGTTCCTGGCGGCCGGGGCGTGCGGATCGAAGGTGGACGGGCCGTGCCAGCCCTTGGCGTATCCGCCCTTCAGCCCATTCCAGCCGCTCCCCGCCGGGCCCCTGCCGGCACCGTGGAAGGCGGGCGCCCAATGCGCTTTTGCCTGCGCGGCCGGCGTGGCCGCGAGCATCGCCGCGCAGGAGATGAGGCCGATGGAGTCGATTCGCCGGGTGGTCGAACGAGATCCACGCATGGCGCACCCCTGGAGGATGCGCACATCTCTAAATTATCGCCGATAATTCTCGTCGAAGAGTAAGACTTTTCAGTTTCAGTAATGTTTGTAACATTCTGCTCCGCCCGTGCCGGAGAGGTCGGCGAGGCCGGCCTCCGTGGCCAGCAGGTGGCTGAGCGGGCCCGAACTCGTCGCCATCCGCCAGGAGAGCAGGGCGCGGGTTTCGGCGAGCGCGGCGGCGGCATAATCGGGGGCCTCGGCGAGGTTCTCGAAGCAGTGCGGATCGCGTGCGAGGTCGAAGAGGAGCGGGGGCAGCGCCGCGAAATGCACCGCT
>DATJTV010000354.1:0-7348 GCA_035503055.1 Acetobacteraceae bacterium
ATGCCGACGGCGATCACACCGCGAAACGCACCTGTTTGCTCGCGCCGGATGCCACAAAGCGGCCGTTTCGGTCCCGGCCAACTGCCGTCGTTTGGGCACGCCGGGCGAAAGGACCGGCTTAGCTCGTAAGCTAGCCGAAGCTCTCGACTGTTAACCGGACCCAGGGCCGGGCTCCGCCCTTAGACCCCGGCAAGGGGCAGAGCCCCTGATCGCCCGCCAGATCTGCTCCGACGTCGCCGGTATCTCGAGCTCGCGCACGCCCATCGCGCGAGCGCATCGAGAATCGCCGCCAGCACCGTCTGCGGCGCACATGGATCACCCGCCTCCCGCAGCCCCTGCGACGCAGGCGCGCTAACGCCCGATCCGGTTGGCACGGGCGAGGCCCCAAAGCACCCCAGCCTCACTGCAGCATCGGACCAAAAGCGAAAACGCGCTTGTCGCCGTTGGGCACCCCAAGCCGGCCGTTCCGCTCCGGGCAAGTCACTCGTGCCTTGCGCCCACCTTGGCCTTCGGTTCGCCGCTCTCGACCTGCCGAAACCGGACACCGCCCCGGGGCCTTGGCCAGCCGAGCAGGGTAGATAGCCAACCTTTGACATGGCAGGCTGCTCTCCGGACGCGCGGGCCGGCTCCCGCCCTGCCGTCTTCACGACCGAAAGACGACGCGGAGGAACGGCGCGCCGCCTTCCGCAAACAGGAAGGCTGGCGCATGACCGACCCACTCGCGATCGTCGACTGCCACCAGCACTTCTACGATAGTCGCACGCTACGCTACGGCGTGTTCATGAAGCCCAGCGCCGGTTTCATGGCCCTTGTGGGCGACTACGCGGCGCTGCCGCGCGTGTATCGCCCCGAGGACTACGCGTGGGACGTGGCGGGCCTGAATGTCGCCGGCTCCGTGTGGGCCGAATTCATCTCATGTGACCCGCTGAGCGAGGTCCGGTGGGCCGCGGCCCTGACGCGGGATCTCGGTCGGCCCAGCAGCCTGATCGCCCTCGCGGACTTCGCCGACCCGGCGCTGGATCGCCTTCTGGACGCCTACATGGCATCCGGCCCCGTCCGCTGCGTCCGCCAGCACATGGGGTGGCATCCGACGCAGCCGCTGCTCCGTTACGCCCCGCAACCCGACATGTTGCCGGACCCGGCGTGGCGGCGTGGGCTGGCCTCTCTGCGCGGTCGTGGCCTGGCGTGCGAAATCGAGGTCTTCGGGTCCCAGCTCCGCGATTTCGCGGACGTGGCGGCGGCGTACCCGGATCTCCCATTCGTGCTGCCCGTGATGGGCTGGCCCATAGATCTCACCGGAGATGGCCATTCCGCCTGGAAGCGGGATCTTGCTTTGGTTGCCGCATGCCCGAACGTCACGCTGAAAATCTTCGGTTTGGAGTGCATCTTCGGCGTCCGTTGGACGACCGCCCAGGTCCGCCCATGGATCCTCGACGCCATTGAAGTCTTTGGCCCGGACCGCTGCATGTTCGCCAGCCACATGCCGATCTGCAAGCTCGCTTGCAGCTTCGGACAACTCTACGCTGCCTATTTCGATATTATCGCGGAGTTCACTCCGGCAGAGAAACGTCGGATGGTGCACGACAACGCGGCGGCCCTTTACGGAATATCGCAACCATAAGCCAGGCGGCGCGGATCAAGCCCAAGAAGCACCGTCTGCAATGCGCCCATCCTCGCCGTTCCCGGGCAAAGTGAGCCGTCCCGAAACCGGCCATTCGTTCCGATTGCCCGTTTGCTGCCTTACGGAGATCGACGGGCGGCCCCGGATAAGATTGCGAGCAACCGGATATCCCCGAAGCTGATACGGAGTGCTTCTGTTGCATGGGCACGGCGCTGGGGAGACAGAAGGCAGAAAAATTTAAGGATATCTCATCTCGGACTTCAAAGGTCGCCGGTCTCAGTGTCGCATTGTGTCGGGCCGTCGGGCCGCCGACCGGCAGACATAACTTTAGAATGTTGATTGCGAGGGCGGGACGAAGATGTTCGTCTTGCTATTCCAGATACGGCGTCAGCACATCCTCGATCCATTTCATGAATGCGCGGACCCGGTGCGACAAATTGCTCCGATGTGCGACGACGAGGGACACGGCGAGCGCTCGGCGACGAAAATCCGGCAAGATTTCCACAAGCGCTCCGCTCTCTACGTATTGGCCGATCCCCAAGAGTGGCGCCTGAATCAGGCCAAGGCCGGCGACGGCAGCGGCGTCGTAGGTCTGCGCGCTGTTGACGTGTAGCGCACCTGGCAACTGAAGCGTCGCGTAGCTGTCGCCGTCCGGATATTCCCATCCATAGGGTCTTGCGCCCAGCATCGTTGAAAAATGGATTGTCCGATGTTCCTGATGCCGGAGATCTTCTAGCGATCGAGGGACACCATAGCGCGCCAGATAGGCGGGACTGGCAGCGTTGACCATGCGCAGCAGGCCCAGTGGGCGGGCAATCAGCGTCTCGTCCCTTATGGGTCCAAGCCGCAACACGCAGTCGAACCCCTCTTGAACCAGATCGACTTGCCGATCCGTACTCGACACCTCCAACTCCAACTCGGGGTGCGTCGCCATGAAATCCGGCAAGGCCGGCACGATCGTTGTGCGCGCAACCTCGGTTGGAAGATCGACCCGTAAACGCCCGCGAAGTGCCACGCGATCGCCTGCGAACATCGAGTGTAGGTCATCGACTTCAGCAAGCAGATCGCGGGCACGGGCGTGAAATGCGCGTCCGTCCTCCGTCAACTGCACGCTGCGCGTCGTCCGGTGCAGGAGCCTGACACCGACATCTTCTTCCAGCCTCCGGACCGCCGTTGAGGCCCTTCCCTTCTGAATGCCCAGGCTATCGGCTGCGCGGGTGAAGCTCCCCATTTCCGCTACCGTTATGAATATGAGGATGGGCTCGAGATTCTGCATTTTGTGCCCCGGGATTGTTCACCACAGAGAGAACAGTGCGTTCGTTTCCCCGGTGTTTATCATATTTGAGAGACACAGTAAGCCACGAAATTGGATGCCCCCAAATGGAGAACAACAAGTGTCCGAAACTATGAACTTACATCAATTGCCTGAAGCTATGACCTTGCACCGCGCCCCGTGGGCCGGCCGGATAATGAGCGCGTTTGTCGTTATCGCTCTGGTGGCAGATGGGACTATCCAGCTTTTCGCGCCGGCACAGATCGCGAGCATGTTGCAGGAAACCGGGTTCGCGGTGGACCTGACCCGTGTCGTGGGTCCGATCATCCTCGCGTGCGCCATCCTTTACGCCATCCCGACCACCGCCGTCCTCGGTGCGATCCTGGTGACGGGCTATTTGGGAGGTGCCATCTGCGCCCATGTCCGCATCGGTGAGTTGGGGTCGCCGCCGGAGATCATTTCCCTGCTTCTGGGCGTGATGACATGGGGCGGCCTCTACGCGCGCGATCCCCGTATCCGGGCCATTCTGCCGCTCATCCGTTGAACCAACCGGGGCAGTGGTCTGTCCCTTAAGATCAGGAGAAAACACATGTTTTTAGTAACAGGAATCACGGGAAAAGTGGGCGGCGCAACGGCAGAACATCTGTTGGCGCACGGCAAGGAAGTGCGCGCGCTCGTCCGCAATCGCAAGAAGGCGTCAAGCTGGGCGAATCAGGGCGTGGAACTCGTTGACGGCGATTGGAATGATTCGGCAGCCATCGAGCGGGCGCTCAAAGGCGTCGAAGGCGCGTTTGTCATGTTGCCTTCTGTCTGGGCCCCCTCGCCCGATTACAAAGAAGCTAAGGGCGTGATTGCGAGCTATGTCGAGGCGCTCACCAAGGCAGCGCCACCGCGGGTGGTTGCGCTTTCGTCGATGGGTGCGAACAGGACCAGCGGGCTTGGGATGATCACGGCCTTGTCGCTTCTGGAGCAAAGTTTTCGCGACCTGATTCCGCCAATCGCATTTGTGCGCGCAGGTGGATTCTTTGAAAACTTCCTCTACGGCTTGCAGGTCGCCCAGGGCGGAACGTTACCGGTCTTCTACAATCCGACAAACCGGAAATCGACCATGGTTGCGTCGAACGACGTCGGCGCGGAGGTCGCAACCCTTTTGACCGGGCCAGCCTGGCCAGGGCGGCGCGTCGTCGAGCTTGGTTCGATGGTCAGCGCGGATGAAGTCGCCAAACAATTGGGCGACGTCTTGACGCTCGACGTGAACGCCTTTGCAATCCCGCGTGCGGGGTGGCCGGAAGCGTTCGGGCAGTTCGGCATCCCGAAGGACCACACCGGACCCGCCGAAGAAATGTTTGAGGCCGTGAACGCGGGATGGATGGACCTCGGAGCCGAGGATACGGAGCACGTAGCGGGTACGACGTCCGCACGCGATGTATTCGAGGCCGCACGGAGCGCCGCCAAGGCGTAAGTCCGGGACGGATCAGGCGTGGGACGGAGATTGCCCGCTTCTGCGTCGGACGCGTCGCGGGAAGCGCTCAAAAGTTCAAAGCAGCGCGGAGCGCCTCCGCTCCCGCCTGACCTTCTCAATCCCCGGGAGGATCAAGTAGTCTCTGTTTCATGATGCATGCATTCGGTGGTGCGAAATTCGAGACTTCTGCGAGCTGAGGGCGAACCAATGTTATCAATAGGTTGCGGCTTTCAAAGGATATGACCGAAACCCCAAAAAACATCGGTCACGCTCAACCTTTTCTTCTGATTTCGGCGGCCCCTTGCCGCGCAGGCGGTGCTTAAGCCAAATGTCCGCTATCCGCGTCTTTTCATTCCATAGCGGACCAGCCGCTCTCGGCCAACCGCGGTCGTCCGGACGCGGTGGCCAAAAGGGCCGGCCCGGCTCGTAACTATCCGAAGCTCTCGGCTGTCAACCGAACCCAGTCCAGCGGCTCTGCCCCTGGACCCCGGCAAAGCCGGAGCCGTCGCAACCCGATATCACGCAGGTCAACCGGCCGGCCCCGGAGACGACGACGACGCCCCGGAGCCATCCCGGGGGCGCGCCCGGTCGTCGTCGCCCAGAGCGGGATAGGTTCGCGTCCGCCCACCCATCCCGCTCCACGTTCTTGTCTGCCCCGCGTGATCGAACGCCTTTGGTCCACCCGCCTCCCGCGATCACGCTCCAGGCTGGCAAAGCATGGCCGGCACCGCTATCTAGACGCGATGTCTAGAACGTGAGGCCAGCATGGCCCTGAGCATCAAAACGGCGGAGGCCGACGAATTGGCACGCAGCCTCGCGCGGCTGACCGGTGAAAGCATGACCGAGGCGGTCACCGCCGCGCTGCGCGAGCGGTTGGTCCGTGAGCGCGCCCGGCGCGCAACCGACGCCGATCTGCCGGCACGGCTTGCGGCTTTGTCCGCCCGGTTGCGTGCGGCCTACGACACGCGGCCGATCAGCCTGGAGGAATGGGACGCGGCGGCCGGCGACGAAGGATGATTGTCGTCGACTCCTCGACGGTCGTGGCAATCCTGTTCAATGAGCCGTCGGCGCCGGCGCTGCTGGGCCGGCTGGCGGCCGACCCGGACAGGATGATGTCGGTCCCCTCCTACGTGGAAACCGGGACCGTGCTGGCCGGCCGCCGACACGCAGACCGGCTGCGGGCGATTGATGATCTGGACGCGTTCCTGGCCGAAGCTCGGATCGCCTTGGCTCCTGTCGATATGGAGCAGGCGCGGCTGGCACTGTGGGCGCGCATCCGCTTTGGCCGTGGCATGGGGCACGGCGGGCTACTGAATTTCGGCGACGCGTTCTCCTATGCCCTGGCTCGCACGCGCGACGCGCCGCTGCTGTTCATCGGCGAGGACTTCGCCACAACCGACGTAACCCTGGCGCTCGGCTCCGGCGGCCCCTGATCGACGCCATCAATCGCGCAGGCGACGCTCGGCATCCTCGTCGACGCGCTCGACTCGACCGCCATCCTCGCCTCGCCGGCCGGCGCCAGCCTCTCCGCGTCGCCCCGACCGGAGGCGGGCACGCCAACGGCGGGTCCCCAGGGCGCACCGCGCGTTGGGAGCCACTGCTAGCGCGTTGGAACCCGTCCGGAGGCAGAGCCCCCGGCCCCCCTGATCGACCGCCAGATCTGCTCCGACGTCGCCGGCATCTCCAGCTCGCGCACGCCGAGCGGCGCCAGCGCATCGAGAATCGCCGCCATCACCGTCTGCGGCGCCGCCATGCACCCGGCCTGCCCGGACCCTTTCACGCCGAGCGGGTTGGCCTTGCTCGGCAGCTCCACGAGCACCGTCTCGAACGCCGGCAAATCGTCGCTCCGCGGCAGCGCGTAATCGAGCAGCGAGGCGCTCAGAAGCTGCCCTGACTCCTCCTCGTACACCGTCCGCTCGAGCATCGCCTGCCCGATCCCCTGCGCCACCCCGCCCTGCAACTGCCCCGCCGTGATCATCGGATTGATGAGCCGCCCGAAATCGTCCACCGAAACATATCTCACCAGCGCCACGCGCCCCGTCTCCGGATCGATCTCCACTTCCGCCACATGGCATCCGCTCGGAAACGTGAAGGTCTCGCAATGATTGCGCGCGAACCCGTCGATCCCGGGCTCGGTCCCTGCCGGCAGGTTGGCCGCATCGCGCGCCGCCGCCGCGAGCGCCAGCAGCTCGATCCCGCTCGCGTCGTCGCCCGCGCGGTGGAACCGCCCGGCCGTGAACCGGATTTCCTCAGGCCCCGCCTGCAAAAGATGCGCCGCGATCCGCTTCCCCTTGCCGATCACCTCGCCCGCCGCCTGCACCAGCGCCGTCCCGCCCATGTGCATCGAGCGCGCCCCGCCATGCCCGTTCCCCTCCGGCACGCGCTCGGTGTCCGCCTGCACCAGCCGGAATTTTTTCACGCTCAGCCCGAGCAGCTCCGCCGCGATCTCGGGAAAGCTCGTCTCGTGCCCTTGTCCGTTCGATTGCGTCCCGAGCAGCAGCTCCACCGCGCCGTCGCCCGCGAACCGGATCGCCGCGTTCTCGTCCACCGCCCCGCGCGCCGTCTCGAGATAACAGCCGACGCCGATCCCCCGAAGCCGCCCTTCCGCCGCCGCGCGCGCCCGCCGCTCGCCGAAGCCCGCATAGTCCGCCCGCGCCGTCGCCGCCTCCAAATTCGCCGCGAACCGCCCATCGTCGATCAGCGTCCCTGCCGCGTTCCGATACGGAAACGAAGCGACAATGTTCATCTTCCGCAACGAAACCGCATCCCGCCCGGTCTCGCGCGCCGCGCGCTCGATCAGCCGCTCGATCAGGTAGTTCGCCTCGGGCTTGCCCGCCCCGCGATAGGCGTCCACCGGCACCGTGTTGGTGAAGGCCCCGCGCACTTCCGCCGCCATCGCCGGAATCGCATAAACCCCGCCCATCGCCGTCATATTCGTCGCGATCCCGGGCCCGTAGGACGAAAGATACGCCCCGAGATTGGCCACCGTCTC
>DATJTV010000355.1:0-5251 GCA_035503055.1 Acetobacteraceae bacterium
TTCTCCGCCAGCCGCTTGTCGAGCACGTCGAGCAGCCGCTTCGTCTCCATGGTGAACCGGTCGATCGGGTATTCCATCTTCGTCGGCGCATAGGCGTAGAAATGGCCGAACCCGCCGCCGAGGTAAGGCGCGCTGCCCATCTGCCAGAAGAGCCACGAGAGGCACTCGGCGCGTCGCTCGTCGGTCGGCAGGAACGCCCCGAACTTTTCGGCGAGATAGAGCAGGATCGCGCCCGATTCGAACACCCGGACCGGCTTGGGGCCGCTCCGGTCCACCAGCGCCGGGATCTTGGAGTTGGGGTTGATCGCAACGAAGCCGCTGCCGAACTGCTGGCCTTCGCCGATCCGGATCAGCCAGGCATCGTAGTCCGCGCCGCTGTGCCCCGCCGCCAGCAGCTCCTCCAGCAGGACCGTAACCTTCACGCCGTTCGGCGTGCCCTGCGAGTAGAGCTGCAAGGGGTGCCGGCCGACCGGCAGCTCCTTCTCATGCGTGGGCCCGGAGACGGGCCGGTTGATATTCGCGAAGTGCCCGCCGCTCGGCTTGTTCCATACCCAGACCTTCGGCGGCACATACTCGGCTCTATCGGACATGTCCTTGGCTCCGAATGTTCGGCCGACAAATTGGCCCCGCTGCACCCGCGGTGCAACCCGCCCCTTATTCGGCCGGTCGTTGCAGTTTCGTGACTATATCGATGATTTTCCGGCGGCCAAGCGGCCGCGCCGCTCACGCGGCCTCGGATCGCCGCAGCCGATCGAGGATCGGGAAGAGCTCGCTCGGCTCGGGCCGTTTCGTATAGTCCGCGTTGACCTCGGCGTAGGCGATGAGCCCGTCCTGGCCGATCACGTAGCGGCCCGGCATCGGCAGCGTCCAGCTCTCCTCGCCGTTGAACGTGGGCAGCGGGCCGCCGAGCTGGCGATGCACCTCGCGCATCTCCTCGGGCACCACCCAGCGCAGTCCGAAGGACGCGCCGAGCTCGCCGCCCCTGTCGCTCAGGATCGGGAAGTGGAGATCGTTCTCCCGCCGGGACTTCCGGTTGTTCGCCGGCGTCTGCTGCGAGACCGCGACCAGCGCCGCGCCGCGCGCCTCGATTTCGCCGAGTGCCGCCTGCAGCGCCTTCAGCTCGATGTTGCAGAAGGGGCACCAGACGCCGCGATAGAAGCTGAGCACCAGCGGTCCCTTCCGCAGAAGCTCCGCCGAAGGGACTTGCGCGCCGTCCTGGTCCGGCAGCGCGAAGGAAGGCGCCCGGGCGCCCGCCTTGAGCGCCCGTTCGGCCTGCCCCGAGGCGACCAGCGCGCTGATCGTGCGGCCGATGATCGGCCCGAACTCCGCGCGGAAATGCGGCTTGGGCGCGGCCTTGTAGGCGTTCAGCTCGTCTTGCAGGGTCATCGCGGCCTCCGGTTTGTAGCGAGCGATACAAATAGGAACCCGCCCCGCGCCTCTGTCAAGAAGATTCTTTAACGCCCGCTACAAACCGGCTATAGCGGTGCGATGACGCGCGCGATTTCTTTCGACTATGAGCGGACCCTGGGCAAGGCGACGCGGCTCTTCTGGAAGCGCGGCTACGCCGGCACTTCGCTCCGTGCCCTCCTGAAGATCATGGGCATCGGCGAGGGCTCCTTCTACAACACGCTCAAAAGCAAAAAGCGTCTCTATCTCGCGTGCGTGAAGCGCTACGCGGAAACGGAGGGGCGCAAGCGCATGCACGCGCTGATGTCTGCGCCTAGGGCGAGCGAGGGCATCAGGGCGATGTTCGCCGTCGTGCTCGACTGCCTGGACGATCCGCGGACGCCCTCGCGCCTTTGCATGATGGCGGCGATGGTCTCCGATGAGGTGCTCTCGGATCCTGAGCTCCGAAACTTCGTCGAGGACGGCCTCGATAACTTCCGCGCGCGCCTGGCCGGGCGGCTGAGCGAGGATCGGACCAAAGGCCTGCTGCCCGCGGCGCTCGACCCGCAGACAATAGCGTCGATCATCGCGACGTACGCGCACGGCATTTGGCGCATGGCGCTGGTGGACTACGACCGGCCCCGTTTCGAGCGCCAGATCGATGCGTTCCTCACCGGCCTTGGGCTTTAGCGTAGGACGGCCTCGCTTCCCCACCCGCCCCGCTCCAAAACCCCCGCCACCCCGCCTTCGCGGCCCGGCCGCCAGCGCGCCGGGGGCCCACGGGCGATCCAGCCGTTGCAGGATGCTGGAATCGGGGCTTATGCTACTTTTGCGATGGCGGAATCGTCCGCTCATCGGGTTTATCCCGGATAAAGAAGATCCTCACGAGGCAAAGACGGCAACGGACATTGCGATACGCATAACCGCACGAAGGGAGGGGCCATGACGGTCGGTATGAGTTCGCCAAGCAACTGGCAGACCGGGCGTGTCATGCGTAGATTGGGGCGAAGAAACCTTCTACGCGGCGCGGCCGCGGCACTGAGCCTGCCGGCCGCGCTTTGCAGGCCTGCGATCGGCCGTGCGGCGGGCACGAAGACCATCACCATCGGAATGGATTTCGCGTTGACCGGGGCCGAGGCTGAGGAAGCTACGGTTGAACTCGACGGCGCGCGGCTGGCAGTGGAGGAAGCGAACGCGAAGCACACTGTGCCGGGCTACGAGCTTCGCACGATCGTGCTCAATGACGCGACGACGACCGCCGGCGGATACGACCCGGCGCAAGCTGCAACCAATGCGAGGATGTTTGCAGAGAATCCTTCCGTTGTTGCGGTTGTCGGACCGATCGACAGCGGCTCGGCGATGGCCATGCTGCCAATTCTTTCGACGGCCGGCCTTGCCATGGTGGCGGGAAGCACGACGAGCCCGGCTCTAACCAGCCCGAAGTTCGCCGCCCAGACGAGACAGAATGGCGTGACCCTGGTGTTCTTCCGCACGTGCGGGAACGAGGCGTTCGTCGAGCCGGGCATGGTAAACTTCTTCTACGGGAAGCATAACGTTCGGAGCGCGTATATCCTCGATGACGGCAGCGCGGGCGGGACAGGCATCGCGGATGCCTTCCAGGCAGCTGCGAGGAAAAAGGGCATTAAAATCCTTGGCCGCGACACGCTCAATGCCAGGGAAGCCGACTATACGACGATCCTCACGAAAATTAGTGGCCTTCGGCCGGACCTGCTTGAATATGGCGGGACTACGCAAGGCGGTGCGAAGTTGGCGAAGCAGGCCTACGATATCCTTCCAAGCACAACGCTCAGATCCGACGCGAGCGGCATCTACGAAGGGGACTTCCTGAAAGCGGCGGGGTTCCCGGCCGCGGAGGGCTGGTACGCGACCTCAGCCGCGCCGCACATTTTCGATACTCCGGCTGGACAGGCGTGGCAGCGCGGATACCTCCAGCGATGGAACAAGCAGCCCAGCGACTACGCACTGACGACCTACAATGCGGGGGTCGTAGTGGTCGACGCGATCGCGCAAGTCGCAAAAAGCGGTCGGCCGATGAACCGAGCGAACGTAAGGGCCGCTATTCAAGCGACGAACATACAAACGCTGCAGGGTTCGATTTCTTTTGACCAAAACGGCGACCTCCAGCACCCAGTCATCAGTGTGTTCCGGGTGACTCGCAATACCAAGTATTCGGACAGCGACTTAGCCCAATTCAAGTATGTTGGGACGACCACCCCGTAGCGTTGTGCGGTCCAATGACGCGCGGGAATTCGCGCGTTCTTCGCCCTCGTGCTCGACTGCCTGGAGGATCCGCGGACGGTCGCGTCGATCATCGCCACCTACGCGCACAGCATCTGGCGCATGGCGCTGGTGGATTACGACCGGTCCCGTTTCGAGCGGCAGATCGGTGCGTTCCTCACCGGGCTCGGGCTTTTAGCCGGAGGGCCTCCCTTCCACTCACCCGCCCCGCCCATTGCTTTCTCGCGGGGTCGAACGCCTCTGACGATCACGCCCCAACCGCCCAGGGCTGCGCCCTGCCTCCAGGCGACTCGCGAGCCGCTCCGAGCTATGCTCGACGCACTTGTGTCGGAGAGGAGCCTCCCATGCCGGATGAAGGAACAGGCGTGACGCAGGAATTGTCGATCAGGGAATTCGTGACGGCGGTCAGCCAAGAACTGATTGCATCCCAGAAGGAACGGGAGGCGCGGGGCGACCCGGCCCTTTTTCGAATTGATGAGATGACGCTCGAGATTTCGTTCGTCGTGACAAAATCGGCGGGCGGCAAGGGAGGATTCGACCTCACGGTGGTCACAGCGAGCGCCGGCGCGAAATACGAAAGCCAGGAGATCCACAAAGTGACCTTGAGCTTTGGCGTCGAGAGCGGCGAAAAAACAGCCATGACCCCGAAGCCGGGCCTGTTCCCGCGCTAAATCGCCGCTGCGCCCACGGACATCAAGCTTGGCGTCCGAAATCCAAGGCTTCCGGATTTCTCGGAAGGTGTGACAGCAATGAAAATGCTCCGACTATCCTACGCCTTGATCTTCCTCGATGTGGACGTTGTCGATCCAATTGCGCGCTCTGCGCGAAAGGCGCGATTCAACGTCTTCTCCTTCAAAGTTCGAGTCCGCTCTACGAAGCAGAGATGGATCGACGCCCTCGAAGGTGTTGACGTTGACGACCGCATAGAGACGATTTGCGATCTCGCTGGAAACGAAGGGCACCGCCCCGCATCGGGCGCAAACGTGAAACGTGGCGGTTTGCGTTCCGAAAGCATACCTCGATAAAGCCGCCCGATCATGAACCCTCACATTCAACGTTGCTCCCGGCTTGGATGTCCACACGCCGCCATGTTTGACACAAAAAGTGCAGCCGCAGGCGCGTGCCGAGATTTCAGGGGCCGCTCCCGGCCACTCGAGCGAGAAGGCGATATTGCCGCAGTGACATTTGCCGTTGATCAGCACGGGCTCCCCCGACACATGTTGGTTCCGCCACCGGCAAGCCGTCGCAGTCACCGGCCTCGCGGACATTTTCGACGCCTGTTCCGAGGCGATGCCGGCTATGCCGCTCACCCGAGCCGCGTTGGAGTGGCCTTGCGCGATCGTACCGTAGATTGGCCGGGGGATAAAGGCTGAACCCCGGTCGTCCCTCCGCTTATCCGTGGGAAGCTCGGACCCAGGCCGCTATCTCGAGCGTATCGGAGGCGAGGGGTTTTGCGCGCCATGGCATCGCGGGTTGCTATTCCCTCATCAGGAACTGCGCCGAGGTGAGGTAATAGTTACGCGCCGTGGCGTTCACCTGCCGCTCCCCGAGCTCTGACAAAGCCGCCGCTTTGATTTGCCGAGCGGCGGCGTTCGCTGCATCGATG
>DATJTV010000356.1:0-12398 GCA_035503055.1 Acetobacteraceae bacterium
TGGCAGTGCCCGAGAGGTGGCAATTCATCGCCTTCGATCACGGCTACGCCGACATGCCGCAACAACGCTGGCTGCTCGGCATTGCCGGCGACCGCCCGGTCGCCTGCGAATTGAACCACATCGGCGAACACCTGATCGCGGTGCGGGCCGGGGTGGGCGTGGCCGGCTTGCCCTGCTTTCTCGGCGAGCGAGACCGCGATCTCGTTCGGATCCATGAGGATGTTCCGTCCTTCGTGCGCGACATCTGGCTCGTGGTTCACCGCGATTTGCGAAAGACCCAGGCGGTCCGCGCGGTGATGGATTTCGTCGCCTCCGCCGTTTCCGGTCAGCGGGATCTCTCAATCCGATAGGCCTTCTCGCGAGCAGCCCGTCCGAACGTCGCATTCGACTCACGAAACGAACATCGACCAGGCCGGCCGCGTGCCCCGGACCGCACCGGCAGCTTCCGGCTCGCTTCGTTCATTCTGCTTCGCACCTAACCCGGCCACCCAGGCGCCACAGCTGGGCCCCTCGAAGCGGACGCCCCTCGCTGCGTCCTGATCGGCGATGACGGGTAGTAAGTGCAATCCAAGGCCGCGCCATTTTGGATCCCGCGAGGCCGTAAGCCAGCCATGGCTTGCTTTCCGGTTCGAAGGCCGGAGTCACGGTAAAAAGGACAGGGGCCCCGGGACGGCGTCCGGGGCCCTCGCCATTTCAGCACGCCCGGCGATCACGCGCGCAGTTACTTCGCGGCGCCTTGGGCCGCCTGCTCGATCAGATCCGCCACGACCTGCGGGTTCGACACATAGACCGCGTGGCTTCCGGCTGTTTCGGCGACGGTCGCGCCGGCGCGGGCCGCCATTTCATTCTGCGCGGGCGCGGGGATCATCCGGTCGTCGGCGGTGATGAGGTACCAGCTCGGCCTGGACTTCCACGCCGGCGTGGTCACTTTCCCGTCCAGCGCGGTCACGCCCCAGGGGACCTGCGAGTCCGCCATGAACGCCGCCTGGGCCGGGGCAACGTCAGCAGCGAACGAAGCCGCGAACTTCGCCCGGTCGAGGAGCAAGTAGCCATCCTCGGGCGGCAGGATCGGCGGCACAGGGGCGCCCGGCGGCGGGTTGCTGATCAGCGAAGACACCGATTCCCCTGTGTCAGGCGCGAAAGCCGCGATGTAGACGAGGGCCTTGACCTTGGGGTCGTTGCCGGACTCCGTGATCACCACGCCGCCATAGGAATGGCCCACGAGAACCGTGGGGCCGTCCTGGGCTGCGATCGCGCGACGGGTGAAAGCGACGTCGTCGGCCAGCGTGGCAGTCGGGTTCTGAACGGCGGTGACCTTGTAACCGTCCTTCGTCAGGATGTCGTAGACCCCTTGCCAACCCGACCCATCCACGAAGCCGCCGTGGACGAGGACGATGTTCTTGATTGCATTCGACATTTCACTCTCTCCTCTGTTTGGGTCGCGATAATCTTTATCGCGGTAATTGTTGCCTAAGCCCTGAGAAAATGCTTGTCAAGATATTTTTTATCGCGATATATATTATCGCCGCTTTAAATCCGGGAGTCGCCGTTCGTGGCCCGCAAGCACCCTCTTCCCTTGGACAACCAGCTTTGCTTCTCGCTCTATGGGGCCTTGATGGCGGTCAGCCGCACATACAAGCCATGGCTGGATCGTCTGGGCATAACCTACCCGCAGTACCTGGTTCTGAGCGTGCTCTGGGAAGGCGACGATCAGACCGTCACGGCCATCGCATCGCGCCTCGCTCTTGAGCCCAGCACGATCACCCCGCTGGTGAAGCGCCTTGAGCAGGCGGGGCATGTCGTTCGCAGGCGCAACCCTGAAGACGAGCGACAAGTGAAGGTTCAGCTGACTGACCAAGGCCGCGGCCTTCGCGCGCAGACCCGGTGCCTAACCGACGCTCTGTACGATAAGTCGGGAATGTCGGTCGATGACCTCGACGATCTCAATACGAGGGTCCAGGCGCTGCGCAACGCTTTTCGGACCGCCTAGTCCGGCGGCCACGCACACTCCCTCGCCGTTCCCGAGCACGACGGCCCACCTCATGAGCGCTCGTCCGTCCGTGCAGCGGGTGTTCATAGGGGTGGCGTCCGGCGGATAGGCGGTCGGGCACAACGTCAGTCCGCAGCTTTAGGTGTCAGTGCCTATATTTCCGAATTATCGTAGTTAACACATGAAACGAGTTTATTAGCCATTCCCGATATTGACAGAGTATCGTGATCAGGCCATAAAGCCCGAATGGCAGATCCGGCACGCAATCCTAAGCAGATCGGCGCCCTGATCCGCCGCGCACGCAAGCAGAGGGGATGGAGCCAGACGCAACTCGGCGAGAGGGCAGGTCTCCGCCAGGAGACGATCTCCCTGATTGAAACAGGCAATCCGGCAACGAAGATCGATACGATCCTTGCCGTGCTCGCCGCGCTCGATCTTGAATTTCAAATCGGGCCACGATCGAAGGGCCAGGCTGCCGAGATCGAGGATATGTTCTGATGCCGCGCCGCCGTCAGCACGCGCCGCTCCGCGTCCATCTCAACCAGCGCCTCGTCGGGCATCTTCTCAAGGAGCCGGGCGGCGCGATTGGTTTTCGATACGACGATGGCTGGCTCGGCTGGAAAAATGCCATTCCGGTCTCTCTATCGCTGCCGCTGCGCGAAGATGCCTATCGCGGCGCCCCGGTCAGTGCGGTCTTCGAGAACTTGCTCCCCGATTCCGAATCGCTGCGCCGGCGCATCGCGGAAAGGGTCGGTGCAGAAGGGGCCGACGCCTATAGCTTGCTCGCGGCCATCGGCCGGGACTGCGTCGGTGCGCTGCAGTTCAGTACCGATGAAGTCGATGACCGCGGCAGTGCGATCGAAGGGGAGCCGGTCGATGATGCCGCTGTCGAAAAGCTACTGCGAAACCTGGGGCAGGCGCCGCTTGGCCTAAGCCGAGACGATGACTTCCGTATCTCCGTTGCGGGCGCACAAGAAAAAACGGCACTGCTCTGGGACGGCGAACGCTGGTACAAGCCGCTCGGGACCACACCGACGACCCACATCCTCAAACCTCGGATTGGTGAACTGCCGAATGGCATCGATCTGTCCAACAGCGTCGAGAACGAGTTCTATTGCCTGAGGCTGCTCGCAGCCTTTGGACTTCCGGTCAATGCCGCCACCATCACGACGTTCGCGAAGACAACGGCCCTCGTTATTGAGCGGTTCGACCGGCGCTGGACGCGAGACGGACGCTTGTTGCGTCTGCCGCAGGAGGATTGCTGCCAGGCGCTGTCGGTTCCCCCCAGCAAGAAGTATCAGAGCGATGGCGGGCCGGGGCTCGTGCAGATCCTCGATCTCCTCAAGGGCGCGGACGCGCCGGATGAGGATCGCAGAACCGTGCTCAAGGCTCAGATCCTGTTCTGGCTCATCGGCGCGACCGACGGACACGCCAAGAACTTCAGCATTTTCCTGGGGCCGGGCGGCACTTACCGGTTGACCCCCCTCTATGACATCCTCTCGGCCCAGCCCAGCCTCGATGGCCGGCAGATCGCGCGCAAGCAGATGAAGCTCGCCTTGGCCGTAGGCGAGACGAACCACTACGGGATCGACGGAATTCAAGATCGATATTTCTTCGAAACCGGGCGCGCCGCCGGAATTTCCAAGGCGACAGTTCGAGCCGTAATCGATGAAGTTGCAGAAGCCGCGGAAGGCGCCATAAAGCGAGTGAAAGACGAGTTGCCGCCGCGATTTCCGAGGTCGATCCATGCCTCCATCAGCGAAGCTCTGGCCACGCGTCTGCGGATGCTTACGGTGCGCGCGTGAAGTGCGAGGCACCCTTCATCCGGAGGTCATCGTCGCGAAGCAAATCCGCGCCTCGCCCTATCGCTCGAGCGGCCGTGGACAGGGTCGTGCCCGCCGAGCATATCGGGGCTCCGAACGTCCCGGCGCGCCGCCCCGCCGCCCTCGCGGGCTTGCCGGGCCGACGAAAACCCTCGATCCTGCGCCCGCGGGGAAGCGCGGCGCCTGCGCCGCTCTCTTCCGCCGGGCGAGGCTGGGCTGCCATGGTAGGTGCTAAAAGACGCTCGGCCAGCCCGCTCGCGGCCGCACGTGTGCGCCCGCGATGACGGCGGGGGAAGAGAAGCCGGGCGGATTGGCCGGCCTCCCGCCCGGAGAGCGCCGCCAGCGCCTCGAGTTCGCGCTCACCCTCGCCCTGCTGGCCCTCCTCCTCCTCGCCGGGTTCCTGGTGCTGCGGCCCTTCATCACCGCGGTGCTCTGGAGCGTCGTGCTCGTCGTCGCCACCTGGCGCGGCTACGAGCGGCTCGTTGCGCTGCTGCGTGGCCGGCGCCGCATCGCCGCCCTCATCGCCACCGCCCTCCTCGCAATCATCCTCGTTGCCCCCCTCGTGCTCATCGCCGGCCGCCTCGCCGCGAGCCTCGCCGGCGCGGCCTCCTATCTCCGGCACTTCGTCGATCAGGGCCTCGAGCCGCCTTCCTGGCTCGGCAGGATTCCCCTGATCGGCGCCTCCCTCGTCTCGGAGTGGCATGTTCTCCTGACTGATGACGCGGCGCTCCAGCGCCTGGTCGGCGCGCAGATCCGCCCGGTGGTCCTCTGGCTCCTCGGCGCCTTCGCCACCCTCGGCACCGGGCTCGCGCAGGTGGCGCTCGCCGTCTTCTGCACGCCGTTCTTCTATCTCGGCGGCCCGGACGCGGCACGGCGCGGCCGGGACATGCTGCGCCATCTCGCCGGCGACCGGGCGGACGAGCTGATCACGGTCGCGCATCTCACGCTCCGCGGCGTCGTCGTCGGCATCCTCGGTGCCGCCGCCGCGCAGGGGCTGCTGGCGGGGCTCGGCTTCTGGGTCGCCGGCCTGCCCGAGGCGACGCTGCTCGGCATCGTCGTCTTCTTCGCCGCCATCATCCCCAACGTGGCCTTCCTCGTCCTCATTCCGGCAACGATCTGGGCCTTCTACGCCCTCGGCACCGGCTGGGGCATCGCGCTCCTGATCTGGAACTTCGGCATCGTCGGCCAGATCGACAGCGTCATCCGCCCGATGGTCATCGCGCGCGGCGCCCGCATGCCGCTCCTGCTCGTGCTCTTCGGCGTCATCGGCGGCCTCGGCGCCTTCGGCTTCCTCGGCATCTTCCTCGGCCCGACCCTGCTCGCCCTCCTCTACACGCTGATGCGCGACTGGAGCCCGGACGAGGCGGCCCGCTGAGCCGGCGCCCCTTCCAATCGTCGTCAAAGAGCGGCATGGAGGGAGCACCGGGCGCACGCCGGGGAGGAAACAACGGGAGCCTGCGATGAGTTCCGCGAAAAAGGCGAAAAAAGCCGGGAAGGAAGCGAAGGTCGAGAGCGTCGAGAGCGCCGGGAATGAAGCCGCGGCGCCCGCGAACGGCAAGCTCAAGTACAAGGATTATGCGCGGGAGCTCGCGCGGCTCCATGTCGAGCTCGTCAAGCTCCAGCAATGGGCCGTCCACGAGCGGCAGAAAATTTGCGTCGTCTTCGAAGGGCGTGACGGCGCCGGCAAAGGCGGCGTGATCAAAGCCATCACCGAGCGGGTGAGCCCGCGGGTGTTCCACCTCGTCGCCCTGCCCACGCCGACCGAGCGCGAAAAGTCGCAAATGTACATCCAGCGCTATATCCCCCATCTTCCCGCCGCCGGCGAGATCGTGCTCTTCGACCGCAGCTGGTACAACCGCGCCGGCGTCGAGCGCGTGATGGGGTTCTGCACGGAAAGCCAGGCGCTGCGGTTCCTCGAGGCGCTGCCGGCGGTCGAGAAGGCGATCGTCGACTCCGGGATCGTCCTCCTCAAATACTGGCTCGAGGTGAGCGAGGCGGAGCAGACACGCCGGCTCGAATCTCGCATCGACGACGGGCGGAAAATCTGGAAGCTCTCGCCCATGGACCTCAAATCCTACAACCGCTGGTACGATTATTCCCGCGCTCGCGACGATATGTTCATGAAGACCGACACTGCCTGGGCGCCCTGGTTCGTCGCCCGCTCGGACGACAAGCGCCGCGCGCGGCTCGACATCATTTCCCACATGCTGAGCCGCATCCCCTACGAGGAAAGGCCGCGGGAGAAGGTGAAGCTGCCGAAGCGGCAGGCGCCGCACGGCTACAAGGAGCCCGACTATCCCTACAAGTTCGTCCCGGAGCAGACCTGGCCGCGGGACGCGAATTCTCTCAAATCCGCGTGAGACGCGTTCGCAGGGGGGACAAGCGCCATCCGGCGCTTGTTCCTATAATTTGCATATAGGTTCGGTTTCGTCCCCATGTTTCACGTGAAACATGGCCGCGATCAGCGGGTTGATCGAAATCGCCCCGAAAAAACCGCGCACAATCGGCACGCATTTCTGTACGTCCGGATCTAATACGTGGCCCGCCCGCCCGAGACGTCGAACACCGCCCCGGTGGAAAACGAGCATTCTTCGCTCGCGAGCCAGCAGACGAGTGCCGCCACCTCCTCGACCGTGCCGAACCGCCCCATTGGAATCTTGCTCTTCATGTATGCAATCTGCGCTTCCGTCATCTGCGAAAAAATCGGGGTCGCGACGGCCGCCGGGGTCACGCAGTTGACGCGGATGCCGCTCACCGCAAGCTCCTTGCCGAGCGACTTGGTCAGCCCGATCACGGCGGCCTTGGCTGCGCTGTACGCCGCCGCGTTCGGGTTGCCTTCCTTCCCCGCGACCGAGGCGATGTTCACGATCCGCCCGTAATCATTTTGCTGCATATGCTTCACCACCGCGCGGCAGCAATGGAAAACGCCGTGCACGTCGACATCGAACACGCGCCGCCATTCGTCGATCGGGTAGTCCCACACCGGCGCGTTCGGCCCGGTGATGCCGGCCGAGGTCACCAATATATCGATCCGCCCGAGCGCCTCCGCGGTCGCCTTGGCCGCGCGCTCGACCGCCTCCGCGTCCGTCACGTCCACCACGAGCCCGTGCGCCGCGCGGCACGAAGTCCGCGCGCGCGCGAGTGCGGCTTCGTCGCGGTCCCAGATGCTGACGCGCGCGCCCTCTCCGGAAAGCCGCGCCGCGATCGCCTCGCCGATCCCCGAAGCCCCGCCCGTCACCACCGCGACCCGGCCCGCGAACCGTCCCCCATGGCTCCCGCTCATATTTCCTCCTCGTTTCGCCGTGACGACGCGAGCGTGATCCGGATATTGCCGAAATCGTCGCGCATTGCCGAGGCACCGGGCGGCACCAAAGTCGTCGCGTCGTATTCCTGCACGATCATCGGCCCCTTCATGGGCGCGGCGCCAAGCGCCGCGCGGTCGAGAATGGGCGCCTCCTGCCAGCCGATCCCGGGAAACCAGCAGGCCCGCCGCCCTTCAGGCCTCGCCGGACGCGGCGCGAGCCGCTCAGGAAGCCGCTCGCGCTCGGGCACGCCGCGCGCGAGCAGCGAGAAGCCGACGATCTCCACCTTCTCTCCCGCGGGCGCGCGAAAGCCGTAGGTCCGCTCGTGCTCGCGTGCGAACGCCTCGGCGAAATCCGCGATGCCCCGCCCCTCCGGCAGTTTCACCGCGATCTCGCTCGACTGGCCGGCATAGCGCGCGAGGCCCGCGAAGGAGAGCGCCTGCCGGTCCGGGGCGAACCCCTCGGCCGCAAGCCGCGCGCGTCCCTCCGCCTCCAATGCTGCGAGCACGGCATCCACGTCTTCCGCCGAGCCGCGAAAGCTCCGCGCGAGATGATGTTCGGTATCGGCAACCAGCAGGCCAAAGGCGGAGAAGAGTCCCGGCAGCGGCGGCACCAGGATGCGCGCGATGCCGAGTTCGGCCGCGATCGCGGCCGCGAACAGCGGCCCGTTGCCGCCGAAGGCGAGGAGGGAGAAATCGCGCGGGTCGCGGCCGCGCTCCACCGTCACCGCGCGCACCGCGCGCATCATGCTCGCCGCCGCGACGCGCAGCATCCCGTGCGCCGCCTCTTCCAGCGCAAGCCCGAGCGGTTTCGCGATCGCCTCGCCGAGGGCGGCCGAAGCGGCCGCGCGATCGAGCGGGATCGCACCTCCCGCGAGCCCCGCCGGATCGAGATAGCCGAGCACGAGGTTACAATCCGTGATGGTCGGGCGCGTGCCGCCGCGCCCGTAGCACACCGGCCCGGGCTCCGCGCCCGCGCTCTCGGGCCCCACCTTGGGCGCGCCCGCCGCATCGAGCCAGCAGAGCGAGCCGCCGCCCGCGCCGACCTCGGCCAAGTCGATCGCCGGCAGCTTCAGCATATAGCCCGCGCCCACCAAAAGCCGCGCACCGGCGAGCACGCCGCCCCCCACCTCCATCGCCTCGGCGCGCAGCACCTCGCCCGCTTCGACGAGCCCCGCCTTCGCCGTCGTGCCCCCCATATCGAAGCTGATCAGCCGCGCCTCCCCGAGCCGCCGCGCGAGCGCGGCCGCGCCGACCACCCCGGCGGCCGGACCGCTTTCGACGGTGTGGGCGGGAAAATCGGCGGCGAATCCGGGGGAGGCGAGCCCGCCGTTCGATTGCAGGATCCGGAGCGGTGCGGCGATCCCCGCCTCCGCGAGCTTCCCGCCGAGAAGCGCGAGATAGGCGCCGACGACGGGTGCGAGGTAGGCGTTGATCACCGCGGTCGAGGTGCGCGGATATTCCTTGATCTCGGGCAGGATCGCCGCACTTTCCGAAACCGCGACGCCGGGCAGCGCCGCCCGGACGGCGTCTCCCACCGCCCGCTCATGCGCCGCGTTCGCGTAGGAATGAAGGAGCGCGATCGCAACGCTCTCCACATTCTCCGCCCGGAGAAGCGCAATCGCCGCCGCGACGCTCGCTTGATCGAGCGGCGTGGCAACGCTGCCGTCCGGGCGCATCCGCTCGCTCACTTCGAGCCGTAGCCGCCGCTTCACGAGGGCGGCCGGCTTCTGCCAGGCGAGGTCATAGAGGCGGGGCATGCGGAGGTCGCGGATCTCGAGCACGTCGCGAAAACCTGCGGTGGTGATGAGCGCGGTGCGCGCACCCTTGCGCTCGAGGAGCGCGTTCGAGGCGACCGTGCTCGCATGGAGCAATTCGGCGACATCCTCGTGCCCGAGCAGCGCGGCGAGACCCGCCATGATGCCGCTCGTGTAGTCGGAAGGCGTCGAGGCAACCTTGCGCACGCGCACGCGCCCGGCGTCGTCGATCGCCACGAGGTCCGTGAAGGTGCCGCCGATATCGATGCCGATGCGCAAGCCACCCGCGCTCACGCGATGATCTCGCGCGCGACGGGAGGGAAGGGCGGCCGGCTGGCGCGCAGCTGCGCACGGAGCGCTTCCGTCGCCGCCGCGTCGATCACCGGCGGATCGCCCGCGGCGACCACGCCGTAGTCGCGCGCCGCGGCGGCGATGCTCACGAGCCCCTCGGAAATATCCTGCGCCACCAGCCGCACGTCGCGGCTCAGCGGATCGCCCCAGCCGCCGGCGCCGGCCATGACGTGGCGGAAGATTTCTCCCCGCTTCATCGTCATGGTGAGCTTGGCGGGAAGCGGCCGCTCGGTCGCCTCGCCGGGATCGAGCCAATTGCGGCTCAAGGAGCCCGGCGCGCCGCCCTGCAGCCCGTACGGTCGGTGCGTCGCGCGGTCCGCGCGGACCTGCAAGATCCCCTCATCGGCGAGCATCCGCCAGGTGCGCGAAAGCGCCATCCCGCCGCGGAATTTCCCGGCCCCGCCGGTGTCCGGAACGATCCCGTATTCCAGCACCTCGAGCGGCTGCTCCGCCTCGATCGCCTCGATCGAGAAGCTCGCCATGTTGGCGAACATGTTGGTGTTGCCTTCGAGCCCGTCCGCCCATGGCCGCCCGCCCCAGGCGCCCGACAGGAAGTCCACATAGATGAAGGGTGTTCGGCCCGCGTCGAACCCGCCGATCGTGATCCCGGTATTGCCGCCCTCGGAGGCCGCGGGCACGCGGTCGGGATAGAGCATGGCGAGCGCGCCCAGACAGCAATCGAGCATGCGGAATCCGGTGAGGCCGCGCGCCGCGCAGGCCGCCGGCGGCAGCGCATTCGCGATCGTGCCGGCCGGGGCAACCACGCGGATCGCGCGGAACACGCCGTCATTGTTGGGCATGTCCTCGGCGAGCACGCACTTGGCGGCGGTGAAGCTCGCCGCCGCGGTGTAGGAGTAGGTGTTGTTGATGGCACCCTTCACCTGCGGGCTCGAGCCGGTCCAGTCGATCTCCATCTCCGTCCCGCGCTTCCTCACCGTGCACACGAGCCGGATCGGCTTGCCGGCGTCGATCTGATCGTCGTCGATCCAGTCGGTGAAGGTGGCCTCGCCGTCGCCGAGTGCTGCGAGGCTCTGGCGCGTGAGAAGCTCGCTGTGATCCATCGCCGCGTTCATCAGATGCCGCACACCCTCACTGCCGTAGCGCAGGACCAGGTCGGACAATCCGCGATCGGCGATCTCGCAGGCGGCGAGCTGCGCGCGGAGATCGCCGAGCACGCGGTCGGGCACGCGCACGTTGCGCTCGATGATGCGAAAGAGGCTCTCGTCGGGCACGCCCCGCCGATAGAGCTTGAGCGGCGGGATGCGCAAACCTTCCGCGTAGATCTCCGTGCTGTCCGAGGCGTTGGAGCCTGGCACGCGCCCGCCGACGTCGGTGTGGTGGCAGATCGTCGCCGCCCAGGCGATCACCGCGCCCCCGCCATAGATCGGGCGAAACACGAAGATGTCGGGCAGGTGCATCCCGCCCTCGTAGGGATCGTTCATCGTGAGCACGTCGCCCGGTGCGATGTCGGATCCATAGCGGGCGAGGGCGGCCTTGAGCGCCACCGGGATCGAGCAGAGATGGCCGGGCACCGAAAGCCCCTGTGCGGCGAGCCTGCCCTCCGCGTCGCAAAGAGCGGCGCTGTAATCCATGATGTTCTTCAGCACGCCCGAATAGGACGTGCGGTAGATGGTGAGCGCCATCTCGTCGCCGAGGGCTGCGATCGCGGCGCGGAACAGCGCCTCGGTGATCGGGTCTTGCTTCATGGCGTCTTCGCCGGCGCGGGCAACGGTGCGAGCGCCGCTTGCGGCCGGGCGACGCCGGCGGCCTCCGGGTAGATGGCGACGGGACGGCCCTGCTGCCATTGCAGGAGCAGCGCGTAGGTCGCCTGGTTCTGGCCGCTCGCGTTGAATGCGGCACCCCAGCCATTGGCCGTGGTGCCGACCGGCAACCCGCTCGCGAGCACGGCGGCGCGCACCTTCGGCCCATCCGCCGTGCCCGCGCGCGCCATCGCGGCGAAGAAGAGGCCGGCGCCCGCGTAAGCCGCGAGGCTGAGCCCGGAGCGCGGCTCGGCGCCGTAGAGCGTGCGATACGCCGCTTCCACCGCGGCCGCGCCCGGGGCTGTGCGCGGGTTCACCGCATAAGGCGGGAAGGCGGCGGCCATGGTGCCGTCCAGCGCGGGTCCCACCGCCTGGCGCGTATCGGTCATCGCGTAGGCGGGGCCCGAGCCGATCACCATGCGCGGCCGCCAGCCGGCCTCCTCCATGGCGCGATAGAGCAGCACCACGTCGTTGGCGGCGCCGGTGTGCAGCAGCACCTCGATCCCCGCGACCTTGAGCGGGCGGATGAGCGGGGCGAAATCGACGGTGCCGGCCGTGTAGCTCAGCGTCTGCGCCGGGCTGAGCCCGCGGCGGCGGCATTCCGCCGCCTGCGCAGCGGCGACCGCCTGGCCGAGATCGCCGCTCTCGGCGAGCACCGCGAGCCGGAGCGATCGGGCGCTCCGCTGCCAGAGGGGAGCCAGCACCTGGCTCACCGCCGCGACCGAGAGGAAGCCGAACGCGTCGGCCTCGGGGCAGGTGCGGAAGACAGTCGGGATCGAGCGGCCGGTGAGCGCGGCTCCCGTGGCGGTCAGCTCGAAATAGGGCACGCCCGCGAGCCCCGCCGCCTCCGAGGCGGCGAGCGCGATCGAGGTGACGCCGGTGCCGAAGATCGCCGCCACCTCCTTGGAGAGCGCCTTCACTTGGTCCGTCGCATGGGCGGCGTCGGGCGCATCCGCCCGCTGCAGGACCACCTGCCGCCCGAGCAGGCCGCCATCGGTGTTGAGCTTGTTGGCGGCGAGGACGACGCCGCGGAAGCTCTCGTCGCCGACCAGTGCCGCCTCGCCGGTGAGCGGGAAGAGGGCGCCGAAGCGAAGCGGCGGAGCCGCCGGCTTCTGGGGCCGCGGCGCCGCCTCGCCCTTGCTGCCGAGGCAAGCGGCCGCGAGGGCCGCGCCGGCCACGGCCTTGCGGCGGGTGATGAGCATGGGTGCCTCCAGGCGGCGAAGTTTCCGGCCCATCGCCCGAGCGCGCAACGGGGGAGTAGGCTTCGCGGGACCTACGCAACGCGGAAGCCGAAGATGCCTCTTCCCGAGCTCATGACCGCCATCACCGTCGCCGCCCCCGGCGGGCCGGAAGTGATGGTCCCCGCAGAAATTCCCTGCCCCGCGCCGGGGTCGGGCGAGGTGCTGATCCGCGTCG
>DATJTV010000357.1:0-8541 GCA_035503055.1 Acetobacteraceae bacterium
GGCGGTGATGGCGAGGTTGACGGGCAGGTTGGGGGCGAAGGCGCCGATGCTGCCGGAGATTGCGATCGTGCCCGGCCCGGCATGGGCCTCGAGGCGAGCGATGCGGAGGGTCTCGCCGGCGGCGACGATCTCGCCCGAGATGTCACGGAGCGAGACGCCGTTGGCGTAGTCGGCGAGCGCGGCGTTGGCGAGGCGGACGGTGCCGGCCAGCGCCGGTTTTTCGAGGTTGCCGGTGACCTGGCCATCGAGGGCGAGCGTTCCGGCGACGTGCCTACCCTCGGCGGCGAGGAGGGGATTGAGGATATCGAGATCGATGGCGCCGCGGGCGGCGAGGTCGAGCGGGCCGGTTGCGGCAAGCGGGATGGTGCCGGAAAGGGCGAGGCGGGTTGCGGAGCCGGCCGAGAGGGTCGAGGCGAGGTGGGCGGATCGGCCGGCGAGGTTTGCGGTCACGTCGAGCGCGGCGGGGGGCAGGCCGGCGGCGAGGCCCGAGGCGAGGCCGATTCCGGTGCCGCGGAGGGTGAGGCGGCCGGTGGGCGCGGCGAGCCTGCCGGAGAGCGCGGCCTCGGCGTCGAGCCGGAATTTGGCATGCAGGCCGGGGGCGAAGGGCGCGAGGAGGGCGGGCGTGACGTTGTGGGCGGCGAGGGTGAGCGCGAGGCGCGGCTCGAGGCTGCCGTCGGCGGAGAGCTCGGCGCCTCCCATCGCAAATCTGAGGTTCCCCACAGTAATGCCCGGGGAATAAACGATTTGTGCGGGACCGAGGAGGCGGAGGGTGACGCCGTGCCAGGAGGCGGTGAGGGAAGCGAGGCGGGCCTGGCTGGCGGCCGGATCGAGGGACGCGGCGGCGGCGAGGTTTGCCCGGTCGGGGCCGACGGCGGCGAGGTTGAGCGCGAGCGCGGTCATCGGGCCGGCGGCGGAGAGGGTGGCGGAGGCGCCGGAGACGCCACCGGCTGCGATGTTCGAGAGCGCAAGGCGGGCTTCGAGCCGGCGGGCGCCGAGGGGATCGAGGAGGCTGGCCGCGAGCGTGGCGCGGCCGACGGAGGCGGAGGCGGCGCCGAGGTTCTCGCCCGTGAGGTCGAGGGTGAGGCGATGGGCGGAGGCGGCAGCGAGAGTGCCCGAGAGCGAGCCGTGGAGGGGTGAGGAGAGGAGTTGAGAAAAGTCTGATAAATTTTTGATTGAGAAAGAAAGTTCTCCGGAAGGCGTCGCGTGGGCGAGGGCCAGGGTGCCTTCGGCGTGGGCGCTTTTCCAGTCCGCGGCGTGGATCGCCAGCGTGAGCGCCGTGGGCGAGCGGGTGGCGGAGAGGGCGAGCCGGAGCGGCGCGCCTTCGATCGTGCCCTCGGCGGTGAGCTGAGCCGAGGGCGCGGCGGGGAGGCCGTGCACGGCGAGATGGGCGTGGAGGGGCGCGGGCGGGAGGTTGGCGGCGCCGAGAGTGCCCGTGAGGTCGGCGGTGAGGGCGAGCGCGTTGGTGGGACCGTCGATGCGGCCCTTGGCGGCGAGCGCCCCGGTGACGCCGGCGGCGAGGGCGGAGAGGTTCTTGAGCGAGGAATTCCAGGCGAGGGCAAGTTTTTCGGGGCTCGCGGTGCCGGAGGCGGCGAGCGCGAGGACGGCGCCGGAGAGAGCCAGGTGCTGGAGGGTGACGGTGCCGTTGGCGAGGCGGGCGGCGAGCGAGAATTGCGTGGCGGGGCCGAGCAGCGTGGGGAGTGGGGCCGTGCCGCCGGTCAGCGCGAGGGCGCCGGCGAGGTCGAGCGCGAGGCCGGCGGGCTGGCGGGCGGCGCCGATCCTGAGGCTGGCCCGGCCGGAGAGCGCGATGCCGCCGAGCACGGCGAGCGGCGAGAGGTCGGGGAGCGTGATCGTCGCGGCGAGCTTTTGCTCGCCTTCAGTTTGCGCGGTACCGGAAGCGGCGATGAGGGGATGGCGGAGGGTGAAGGAGAGGGGGCGGCCAGGGGCGGCGAGATTTGCGTCGGCGGTAAGCGTCAGCGGGGCGGCGGCGAGGAGCGTGGGCGCGGGACCCGGCAGGAGGATGCCGGAGAGCGTGGCCGCGAGATGGGCGGTGCCCTGGTCGCCGCGAATGGCGACTTCGATGCGGGCGATTTTGGCGCCGGCGGCGGCGAGGCTTTCGATGTCGAGATTGCCGGCGAGGGCAGGCTTGGCGAAGGGGCCGGTGAGGCGGGCGTGGAGGGAAACGCCCCGCCAGGAGATGCCGGGGCCGGGCTGCATGGCGGGGGCGGTTGCGTCGAGGGCGAGGTCGGCGGCGTGGCGGGCGAGGTCGATCGTGCCGCGCGCGTGGGCCGAAAGCGGGCCGGCGGCGAGTGCGAGGCGGGTGGCGATCGCGGTGCGCGGGCCTGAAAGCGAGGCTTTGAGCCGGATCGGGCCGAGATCGGGCAGGCCGGCGAGGCCGGCCAGGAGGCCGCGGGGCGGTTCGGAGAGCTGGGCGTCGAGAGTGACGGCGCGGGGATCGAGGCGGGCGGAGACGCGGTAGGTGCCGCCGCCGCTGCCGAGGCGGCGAGCGTCGAGCGAAAGCGATTGGGTGCCGTCGGCGCCTTCGGCGAGTGAGCCGGTGACGGCGAGGCTGGCGGCGGCGCCGGCGAGGGAGGCGGGAAGGTCGAGGCGGGCGATGGCGAAGGAGCGGACGAGGACCGGCGTGGGCTTGGAGGAGCTTTTCCCGTTCTCGGTCGGGAGGCGGAGAAGATCGATCTCGGCGGCGGCGAGGCGGTCGACGTCGATTGCGCCGTGGAGGAGGCGGAGCGGCTGCCAGTCGAGCGCGACGTCGTGGCCCGTGAGGTAGGGGCCGGAGGCGTCCGCGAGGGTGAGGGTGCGGACGCGAAGCGCGCTTGGGAAGCTGCCGGAGAGGCCTTCAATGCGGACCTCGCCGCCGGTGAGGCCGGGGACGAGCCTGGCGAGGACGTTGCGGCCGGGCGCGGTGTTGGCGCCGAAGAGGACGAGGGCGAGCAGGAGCAGGACGGCGCCGAGGGCGCCGGCAAGGAGGAGAAAAAGAAATTTGGCGACGCGCCGCATCGGTCAGAAAGCCTCGCCGAGGCCGATATAGAGCTCGAACGCGTCTCCCCCGGGGAGCCGTTCGAGCGGGAAGGCCACGTCCAGCCGGATCGGGCCGATCGGGGTATAGTAGCGCAAGCCGCCGCCGGCGCCGATGCGGACGGGGGCGGAGAAGGGCGTGCCTTCGGCGCTGACCTGGCCGGCATCGACGAAGGCCGCGGCGCCCCAGTTGCCCCAGACGCGCTGGCGGAGCTCGATCGTGCCGGCGTCGATCGCCGTGCCGCCCTCGGGCGAGCCGTCCGCGAAGGTCGGGCCGACGGAGAGATATTTGTAGCCGCGGATGGTGCCGCTGCCGCCGCCGTAGAAGCGCTTGTCGGCGGGGACGTCGGCGAGGTCGGCGCCGAAGGCGGTGCCGAAGAGGGCGCGGAAGGCGAGGATGCTGCGGCCGGGCTTTTCGCCGGCAAGTCGGGAGAAATCGAGATAGGTCGAGGCGCCGAGCTGGGCGAGGACGAACGGCGTGGCGGTAGGGCCGAAGGAATAGGTGGGCGTGAGAGTGAAGGCGGCGCGGACGCCGCGCGTCGGCTCGAGCAGGCTGTTGGTCGAATCGTAGGCGAGGCCGAGCGGGACGCCGAGGATGGTGTAGTCGTTAACGAGGCTGTTCTGGGTGATCTGCTCCTGCTCGGCGGCAATCGCGATGCTGCCGGTGAGATGGGGGGCCAGCGGGCGGGAGAGGCCGACGCTGCCGGTGACGGCGATCTGGTCGTAGGCGTCGAGGTCCTGGTCGACCGTGCCGAGGCTCACGGTGAGGGTCTGGTCGCGAGCCAGGAAGTCCGGCTTGGTGAAGGTGGCGTTGAGGTTGTAGCCGAGGCCGGTGACTGCCGTGCCGCCGAGGGTGGTGCCGGCGGAGAGCTTCAGGTCCTCGGCGTTGCCGAAGAGGTTGCGGTCCTCCCAGCCGGCGGTGAGGCCGACGCCGAGATCGGTGGAATAGGAGGCGCCGAGGCTCACGACGTGGAGCGGGCGCTCGGCGACGTTGTAGGTGACCGGAAGCTGGCCATGGGCGTTGGTGGCGGTGGCGGGCTGGACGCTGACGGCGGCGAAGACCGGGAGCGAGGCCAGGTCCTGGCGGGCGGCGGCGAGCTTGGCAGGATCGAAGCGCTCGCCGGGATGGACGGTGAGGCGGCGGCGGACGAAGGATTCGTTGACGGTCTTGAGGCCGGTGATGGCGATCGGGCCAAGATCGACGCGCGGGCCGGTGGCGACGGTGAAGGTGATGTCGAGCGTGCGGGAGGCCGGATGGAGGATCGCCAGCGGCTCGGAGACCTTGGCGAGCGCATAGCCTTCGCTTTGCAGCGCCGCGAGGAGGCGGGTGCGGGCGGCGAGCACGTCGGCGGCGAGGGCGGGCTGGCCGGGGGCGAGATGCAGCGCGGCGCGGGCCTCGGCCGGAAGCGTGCCATGGATCGCGACCTGGCCGAGATGGAAGAGCGGGCCGAGCGTGAAGCGCACGGTGATCTTGACGGGCGGCGAGGCGGGTGCGGCGCCGAGGATGGCGGGGAGGTTCGGATCGTCGAGCGGGTGGCCACTGATGCGGATCTGGGCGGTGCCGTCGTAATAGCCGAAGCTTTCGAGGGCCGCGCGGAAGCGGGCTTCGTCGTTGCGGGCGCGCAAGGTCAGGGCGAAGGGGCCGACCGGGGCCACGGTGCGCAGCGTGATGAGGGTCGAGCTTGCGGCGAGGGCCGCGTCGAGAGGGGCGATGCCGGTTGGGGCGAGGGTGACGAGGTACGGCTGGGGCGCGGCGGCACGCACGCTCGCACCGACGAGCACGAGGAGGATGAGCGAGGCGGGCCGCAGGAAGGCGCCGAGCGGCGGAGTCTTCGGCAAAGGTCTTGAGGCTCGCGCGCGCACGATGCCCGGTTCCTCCTCCGTGGGACGGCCCCCGCAGGGCTACCGTAGGACGAAGTGTGCGGACCCGGGAGGTTGCCCCCAGCGCACGGTCTCGCACGCGCGCTTGTCGTTGGGGTGGGGCGGGGCGGGGAGGCGGGCGGCGCTTTGGAGGTCCGGGCCTCCTCCGAACGAGGAAAAACAGGCAAGAATATCAGTATCTTGCCTTTGCGAGCCCGCCAGGAGCCTACATACGAACCGACATCCGGACGGAGCATACATACGTGGACATGGGCGGATACTACCGGATGCGAGAAAGGCTGCCACCCTCTCAGGCAGCGGGCCAGTTAGTTACCGGACTTTGAACGACGCTATCCAGCGGTCTCGGAGTCGGGACAGAAGAAAGGCCGCCCCTCGCGGGGCGGGGCGTGCGGATTGGAAGGCGGCGTTGGGTTTACTGCTTACTGGCAGGCGGATCCTGCTGCACCCTTTCCCGGTATCCGCCATCCGCCCCGAGCCGCATCCACTGGGCGCCGGGCTCGACCTGCCACCGGCCGGCGTAGTCGCCCATGGGACCGTAGAGCCGCACCGTCTGCCCGTCCGTGCTCTTCCGACCGCGCGCCCGGCGTAGCCGCCCTTGGGCCCGAGTAGCTGCCACGTTCGCCCCTGAGCCCGGGCGAGCACCGGCACCGCAAGCAGGGCCACGGCAAGCGCCAGGTCGGGGGGGGTTCTTATGGCAGCGCGTCCGCCGCGGCCTTCGCGCGGAGTTCCTCGCAGGCGTCGAACGTCCCGAGCAGCGCGTAGAAGACGTATCGGGATCGGACGTTGTAGATGACGTACACGGGGCCGGGGACGCCGAACGCCGCCGGGTTCATATAACCGCCGGCCACCATCGAAGGAACTGGGATCATCCGGCGCAGGAAGGCGAGGAGCGCCTCCGGCGTCGTGATCGGCGCCTGACCATTGGCGGCTGTCGCGACGTTCACCGGGGCACGCTCGATCGGAACGCAGCCCTGCGTTTCCACGTACCACTCGGCGTGCGCCGCACCCGGCAGCATGGCGGCCACGGCGAGGGCGAGGGCCAGGAAACGGGCATACCGGCGCCCATGCTGCGCGAGCGCCCGCACCGGCCAGCTCGCGACGAGCACGGCCAGCCGGGCGAGCTGCAACACGAGAAGCACCAACAAGCCCGCGAGCTTGACGAGGTGCCACGCCGCCGCGACGAACAGGACGGCGCCGAGGGCGAGAAGGGCCGGGCCAGCCATGGCGGCAGGCTACCCCTTGTCCGGGACAAAGGCGAACGGCAGCCGGTCAGCGCCGAGTGGGATTCATCTCACGTCCTCGTCAACCGTGAACTCAATCCCGGCGCACGCGAGCTTCGCCTTCACCTCTTCAAGCGTCTCATCGTAGGCGAACCAGCACTTGGGCGTGCCGTCCGTGGTCATCACGCAAAGCCGCTCAGGCCGGTCGGGATGAACCCCGAGGCGGAGACGCCCGGCCCGAGGCTCGGCAGGGGTGGGCATCATCGCCAGATCTTCCGCGCTTCGTCGGCGGCCTTCTCGCCATTGATGACATCGGCCCAGGGCACGCCGTAACGCAGGGCGATCAGACGAACGCGCAATCGGTGAAGCCCCCACGGGATCAGGATCGCGAATAGCCGCGGCCAATACCAAGGCGGCCGCGCTAGAGCGAGACGGCAGCCGTGTGCCCACGTCAGATCGTCTGGGATGTCACCGGGGATCATGACGGCGGCTCCGGCGCTCGCGCGGCGGGCAGGGCGCATCAGCTTGCGTCCCCACCATCGGCTGCGTCTTGTGCCTCGGCGGCCGCGAGCAAGGCGAGCAATGCGAGGCGCGTTTTCGAGCGCGGTCCCGGCTTGCGAGGGGGCATGTTTGCCGGCGGCATGTGGGGAAATTTCGGCGGCTTCGACGGTGCCGGCTGGCCGGGCTCCCGGAAAAAGCGCGCGCTCATGCCCGGCCTCCCTCGGCCACGATGCCGTGACCGGGGCGCGGCTCAAGCTCCCGGAGCGCCATCCGCTTCGCCAATTCGGAAACGAGCAGGGCTTCCGCGAGCCGAGCCGCGAGTGGTTGCCCGACGCGGAAGCGGTCGAGCTCTCCCATTACCGCGTCGGCAGCCTGGCGGGCGTGATAGGCGGCCGAGGGCTCAGGGAAGGCAGCCGAGGCCGGGGGAGCCTCGGCGCCGTCATGGAGGATAATGTGGGGAAGAACGCGCGCGCGGGCCGTGGTATGGCCTTGGGTAGCCTTCATGGCGCTAACTCCGCCTTGAGGGTTAGGTCGGGCGGCGGTGCTGGTAACACCCCGTCCGGCCGCCTGCCATCGACAGGCGCGGCAACGCTGCGCCGGGAGTGGTGAGCGCGTCAAGGGCAATGAAGGGCGCCCGCAAAGGGCGCGTTAGGACATTGGGAGATGGCGACGCGCCAAGAGCATGCCCCGGGCGATCCGGCTCCGGCAGCGGGAACCTACGAGATGCTCGACGTGGCCGGCTCGCCTACCGGCCGCCGTGCCAACGTCGAGCACGGGCAGCCGCTCCCGGCTGCACCGCGCGGGCATAGCTGGATCGCCGTCGAGGATGACGCATCCCAACGCTGAATAGCCGATCTCGGCGCGGCAGGGGGCGATCGGCCGTGCCGATCACGTCGGCGGGGCGCTTTTCGATTCGAGGGCCTTAGGTATCCGCCTCTCCCCAATGAACCGTCAGAGGCGACTTGATATCGCTGGTTCCTGAGGTGATGACTTGGCCAATCATATAGTCCCGAATGCGCTCCAGGGCCGCCTGCGCCACTCCCCGATCTGCCGGTTCACATTCTTCCCTGCTCAGGACGGAGCCATTGCCATCGGTTATCCAAACAAAGAACGGCATATCTACCTCCGCTTGCTTAACGGCAAGCATAACAGAGCGGGCGCATGGTAGAAAGCGCCGCCGATTCTCTCGACTCCATGAGTGCTTAACGATAAGCATCAACCTAGAGGGACTCATGACAACGGCAGCTGCGTTTGGCGACTGTTTCCAGGTCTATCGGAGCGCGATTGCACTTTTCGCGTCGGCCGTCCTCGGCATCCCCCTTACGTTCACATGGAGCGAGTTTTGGCACTGGTATTTGAAGCGATACAGAATGGTCGTGCCACCGACCTCTCCCGACAGAGATCGAGTAATAGGAATCTCAATTGGCATTTTGGAGCGCCTGTTTTTAACTACCTTGGTGATATGGCTGCCCAACGCGAGCGGGCCAGTCGCGGCAACCTGGATTATCGCGAAAGCCGCTGTGGGTTGGGATCTAACCGGAAAGAAAGAGGCAAACCTCGACAGTCGAAGGCGTTATTCTGTGCATCTAATGAACAGCGCTACATCGATTTTCTGGGCCTTGGCGTGGGGAATATGGGGAACGCCGCCGCCCCTCGGCTGAATTTCAAATTGAGACACTACTGACCCGCAGCAACCCTTGACCGCTGACTTCAGAAGGCGCAACGCTTTTTCCGATGACTTCGTCGGATCCAAAGAAGTCAAGCCGCGACTTTTCGAGGTAGGCGAACGGAACACGAAGCGCGGAGGGGCGCGTAAATGCAACGTTTCGCTGCGGCCGCATTTGCAACATGCGGCCTGGGGCTGGCGGCGCTCCTAAGTGCGTCCGCGCGCGCCGGCGAACAGATGATT
>DATJTV010000358.1:0-6654 GCA_035503055.1 Acetobacteraceae bacterium
GCAGTCATGCGGCATCCTGAAGGGGGGTGAGCGGAAAGAGCCGGTCGGCGATCGCGTCGCGCGCGGCGGCGTCGTGCATGATCCCGAGAATGGCGGCACCACGGGATTTCGCCTCGCGCACCAGATCGATCACCACCGCGCAATTCTCGGCGTCCAGCGATGCGGTGGGCTCGTCGAGCAGGAGGATCGGATGGCCGCCTGCGAACCCGCGCGCGAGGTTGACGCGCTGCCGCTCGCCGCCCGAGAAGGTCGCGGGGGGCAGCACGTGCAGGCGTTCCGGAATATTTAGCCTGAGCAGCAGCGCACGCGCCCGCTCGGCAGCCTCGGCCGGGGCGCTGCCGGCCAGGCGCGCCGGCTCGGCCACGATCTCAAGCGTGGGGACGCGCGGGACGACGCGGAGGAACTGGCTGACATAGCCGATCGTCTGCCGGCGAATTTCCAGCACGGTCCGCGGATCGGACGCGGCGAGATCGACCCAGGCGCCGGCGTGGCGGACCAGGATCTCGCCGGCCTGGGCGCGGTAATTGCCGTAGAGGCTGCGCACAAGCGTCGATTTTCCGATCCCCGAGGGGCCGGAGAGCATGACGCACTCGCCGCCATGGAGCGCGAGCGCGATGCCGGCCAGCACGGGGATGCGAAGCCCTCCCTGGAGGTGGAGGGTAAAGGATTTGCCGAGCCCGCGCACGCGGAGCAGCATTTCGCCCACTTCGTCCGGCGGCAGCGCGGCGCGGCTCATGCCAGGAGCACCGAGCTTACGAGGAGCTGCGTGTAGGGCTCCTGCGGATCGTCGAGCACCTGGTCAGTGAGACCGGTCTCGACGACGCGGCCCGCCTGCATCACCAGCATCCGGTCGGCGAGCAGGCGCGCAACCGCGATGTCGTGCGTGACGAGGACGACCGCGATGCGGAGCCGCGCCACCAGCGTGCGGATGAGGTCGAGCAGGCGCGCCTGGACCGAGACGTCGAGCCCACCCGTCGGCTCGTCCATGAAGACGAGGCGCGGATGCGTCACCAGGGTGCGCGCGATCTGCAGCCGCTGCAGCATGCCGCCCGAGAAGGTGCGGGGCAGGTCATCGATGCGCGTGGGGTCGATCTCCACCTCGCGGAGCCAGGCGATCGCGGCCTCGCGGATGCGCCCATAGTGCCGCGCCCCCGCACTGTTGATTCCGGGGGCCATCAGCCGCTCGCCGACATTGCCGCCTGCCGAGACCGCCATCCTCAGCGCCTGCCGCGGCTCCTGGTAGACGAAGCCCCAGTCGGAGCGGTGGAGCGTGCGAAGCATCGGCCGCGACATGCGGTGGACGTCGTGCACGCGCCCGTCGGGATCGCGATAGCGCACCACGCCCCGGTCCGGACACTGCGTGCCGAAGAGCGTGTTGAGCAATGTCGTCTTGCCCGAGCCGCTCTCGCCGACGACGGCCAGCACCTCGCCCGGCCAGAGATCGACGTCCACGCCGTCGAGCGCTGCCACGCGCCCGAGCCTCACACTGAGGCCGCGCGCCGAAAGCAGGGGCGCCGAGAGTAGGGGATCGGGGCTCATGCGGCGGTGCGCTTCCCGCGCTGCTCGGCGCAATAGTCGGTGTCGGAGCAGACGAACATCCGCCCGCCTTGATCGTCGGTGACGATCTCGTCGAGATAGCTCGTGCGCGCGCCGCAGAGCGCGCAGGCATGCGGGGCGCGGATCAGGCGGAAGGGATGATCGTCGAACGCGAGCGATCGGACCTCGGTGTAGGGCGGGACGGCGTAGATGCGCTTCTCGCGCCCGGCGCCGAAGAGATGCAGGGCGGGACTCATGTCGAGCTTGGGATTGTCGAAGGCGGGGATCGGGCTCGGCGCCATCAGGTAGCGCCCGTTGACCATCACCGGGTAGTCGAAGCTGATCGAGACATGGCCGAGGCGCGCGATGTCCTCGTAGAGCTTCACGTGCATCAGCCCGTAATCGGCCATCGCGTGCATCTCGCGCGCCGCGGCGCGGCTTGGCTCGAGCCGCGCGAGCGGCTCGGGAAGCGGCACCTGGTAGACGACGATCTGGCCCTCGCGCAGCGCCGTCTCCGGGATGCGGTGTCGCGACTGGATCACGCTCGCCTCGACGGTGCGCGTCGTCGTCGCCACGCCGGCGGTGCGGGCGAAGAAGCGGCGGATGGAGACCGCGTTGGTGGTGTCGTCCGCGCCCTGGTCAATGACCTTCAGCACGTCGTCGGGGCCGAGGATGCTCGCCGTGACCTGGATGCCACCCGTGCCCCAGCCGTAAGGCAGCGGCATCTCCCGCGAGCCGAACGGCACCTGGTGGCCGGGAACGGCGACGGCCTTGAGCAGCGCGCGGCGGACCATGCGCTTGGTCTGCTCGTCGAGATAGGCGAAATTGTAGCCGTTCATTCCGCGGCCTCGCGCTGGTCCTGCGCGGAGGAGGCGGCGGCTTCGCGGCGCAGGCGGCGAATCGTTTCGAGCTCGCTCTGGAAATCGACATAGTGCGGCAGCTTGAGATGCTCAACGAAGCCTGTCGCCTCGATATTGTCGCAGTGGGACAGCACGAACTCGATGTTCTGGGCCGGGGCGGTGCGCTCCTCGCCGAGCTCCTCGGCCCGCATCGCGCGATCGACCAGCGCCATGGCCATCGCCTTGCGCTCGCCATGGCCGAAGCAGAGCCCGTAGCCGCGCGTGAATTGCGGCGGCGCGCTCTTCGAGCCCTTGAACTGGTTCACCATCTGGCATTCGGTCACGGTGATCTCGCCGATATCGATGGCGAAGCCAAGCTCCGGTGGCTCGATCTCCACCGCGACCTCGCCCACGCGGATCTCCCCCACGAAGGGATGCGTCCCGCCCCAGCCGCGCTGCGTGGAGTAGCCGAGCGCCAGCAGAAAGCCTTCGTCGCCGCGCGCCAGCGCCTGGAGGCGGACATCGCGCTCCGCGGGAAAGGCGAGCGGCGCGCGCGTCAGATCGCCCATGGGGATTTCGGCGGGCGCATCCGCCGCCCTGTCGCCCTCGATCAGGTCTTCCCCGGCGAGGATCGCGGTCACGCGTGGCATCGCGGCGGTTTCCTCGGCGCATGAAGTGGGCGCGGCGGCTTCCTGCGATCCGGCCCCGGCGAGGGACCCGGTCCCGGCGAGCCGGAAGTCGAGCAGCCGATGCGTATAGTCGTAGGTCGGGCCGAGCACCTGCCCGCCCGGCAGATCCTTGTAGATCGCCGAGATGCGGCGGCGCACCTGCATCGCATCGGTGTCGATCGGGTGCGCGGCGGCGAAGCGGGGCAGGGTCGTGCGATAGGCGCGCAGCAGGAAGGCTGCCTCGATCAAGTCGCCCTGCGCCTGCTTGACCGCGAGCGCCGCAAGCTCTCGGTCATGGCAGGAGCCTTCCGCCATCACCCGATCGACGGCCCGGCCGAGCTGTGCCGCGATCTGCGCGGTCTCAATCTCGGGCAGGCACGGATCCCCGCGCCTTTCCTCGGCGAGCCAGGCATGCGCGGCGTCGATCGCCCGCTCTCCGCCCTTCACCGCGACATACGCCATCGCTTCACCCCATCCCGATCTGCACGCTGCGCGGCAGGCAGCAGAAGAGCCTGCCGGCCGTGAGCACGAGGTCGATCCCGCGCGGAAAGAGCGCGTGGTTCGCTGCCCACTGCGCCGCAAAATCCTCGGGCAGCCCTTGCACTTGAAGAAGTGCCGGCTCTTTCAGGCCGGGTCCCGAGATCCGGTAGGGAAGGCCGCTCCGCAGCGCAGCCACCTGAAGGATGAGGCTCGCGCCGTCCTCGGGCGCCGCGTCGCTCCCCGCGCTGAGTGCCGCGAGCTTCGGCATCGCAAGTGCGAGCGCGAAGGCCGCCCCGGCGGGATCGGCCACGAGCGGCGCACCGCAATGGAAAAGAACCCATTCCCGCGCCGGCGCGCACGGCTCGTCGAGCCAGAGCGTGGTGTCGGCGTCGACCAGGGTGAGCAGCACCGAAGCCGTCGCCGGGTCGAGCGGCGGCGGCGCGGCAAGCTCGCCCACCTCATGCAGCGTGCCGGGCCGGGCCATGGCGTCGAGCAGCCCGCGGAAGCAGGCCTGCGCGCCGCCGACCGGATCGGCAAAACCGGGAAGCTCGAGTGAAGCCATCAGCGCATGTTCGCCATGGTGAAGAACTGCACGCGGGTCGCGGCGGCCTTGCCTTCGTTCGCGGCACGCGCGCGCGCCTGCGCCGCCGCGAGTGGCACGACGATGGCCGCCTCGAGCGCGTCGCGTCGCGCCTCATCCTGCATCGCGGCGTCGAGTGCGGCGGCAAGTTCCGCGTGCCGGAGGTCGCGCCCGGCGACATAGGCGTGGCCGACCCGGCCTTCCTCGTTGCGCACGCTGCAGCGCGCGACCGTCATCTCGCCGAGATTGAACCCCGCTCCGCCGCCGCCGGCGCGCCCGCGCACCATGACGAGCCCGATCTCGGGCCCGCGCAGGCGGATATGCGGCGGCGGCAGCTCCGTCGCTTCGAGCAGCGCCTCGATCTCGGCGGCACTCGCGCGCGCCAACACCGCCATCCAGCGCCGGCGCCTCGCGTTCGGGTCGGGCTCAGTCATGTCCCCCTTAGGCATGTCCCCTCGGCATGATCCCCTCGGCATGTTGCCCTCGGCCGGGAAATGATCTAGTGATCTAGACAGCTAGATGAGGTCGCCGTGCCGGTCAACTCCGAAGATCGCCAAGCGAGCCCGCAGATGAACGAATTTTCGATGACACCGCGTTCGGCGCGGCCGGGCACGAGCCCCGCCGCCGCGCTGCTCGCGCACACGGGCGTCGCTCTCTGGCGCCAGATCGCCGAGACCCTTCAGCGCGAGATCCTCGGCGGCGCCCGTGCTCCCGGCGGCCGGCTGCCCACCGAGGCGCTGCTCGCCGCCCGCTTCGGCGTCAATCGCCACACCGTGCGCCGCGCGCTCGAGGAATTGTCGCGCGAGGGCCTCATCCGCGTCGAGCAGGGCCGCGGCTCCTTCGTCGCCGAGGACGTGCTCGATTATGTCGTCGGCCCGCGGACGCGCTTCTCGGAATGGATCCGCCGCCACAATCGCGAGCCGTCCGGCCGCGTGCTCGATCTTCGCGAGCAGGATGCGGACCGGCGGGTGGCGGCCGGGCTCGGCCTCAGGACCGGGGCCAAGGTCGTGCTGTTCGAGCGTCTCGGGTTCGCGGACGGAAGGCCCATCTCCGTCTCGAGCCACTATTTCCCGGCCCAACGCCTGCGCGGCATCCTCGAGGCGCTGCGCGCGGAGCAGGCCGTTACCCGCGCGCTCGCTCGGATCGGCGTCGCCGACTATCTGCGCCAATCGACGCGCGTCACCGCGCGCATGCCGACGCCGGCGGAGGCGGCGCTGCTCGAGACGCCGCGCTCGCGGCCATTGCTCGTTTGCGAGAACGTCAACGTCGATCGCGCGGGCACCATCGTGGAGTTCGGCATCGCGCGCTACCCGACGCCGCGCGTGCAGGTGGTCTTCGAGCCGTGAGCGTCAAGTCGCGAGCGCAACCCGCTCGGCGAGATGGAACGGCGCGCCCGGCGCGGGCTCGACGAAGACGAAAAACTCGCGTACGGGCCGCTCTTTCTCCAGCACCGGCGCGAAATAGCGCGCCGCTTCGGCGAGCAGGGAAGGGGTCGCCGCGCCGTTGTCGCTGAGCGTCATGTGGAAGCGCCATTCCTCGAGCACGTACGGATAGCCCCAGCGCGCGAGATGCGCTGCCTGCGCCGGTGTCAGCCCGCGCGCCCGCCGCGCCTGTGTCTCCGGAGGCTCCGGCAGCCGATGGTGATCGAGCCCGGTCACCAGCGCGGCGGCGAGCGAAGCGAGATCGGGAATGTCCCCGGTCGGGCAAAGGGCGGCGAAATCGCCGAGCTTGCGCACCGCAAGCGGCGGCAGCGTTGCGGCGCTCAGCTTTCGCGCCAGCGCGCGCGCGTCGGCGAGAAATTCCTCGAACGTGCCGGCAAGCGCGATCGGCGCCTTGAGCGTCGCGTGAAACCCGTAGCGCCTCGGGCTTCCGGTGAGCGCCGCCAGCCCGGGCATGTCGGGCTGCGCGACCGCGAGCCCCGTTTCGGCGTCGCGGCCGAGCCAGGCGGAGCCGAGCGCCCAGAGCGGATCATCGGCGGGCGGAGCCCAGTAGAGAGCCACGCGCATGCAAACTGTTCACGATGTTGCGGACCAGTGCGGGAAAACGTACTTGCATCGGCGTGGCGCGGCAAGCAGCCTGGCTGGCCGCGCCGGCGAAAGGGGAGGAGCGCCATGACCACGCCCGCCTATGAAGTGTACGCGCTCCGTTACGCCACGCTCGCCGCCCGCACGCAAGGCGACAACTTCATCTTCCCCGACGATCACGCCGCCCCCATGCCGATCGACTATTTCATCTGGGCGATCCGCGGCAACGGCCGCACGATCGTCGTCGATACCGGCTTCAGCCCCGAATCGGGCATCGCGCGCGGCCGGCAATTCCTCCATTCCCCCGATGCCGCGCTCAAGGTCCTCGGCATCGTGCCCGCCACCGTCCCCGACGTCGTCCTCTCCCACCTCCATTGGGATCACGCCGGCAACTGGCAAATGTTTCCCAACGCGACCTTCCATCTCCAGGATACCGAGATGGCCTATTCCACCGGCCGCTGCATGTGCCACGGCGTCTTCCGCCGCGCGATGGAGGTGGAGAACGTGCTGGACGCGGTGCGCGCGGT
>DATJTV010000359.1:0-28746 GCA_035503055.1 Acetobacteraceae bacterium
GCATTAATTCGCGATTGGCGCGTGCCGCGCAGGATTGATTCGCGTGGCAGCCGTAGGCGATTCTTTTTGGTCATTCGTTGCCACTCCGTCCGACTTTTTCAGCAGCCTGCTAGAGCGTGATCGCCGAAGGTGGAATCACCGAAGGCGTGAATCACGCGAGAAAACAAACAGCTAGAGTGGGATACGTGAGCGAAAGTGAACGCGTCCCGTCTAGAGGGGCACCTCGATCAGGCTCGGACCGCCACTCGCGAAGCCACCGCGGAGCGCCGCGGCGAGGTCCTCCAGCCCATCGACGCATCGGCCCGGCACGCCGTGCTCGCGGGCGAGCGCCAGGCGGTCCGGCTCCGGACGCCCTTGCTCGGCGAATGCCATGACCGTCACGCATCGCCCTTCGCGCGAGAGGGTCCAAAGCGCCTGCATCGCGGGCGCGGTGGCGGCGCCGGCGCTGAGGCAGAGCACCGGCCGCTCGGGGCAGGCGATGGCCGCCCCGATGGCCAGCGGCAGGCCGAGCCCGATGCCGTCCCCCGCCCCGACCATCCAGTCGTGCGGCGGAGCGCCCCGGCATTCGGCGAAGATCGCCCGGCCGGCCGCCGGCGATTCGTCGGCGACGACCGCCTGTTCGGGCAGCACCGACGCGATCACCGCCGCCAGGCCCGAGCGCGTGATCGGGCCGTCGACGATCGGCGGCCTGCGCATCTCCTCGGTGCGCGGAGGGGTTGCGTGGGCCGATAGCGCGACCGCCAGGGCCTCGAGCGCGCCGACCGCGTCCTCCTCGGGCCGCGCGAGCGTGATGGCTGCGCAGGCCGGTGCTTCGCCCGCTCGGGGATCCGTGAATTCGAAGTCGGCCGCATGCGCCCCGGCCAGGACGAGCTGGCGGAACTGGCCGAGATACCGGCTCGCGGCCTTGGCCCCGGCGGGAAGGCACTCGACGGACGAGAGCCCGGCCCCGCGCCTGAGGCGCCTGACACCGCTCTGCACCACGAGCGTGGCCCCGGTGGCCGCGGCGATCCGTCCGGCGATCATCAGCCCGTCGCCGCACGACGCCGCGCCGCCGAGCAGGATGGCGGCCGATACCTCGCTCCGCAGCAAGGCCGCGATGTGCGAAACGAGCGCGGAGTCCGGCATTGGCGGCCGGGGCGGATTGAACACCGCGGCCGGCCGGCCACCCGCCCCGGAGGCAGCGTCCGCTGGCACGATCAGCGTCGCAACGCGGCCGGGGGCGGTGCGCGCCGCCAGCAGCGCATCCGCCGTCTCCCGCCCGAGCTCCCGGGCGCCGGCCGAAACGTGCAACCATCCCGAGTAGGCGCGCGCGATCTCCTCGCTCTCGAGCGCGGCAGCACGATCGCCGCCACGCCCATCTCGTTCGCCGTCGCAGATCAGATTGACGATCGAGAGGCGCGCGCAGGCGGCGTCGCCGAGGTTCGCAGAGCTGCGCGCAAGGCCGGGCCCCGGGGAAAGGAGGGTGACGCCCGGCCGCTCGGCCATGCGCGCATAGCCGTTCGCCGCACCGGTGGCGATCCCCTCGTCGAGGCCCGGCACGAAGCGGATGCCCGGCACGCGAGCGAAGGCGGCGGTGAAATCGGCCCCCGCCGCCGGCGCGGTGAAGCATACGTCGATCCCTCCGGCGAGCAGCGTGCGGAGCAGGCTTTCCGCGCCTTTCATTGAGGTTCCGGAACCGGCGTGCAAGCCTTCGGCGCGGCCGCAATGCGCCGGCCGCCCGTCGCGGTTGCCGTTCCGGATGTCATGCCCGGGCTCTCATTCTCGTGTGGAAATAATGCCGACACGAGCCGGTCGATCGAAAACTTCATCCATTCCCTCTGCGCCCGAAGCGCATCCGAGCGCGAACGATCAGGCTGGGCCCAGTCGCTCCCGCAAGCCATAGTTTGCCTGGAGAAATCGGGTGTTTTTCGCGCCGTGCCGATCACGTTTTGCGGATTGGCGCAACCGCAGGCTGCGCCCACCCTCGCAGCGCCAACGATTTAGCGAAGACGCGCAAGCGGATCGAATCTGGCTCTCCGGCGATCGGCCACGTCATCGTGATGCACTGCTTCGCCAACGGAGATCTCTCCGGCCCTCTCGCCGAGCGCGCCGTTCCGAAGTTGCGGCAGCCGGGGTCGCGGCGTAAAGCGTGATCGCCGGAGGTGGTGTAACCGAAGGCGTTCGATCACGCGGGAAAACAAAAACCAGAGCGTGATCGGCTGAGGGGGAATCGCCCAAGGCGTTCGATCAGGTGGGAAAAAACGAAGGCCCGGAGCGGGATGGGTGCGCGGCCGGTTGCCGGCTGAGCGGAGCGAGGATGCGGATGACGGTTGGGCAACTTTCCCTCTTCGGCCTCGAGCGTTCACGCGAGTTGGCCGGGTGCGTCGCGGAGCGGCTGGGCGTGACGCTCGCCGCTCACGAGGAGCGCAACTTCGAAGATGGCGAGCACAAGGCGCGACCGCTCGACGACGTGCGCGGGCGCGATGCGTTCGTCCTCCATTCGCTCTACGGCGATGACGTGGAGAGCGGCAACGACAAGCTCTGCCGTCTGCTTTTCTTCTGTGGCGCGCTCAAGGATGCCGGTGCCGAGCGCGTCACCGCGGTCACGCCCTATCTTTGCTATGCGCGCAAGGACCGCCGCACCAAGAAGCAGGATCCGGTCATCACCCGCTATGTCGGCGCGATGTTCGAAGCCCTTTCCGTAGACCAGGTCATCGCTTTCGAGGTGCACAACGTGGCGGCCTTCGAGAACGCCTTCCGCTGCCCGACCTGGCACATCGAGAGCGCGCCGCTGTTCGCCGCCCACCTTGCGCCGCTGCTCGGCGGCGCGCCGGCCACCGCGGTCTCGCCCGACGCCGGCGGGGCGAAGCGGGCGGAGGCGTTCCGCCAGGCGCTCGAGCAGCTCACGGCGGACGAAGTCCGAAGCGCCTATATGGAGAAATTCCGCAGCGGCGGCGTGGTTCGAGGACAGCTCCTCGCGGGCGACGTGCGTGGCAGGACGGCGGTCGTCATCGACGACATGATCAGCACCGGCGGCACGCTCGTGCGCGCCGCCGAGGCATGCCGGGCGGCCGGTGCGACGCGGGTGATCGCGGCGGCGGCGCACGGGCTCTTCGTCGACGGCGCGCCCGCGCTCTTCGCCACGCCCGCGATCGACGAACTGATCGTCGCCGGCACGGTGCCGCCCTTCCGGCTCGGCCTCGAGGCGCGGCAGCGGCTCTCGGTGCTCGATGCGAGCGAAGCGATCGCCGGCGCGATCATCGCCTGCCACGGAGGGAATCCGAAAACGGGGCAGCGCGCGCTCGGGTGAAGAGGCTCGGATCGGGGTTTGACCGCCGCGAGGAGTGTTGATATCAACCTACCTGGCTCGCGAGCACGGCGAACCGGGAGACCGAGATGGCGGAAACCGTCCTCATCCTCCTCGGCACGAAGAAGGGCGCCTTCATCCTCGAAGGCGATCGGGCGCGCTCTTCGTGGCGGCTGCGTGGCCCTTGCTGCGAGGCCTGGCCGATCAATCACGCCATCGCCGATCCGGCCACCGGCGCGATCTATGCCGGCGGCGGCAACGCCTGGTTCGGCCCCGCGGTCTGGCGGTCGGCGGATCGCGGCGCTTCCTGGACGCATTCGAGCGAAGGCCTCGCGTACGCGGCGGGGGAGGAGCCGATCCAGTCCGTCTGGAGCCTCGCGGCGGCTTCGGGGCGCCTCTATGCCGGCGCCCAGCCGGCGGGCCTCTTCCGGAGCGACGACAGCGGAATGACCTGGCGGCACGTGCCGGGGCTGCGGGAGCACCCCTCACGCCCGCACTGGCAGCCGGGCGGCGCGGGGCTCATCCTGCATGCGCTCGTGCCGCATCCCCTCGACGAGCGCCAGCTCTGGGTCGGGATCTCGGCCGCCGGGGTCTTCCACACGGCCGACGGGGGCGAGAGCTGGGAGCCGAGGAACCTCGGGACGCGCGCCGACTACGCGCCCGAGGGGCAGCGGTACCCGGAGTACGGCCAGTGCGTGCATTCTCTCGTCATGGCGCCCGGCGTGCCCGAGCGCCTCTACCAGCAGAATCACTGCGGCATGTATCGCAGCGATGACGGCGGCCGGCGCTGGGAGAGCATCGAGGCCGGGCTGCCCTCGACGTTCGGCTTTCCGGCCGCCGCTCATCCGAGGGATCCCGAGACGCTCTATCTCCTGCCGCTGAATGGGGATACGGCGGGCCGCTACGTTCCCGAGGCCAAGGCGGCGGTCTGGCGAACGCGCGACGGCGGCAAAAGCTGGGAGGCGCTGCGCAACGGGCTGCCGCAGAAGGACGCGTATTTCGGCGTCCTGCGCCAAGCCATGGCGACCGACCGGCTGGCCCCGGCCGGGGTGTATTTCGGGACCAGCACCGGCGCGCTCTTCGCCAGCGCCGACGAGGGGGAGAGCTGGAACTGCATCGCCCAGCACCTGCCGGCGATCCTCTCGGTGGAGACGCTGCTCGTTCCGGACTGATGACGGCAATGGCGGAACAGAAATCTCCGGCCGGCGCGCTTCCGGTCCGCGTGCTGCTGCCGGAGGCGCTCGTCAAGCTGTTCCCGGGCGCCGCGCGCGAGGTCGAGTTCGCCGCGGCGACGGTCGGCGAGGTGATGGCGGGGCTCGATGAGAGGTGGCCGGGGATGCGCGATCGGCTGTGCGATTCGACGCCCGGCGTCCGGCGCCACATCAGGGTCTTCGTCGCGGGGGAACGCGCCGGGCTTTCGACGCGGCTTTTGCCCGGCGCCGAGGTGCTGATCATGACCGCGATCAGCGGCGGCTAAAGCGTGATGACCGAAGGCGGAATCGGGGCGCCGTAGGTCTGAATCACGCGATAAAACAATGACCTAGAGCGGGACGGGTGAGCGTGAGCGAGCCCATCCCGCTCTAGATCTCAAACCCAGTGGCCGGGGACCCAGACCCAGCGTCCGTAGGAGAAGACCCAGCGTCCGGGGACCCAGCGCGTCCAGCCCGGCCGGCGCTCCACGTAATGGCCGCCGACCCAGGCATAGGCGCGGCCGTTCCAGACCCAGTGGCCGGGTGCCCAGATCCAGATCGCCGGCGGGCCGGGAGGCGGCGGATGGGGCTCGTAAGGGAGCGGCGGGACGGGCGGATAGGGCGGCGGCTGCGCGACCGCGTGGCCACCGAAGCCGCCCAAGAAGGCGAGGGCGAGCGCGGCAAGGGCACGACGGCTCGTCATCGGCACGCGCGTCGCGGTGAACTCGTCATCGACGGGCTCCATCGGCGACCTCCGGGTCGGATTGCGGGGTTAGGGCGCCGGCTTACCGGGACCAGTGGCCGGGCTGCCAAGTCCAGGTCTCGCTTTGCTGGTTCTCCGCCCAATAGCCCGGCATCCAGGTGGTCGAATGGCCGTCGCGGGGAATCCATTGCCCCGCGATCCAGTCATAGCCATGGCCGTTCCAGTCCCAATGGCCGGGCTGCCAGAGAAGCGGGGTGCCGGAGACCGGCGGCAGCGGGACCGTCTCGGCCCGTGCCGGCGGCACGGGCGGATAGGGATTTCCGGTTGCGCATCCGGCGAGGCCCAGTCCTGCAACGCCGAGTCCGGCGGCGAGCAGCACCACCATCGGCATGGTACGACGCATCGATCCATCTCCCTCTCTGCTTTTGCCGATCAGGCGAGATAGTCGTGCACCACCTTGCCGAGCCCGAGCGTGATATCGGCGACGAGGTGCACGGCCGAGACGACGGAGCGCACGGGCAGCTCGGCGAGCGGGGCGAGCGCGTGCGGGAAAAGCTCGAGCGCGGCCGGCCCGGTCCAGGCGCCCTTGAGCGCGATGTCCTCGAGATAATACTCGACGATCTCGCAGATGCGCGGCGATCCGTCCACATGCGGAATGATTTTCAGGAGCCAGTTGGGCGCGGCGAGCGAGGCGGCGACCGCTTCGTGGTCCGCCGTATGGTGCTTGTAGCCCATGGTCGCGGTGGCGACGCGCACGGGGCCGTAGTCGAGCGTGCCGACCAGCGTGTCGATCCGCTTGTGCAGCGTGGGCTGGGCGAGCTTCTTCGGGAAGCCCCAGAGCTCCCGCCCGCCGGCGATCGGCGGGTGGTCGTTGAGGAACATCGCGTGCGTGTAGCCGCCGGCGCGCCCCTTGAAGCTGACCGGGATGACCTGGCCGGTCTCGGTGTAGTCGCCGAAGCCGGTCGAGTCCGGCATGCGGATGAACTCGTACTTGACGAGCGGGTTGGCCGGATCGATGGCGAGAGGCTCCGGCACCACCGCCTTGAGCCGGTCGGGGTCGGTCCGATAGGTGATGATCAGGAACTCGCGGTGGATGAAGCGGTAGGGGCCTTTGGGGTAGGCCGGGCTGGTGAGCGGCATGGCGAAGGCATTGCGGCGGACTTCGTCCTCGGTCACGGGCTTGCTCCTCGAACCTTCCCCGGAAAGTGGCGTGCGGCGCACCACGAGATCAAGAGCCGCTCTCCGTTATGGGTTGAAGAATGCTGGCGGGAGAAGAACGGTGGCGATCGCCTGCGCGGCGATGCCTTCGCCGCGGCCGGTGAAGCCGAGCCGCTCGGTGGTGGTCGCCTTGACCGAGACCGACCCGGGGGCGACGCCGAGGATCTCGGCGAGCCTCGCCTGCATGGACGCGGCGAACGGGGCGATCTTGGGGCGCTCGCAGACGAGCGTCACATCGGCGTTGGCGAGCACGCCGCCGCGCGCGGCGATGCGGCCGGCGGCGTGGGCGAGGAAGCGGGCGGAATCGGCGTCCTTCCATTCCGCCTCGGAGGGCGGGAAATGCCGGCCGATATCGCCCTCCGCGAGCGCCCCGTAGATCGCGTCGCAGAGGGCGTGGATCCCGACATCGGCATCGGAATGCCCTCCAAGTCCCTGTTCATGCGGTATTTCGACGCCGCAGAGCACGAGCCGGCGGCCGGCGGCGAAGGCGTGCACGTCGAAGCCCGAGCCGGTGCGCGGTAGGAGGGAGGGCGCCAGCGCCCGGGCGGCACGGGCGAGGTCCTCGGGGAGCGTGATCTTGATGTTGTCCTCCGAGCCCGGGAGGAGGGCGACGGCGAGGCCGGCGGCCTCGAAGAGCGCGGCGTCGTCGGTGGCTGCCCCTCCGGCCGCCGCGCGATGGAGGCGGAGCAGCTCGGCGAAGCGGAAGGCCTGCGGCGTCTGGGCGCGGAACAGCCCCTCGCGCGGGACGGTCGCGGCGATCCTGCCGGCCCCGTCGCCGCGCTTCAGCGTATCGGCGACGGCGAGCGCCGGGATCGCCCCGGGCGCGCCCTCCAGTGCCGCGAGCAGGGAAGAGACGGTGCCCGGAGGCACGATCGGGCGGGCCGCGTCGTGGACCAGGACGACCTCCGGCGCGTGCGCCGCGAGCGCCTCGAGCCCGGCGAGGACGCTCGCCTGGCGGGTCTCGCCGCCGGGCGCAGGGGGCAGATGCGGCAGGCCCGCGAGCGCCGCCTCGATCGGCGCGGCCGGCCCCACCGGCTGAAGGAGCGAGACGTACGGGGCGAGGCAATCGGCCGCCCGGCGGATCACCGGGCGGCCGAGCAGGGGAAGGAACTGCTTGGGCGCGGGCCCGCCGAAGCGGATCCCGGCTCCGGCGGCGACCAGGAGGGCGGCGGCGACCATGCGGCCGTTTGGCAGCCTTGCCGCTTCTCCGTCAATCGCGGGGGCGCCGGAATGCAGGGCGTCGGCGGTTCGAGCGCCGCCGCTACCAGGTCGTGCCGGCGGCCATCTCCTTGCCGGTGGGCAGGATGCCCTTGCCGGAGGGCGAGAGGACGTACCAGGACCCGCCGAAATGGGTGATGCCTTCGCCGGCGGTCGAGCCCGCGGACTTGTCGCGGATGAAGTAATAGAGCGGCCGGCCGTCGTAGGTGACCTGTTCGTCGCTGCCGCGCTTCATGGTGCCGAGCGCGCTTGCCTGGACCCCGCTGCCCGCGGTGGGCGCGCCGGTGGTCAGGACCGGCGGCCAGGGCTTGGTGCAAGGACCGGTGCATGAGCTTGCGCCGCTCTTGTCGGCGGTGAACATATAGACGGTCCGGCCGCTGCTGTCCGTGAGGTAGCTGCCGAAGGGCGCCTTGCTGGCGGTCGTGATCCCGACCGGCGCGGACCAGGCGGCAACGCTGAAGGCAAGCGAGACGAGCGTGGCGAGGCCGACGGCACTCGCGATGCGGCGATGCGTCATGGCATGTCTCCTCCGAAGCGGAGGCGGGAAGTTGCGGCATGCCGCGGCGGTTTGCAACGGGATCCATTTGCGGGGCCGGATCGGAGCCATCGCCAATCGAATGGGCCGCTTGCCCAATTGCGCGGCAGATGCGCGACAAGTATCTTGCCCAAATGCTAGGCAGTCGTGCAGGCGGACCGGTCGGCCCCGTTGAGCTTGGGCCCATTGAGCTTGGGCCTATCGAACTCGGGGCCTCGCCGGGAAGCGAGGGCGAGACGATCGTGATCGATCCTCCCGTCATCCTCGCCCCGATGTCCGGCATCAGCGACCTTCCTTTCCGCCGCCTTGCCAGGCAATCGGGCGCCGGCCTGGTGATCTCGGAGATGATCGCCTCCTGGGCGATGCTGCGCGAGAACCGCCGCACGCTCGGCATGGCGGGGATCGCCGCGGGCGGGCCGAACGCGATCCAGCTCGCCGGCTGCGAGCCCGAGGCGATGGCCGAGGCGGCGCGGATGGCCGCCGACCGCGGCGCGCACCTGATCGATATCAATTTCGGCTGCCCGGTGAAGAAGGTGGCGCTCGGCCAGCAGGCCGGCTCGGCGCTCATGCGCGACGAAATCCAGGCGGGGCGGATCCTCGAGGCGACGGCGCGCGCGGTCGAATGCCCGGTGACGCTCAAGATGCGCATGGGCTGGGACCAGGCGCATCTCAACGCGCCGAGGATCGCCCGGATCGCCGAGCAATCCGGCATCCGCATGGTCAGCGTGCACGGCCGCACGCGCCAGCAGTTCTATTCCGGCGCCGCCGACTGGGACTTCGTCCGCCAGGTGAAGGACGCGGTCGGGATCCCGGTGATCGTCAACGGCGACATGCTCGACGAGGAGGACGCGGCGGAGGCGCTCCGCCGCTCCGGGGCGGACGGGGTGATGATCGGCCGCGGCGCCTGCGGCCGGCCCTGGTTCCTGGGCCAGGTCGCCCATTTCCTGCGCACGGGAGAACGGCTCGCCGAGCCGAAGCTGGCGCGCCAGCTCGCGATCGTGCTCGCCCATCTCCGCGCCATGCTCTCCCAGTACGGCACGCTCGCGGGGGTCCGGATGGCGCGCAAGCACCTCGGCTGGTACGTGCGCGGGCTGCCCGGGGCCGCTTCGTTCCGCGCCATCGTCAACCGCCTCGAGGACGCGGCCGAGGTCGAGCGGCACCTCGGCGCGTTCCTCGCCCCGCTGATCGAGCGCGGCTTCGTCCGCGAGCTTCCGATGCGCGACGGCTTGGGCCGCGGACTGCCCGCGGAGAGCGGCGCTTGAAGCGGCCGATGCTGCGGACGGTGCTCGGCCGGCGGGAGAAGCCGGCGCCGATCGACGCGGCGTCGGTGCTCGGTGCGCTGCCGGTCGCCGTGGTGGTGCTCGACGCGGCGGGGCGGTTCGCCTTCGCCAACAGCGCCGCCGAGCAGTTCTTCGGCGCCTCGGCGGCGGGGCTCGCCGAGATGCGGCTCGAGGACTTCGTGCCCGCGGGCGATCCGCTCTTCCGGCTGCTGCGCCAGGTCCGGACGGAGGGCGTCTCGATCGCCGGCCACGACCTCACGCTGGAAAGCCCGCGCCTCTCGCGCCGCTTCGTCGGCGTGCACCTCGCGCCGCTGCCCGAGGTCAAGGGCGCGGTGGTACTGAAATTGCAGGACGGCTCGGTAGCGCGCGCCTTCGATCACGGGATGGGCATTTCCCCGGCGGCGCGCGGAGTGGCGGGGATGGCGGCAGTGCTGGCGCACGAGGTGAAGAACCCGCTCTCCGGAATCCGCGGCGCGGCGCAGCTCCTGGAGGCGACGCTCGAGCCCGCGGACCGGGAGCTTGCGGTGCTGATCCGCGACGAGGCGGACCGCATCCGCGCGCTCGTCGAGCAGATGGAGGCGTTCGGCGAGGAGCCGGTCGAGCAGCGCGGCGCGGTCAATATCCATCGCGTGCTCGAGCACGTGCGGCGGCTCGCGAAGACGGGCTTCGCGCGGCAGATCCGCTTCGTCGAGGCGTACGATCCCTCGCTGCCGCCGGCGCTCGGCAGCCGCGACCAGCTCGTCCAGGTCATCCTCAACCTGGTCAAGAACGCCGCCGAGGCGATCACCGAAAGCGGCGCGGGCGGCGGCGAGATCGCCCTCTCGACCGGGTTCCAGCAGGGCGTCTACCGGGCGGAGACGGGATCGGGGGAGCGGAGGCATGTGCCGCTCGTGGTGGCGGTGCGCGACAACGGGCCGGGCATCGCGGAGGCGCTCAAGCCGCACCTCTTCGAGCCGTTCGTCTCGGGCCGGCGGGCCGGCACCGGCTTGGGCTTGGCGCTCGCGGCCAAGATCGTGAGCGAGCACGGAGGGCTGATCGACGTGGAGAGCAGGCCCGGACGAACCGAGTTCCGCCTGCGCCTGCCTGTCGTGACCGACGGAGAAGAGCCATGAACGTGGTCGAGACACGGGTCGGCCAGGGGGGTGCCGAGGCGACCGTGCTGGTCGCCGACGACGACCGCTCGATCCGCACGGTGCTCGCCGAGGCGCTCGGCCGGTCGGGCTACGACGTGCGCTGCACCTCGAATGCCGCGACGCTCTGGCGCTGGGTGGAGGAGGGCCAGGGCGACCTCGTCATCACCGACGTCGTGATGCCGGACGAGAACGGGCTCGACCTCATCCCCCGCATCCGCCGGCTCCGCCCGGAGCTGCGCGTGGTGGTGATGAGCGCGCAATCGACCTTCCTCACCGCGGTCAAGGCGGCGCAGAGCGGCGCCTTCGAGTATCTCCCGAAGCCGTTCGACCTCGGCGAGCTGCTGGCGGTGGTCCGTCGCGCGCTCGCGGCACCGGCCACGCCGCCGGAGCAGGAGGGTGGGGGCGACCGGCTGCCGCTGATCGGGCGAAGCCCGGCGATGCAGGAGATCTATCGCAGCATCGCCCGCCTGACCACCGCCGACCTCACCGTGATGATCAGCGGCGAGTCCGGCACCGGCAAGGAGCTGGTGGCGCGGGCGCTGCACGATTACGGGCGCCGCCGGGGCGAGCCCTTCGTCGCCATCAACATGGCGGCGATCCCGCGCGAGCTGGTCGAGGCCGAGCTGTTCGGCCATGAGCGCGGCGCCTTCACCGGGGCGATCGGCCGCAGCCCGGGCCGCTTCCAGCAGGCGGACGGCGGCACGCTCTTCCTCGACGAGATCGGCGACATGCCGCCCGAGGCGCAGACGCGGCTGCTGCGCGTGCTCCAGGAGGGCGAGTTCACCTCGGTCGGCGGGCGGCAGCCGATCAAGGTGAACGTGCGCATCATCGCCGCCACGCACCGCGACTTGAGCGAGCTGATCCGCCGCGGCCTCTTCCGCGACGACCTCTACTACCGGCTCAACGTGGTGCCGATGCGGCTGCCGCCGCTCAGGGAACGAACCGAGGACATCGGCCCGCTCGCGCGGCATTTCCTCGAGCGCGCGCGCGCCGAGGGGCTCTCCGCCAAGTCGCTCGAGGCGACCGCGGTGGAGCGGCTCCGCCAGCACCGCTGGCCGGGCAACGTGCGCGAGCTCGAGAACCTGATGCGCCGCCTCGCGGTGCTCAGCCCGGGCGAGACCATCACCGCCGAGGCGATCGACGCGGAGCTCCGCACCGCGCCCAACGGCTCTCCTCCGCCGGCGGAAGCGGTCGATGGCGAGCCGCTCACGCGCCTCCTCGAGCGGCACTTCCAGGACCTCCTCGCCGACCCGACGGCTTCCCGCACCGGCACCATATACGAGCGGGTGCTGGCGGACTTCGAGCGGCCGCTGATCCGCGCCGTGCTCGCCGCCACCCGGGGCAACCAGATCAAGGCGGCGGCCATGCTCGGGCTCAACCGCAACACGCTGCGCAAGAAGATCCGCGACCTCGAGATTCCCGTGCTGAGAGGGGTCGGCTGACGGCGGGCCGGCCGATGACCCCCAGCCCCAGCCCGTGAACCGGTGAACAACGTCTTCAGCCGTATGGCCCTCGGTCCGCGGGCAGCGGAAGGGCCGCTTCGCACCTCCTGGCTCGCCCGCGTGCTCGACGTCGTGCTCGGGCGGGTGGTGACGCTGGTGCTCGCCGTGGGCGCGCTCGGGCTCGGGATCGCCACCTTCACCGTGCTCGCGGGCGGGGTGAAGTTCGGCGTTTCGTCCGATTGGGTGGTGAGCATGGTGCTCGCCAACCTGATCGTCCTGCTCCTGCTCGGGCTCCTGCTCGCGGTCAGGCTCACGCGGGTGTGGGTGGAGCGAAGGCGGGGCTCCGCCGGGTCGCGGCTGCACGTCCGGCTGGTGCTGCTCTTCAGCGTCGTCGCGGTGGTGCCGGCGATCCTGGTCGCCGTCTTCGCCACCGCCTTCTTCCATTACGGCATCCAGGCCTGGTTCAACGATCGCGTGCGCACCGCGCTCGACCAGAGCCTCGAGGTCTCGCGCGGCTATCTCCAGGAGCACCGCGACGCCATCCGCGCCGACGCGCTGGCCATGGCCAACGACCTCACGCGCGCGGGCGAGGTGTTCGCCAACGCGCCGCAGCAGTTCGCCCAGGTGCTGGCGACGCAGACGGCGCTGCGCGGGCTGACCGAGGCGGTGATCTTCGAGCCGGTGACCGGCCAGGTGATCGCCTCGTCTGGCGTGCTGGCCGGCTTCGGCGCGGCACTTCCGCCGGCCTGGTCGGTGGACGTGGCGCGCCAGGGGAGCGTCGCCGTCCTCAACACCAACAACGGGACCTCGGTCGAGGCGGTCGTGCGGCTCGACTCGATTCCGACGCTGATGCTGATGATCAGCCGGCCGGTCGATCCGACGATCCTCGAGCACATGGCCGAGGTCGAGCAGGCGGTCGCGGAATACCAGCAGCTCGACCAGAACCGCTACGGCCTGCAGATCACCTTCGCCCTGATCTTCGCGGTGGTGGCCCTGCTCGTGCTCTCGGCGGCGGTGCTGATCGGGCTCGTGATGGCCAATCAGATCGCCCGCCCCGTGGGGCGGCTGATCATGGCGGCGGAGCGGGTGCGCGCCGGCGATCTCGGGGTTCGGGTGCCGGAGGCGCCGACCGGCGACGAGATCGCCGGCCTCTCGCGCGCCTTCAACCGGATGACCGGCCAGCTCGCGGCGCAGCGGACCGAGCTGATGGACGCGTACAGCCAGATCGACGAGCGCAGGCGCTTCACCGAGAGCGTGCTCTCGGGGGTCTCGGCGGGCGTGATCGGGCTGGACGCGGAGGGGAGGATCGAGCTTCCGAACCGCACCGCGGGCGAGCTTCTCGGGATCGACGTGATGGCCGGCGTGGGCGGCGCGTTCTCCGAACTCGTCCCCGCCTTCGCCCCCCTCCTTGCCGCGGCCCAGGCCGCGCCGGACCGCCCGCTCACCGAGGAGGTCGAGATTGGCCCGCCCACGCGCCGGCGCCGCCTCCTCGTGCGCATCGCGGCCGAGCTGAAGGGGGGGCGGCCGGACGGGTTCGTCGTCACCTTCGACGACATCACCGAGCTCAAGGCCGCCGAGCGCAAGGCCGCCTGGGCGGATGTCGCGCGCCGCATCGCCCATGAGATCAAGAACCCGCTGACGCCGATCCAGCTCGCCGCCGAGCGGCTCAAGCGCCGCTTCCTCAAGGAGATCGCCTCGGATCCGGAGACCTTCGCCCAGTGCGCCGACACGATCGTCCGCCATGTCGGCGATATCGGCCGCATGGTCGACGAGTTCTCGGCCTTCGCCCGGATGCCCCAACCGGTGTTTCGGGAGGAGGACGTGGGCAGGCTGGCGCGCGAGGCGCTCGTGTTGCAGAAGAGCGCCCATCCGGAGATCGCCTGGACGACGGCGATTCCCGAGCGCGGCCCGGTGGCGCCCTGCGACCGGCGGCTGGTCGGCCAGGCGCTGACCAACCTGCTGCAGAACGCCGCCGACGCGGTCGCGATGCGTGATGGCGCGGGCCATATCGGGCTCGCCGTGGCGGAGGAGGCGAACGAGGTGCGGATTGCGGTGACGGACGACGGCGTCGGGCTGCCCGAGACGGACCGGGCGCGCCTCACCGAGCCGTACGTGACGCTGAAGCCGAAAGGCACCGGACTCGGCCTCGCCATCGTCAAGAAGATCATGGAGGACCACGGCGGCACGCTCGATCTCGACGACCGCCCGGACGGGCGCGGCGCGCGCGCGACCCTCTCGCTCCCCATAAGCCGCGACGATGGCAGGCGCGACGATGGCAGGCGCGAAGGTGGCGGCCGCGACGATGGCAGGCACGGCGATGGCGCATGAAGTCCTCATCGTCGATGACGAACCGGACATCCGGCTGCTGATCGACGGCATCCTGCGCGACGAGGGCTACGAGACCCGCCAGGCGCACGACGGCGAATCGGCGCTGGCGGCGTTCCGCCAGCGCCGCCCCTCGCTGGTCGTTCTCGACGTCTGGCTGCAGGGCTCCAAGCGCGACGGCCTCGCGGTCCTCGAGATCCTCCACTCCGAGGAGCCGCAGGTGCCGGTCGTGATGATCTCGGGGCACGGCACGATCGAGATGGCGGTGGCCGCGATCCAGCAGGGCGCCTACGATTTCATCGAGAAGCCGTTCACCGCGGACCGCCTGCTGCACGTCCTGCGCCGGGCCCTCGAGGCGGCGCAGCTGGCGCTCGAGAACGCCGAGCTTCGCCTCCGCGCCGGCGCCGAGATCGAGCTGACCGGCGCCTCGCCCGCGATCGCCGCGGTCAGGGCGCAGGTGGCGAAGGCGGCGCCGACCGGCTCGCGCGTGCTCGTCCGCGGGCCGGCGGGCTCGGGCAAGGGCGTCGCGGCGCGGATGATCCACGCCCATTCGCGGCGCGCGGGGGGCCCGTTCGTGATGCTGCCCTGCGCGACGCTGAGCCCGATGCGCTTCGAGGCCGAGCTGTTCGGCGTCGAGGCGGGGCCGGACGCGGCGAGCGCGCCGCGCCGCGCCGGCGTGCTCGAGCGGGCGCACGGCGGCACCCTCGTGCTCGACGAGGTCGCGGACATGCCGCTCGAGACGCAGGGCAAGATCGTGCGCGTGCTGCAGGACCACGCCTTCGAGCGCATCGGCGGCGCCTCGCCGGTGAAGATCGACGTGCGCGTGCTCGCGACGACCAACCGCGACCTGCACGCGGAAATCGCTTCGGGGCGCTTCCGCGAGGACCTCTATTACCGGCTTGCCGTGGTGCCGCTCGACATGCCGAGCCTCAAGGAGCGGCGCGAGGACATTCCCTCGTTGGCGCGCGAGTTTCTCGCCCGCTCGGCCGAGAGTGCCGGGATGTCGGCGCGCGAGCTTGCGGTCGATGCGCTGACGGCGCTCGTCGCCTATGACTGGCCGGGCAATGTGAGGCAGCTGCGGAACCTGATGGACTGGCTCCTGATCATGGCGCCGGGCCGGCCGGACGAGGCGCTGCGGCGCGAGATGCTGCCGCCCGAGATCGCCTCGGGCGCGCCGCAGCTTCCCATCGCCGATCCCGAGGCGGACGTGATGGGGCTGCCGCTGCGCGAGGCGCGGGACCTCTTCGAGACGCAGTATCTGCAGGCGCAGCTCTTGCGCTTCGGCGGCAATATCAGCCGCACGGCGCAGTTCGTGGGCATGGAGCGAAGCGCGCTCCACCGCAAGCTGAAGCAGCTCGGGGTGAGCGTCGAGGATCGCGTGGCGTGAGAGACCGTTTGCAAATGCTACTGCGGCGGTCGTCCGACGCGTCTTTCTGGGCTTCCGGTGCTCACGGCCCCAGAAGGCCGCTCCGCTCCGGTTCTCGAAAGCCACGCCGGACCGGCGCCTGCGGCGCCTCCGACTCACCGCAGCGCATTTCCAAACGGTCTCTGAGGCGTCATCGGCGGGAGGACAGCGCGGGATGAGCCGCATCGCCTATGTCAACGGGCGCTACCGGCCGCAAGCCGTGGCCGCGGTGAATATCGAGGACCGCGGCTACCAGTTCGGCGACGGCGTCTATGAGGTGGTGCATGTCTATGGCGGCCGCTTCATCGACGAGGACCTGCACCTCGACCGCCTCGAGCGCTCGCTCCGCGAGATCGAGATCGCGATGCCGATGCCGCGCGCTTCGCTCCGCCGCGTGCTCGCCGAGGTGATGCGGCGGAACCGCGTGCGCGAGGGCCTCCTCTACATGCAGGTGACGCGAGGGGTGGCGCGGCGCGACCACCCCTTTCCCGAGCCGGCGCCGCGGCCGGCCCTCGTCGTCACGGCCCGCCGTTTGTCCCCCTTTCCGGCCGACATCGATCCTTGGGCGGTGGCGGCGATCACGCGGCCGGACGAGCGCTGGGCGCGCCGCGACATCAAAAGCGTCAATCTGCTGCCGAACGTGCTCGCCAAGCAGGCGGCGCGGCGCGCGGGGGCCGCGGAAGCGATCCTGGTCGACGAAGCGGGGATGGTGACCGAGGGCGCCTCGACCAGCGTCTGGATCGTCGATCGGGAGGGCAGGCTGCGGACGCGCGCGCTTGGCCCCGAGATCCTTCCGGGCTGCACGCGCGCCGCCCTGATCGCACTCATCGGCGAGGCCGGGGTGGCGTGGGAGGAGGGAAGCTTCGCCGCTTCGGAGCTCGGGCAGGCGCGCGAGATCTTCCTCACCAGCGCCTCGAGCTTCGTCAAGCCGGTGGTGCGGCTCGACGGCGCGCCGGTGGGCGAGGGGAAGGTGGGACCCGTCACGCGCAAGCTCTTCGCCCGCTTCGCGCGGCACGTTCAGGGCGCGCCGCGGAACGCCGCGTGAGGAGGGCTTCCCGGCGCCGCGACGGCGCGAGCCGGGCGCGCGAGCCGGGCGCGCGAGCCGGGCGGGGGATGTGGCGCGCGCAACTTGCGCGCCGCCGCCCCGCTGCTAAATTGAATGCGGGCGGAGACAGGCGGCGGCCCGTTCCGCCGCTGTTTTCTTGTTCGTCAACGCCGCTTATGTAACGCCACGGAACAAAAAGAAGGATCCTCTCGGTGGCCAATGAAAAGTCGCAGAACGTTCAGGACGTGTTCCTGAACCATGTGCGGAAGAACAAGACTCCTGTCACGATCTTCCTCGTCAACGGTGTCAAACTCCAGGGAATCATTACCTGGTTCGATAATTTCTCGGTGCTGCTGAGGCGGGACGGGCACACGCAGCTCGTCTACAAGCATGCGATCAGCACGGTGATGCCGGGCGCGCCGATCCAGCTGTTCGACGGCGCCCGCACGGAATCCGCCACGGGCGCGCTCAGGGAGCCGGTGGCTGCCGAGACCTGAGAGCGGGCGCGTCGCCGCCGCGGCGAGCATCGCCGGGCCCGTGCGGGCCGCGGTTGTTTTGCCGTGGGAACGAAGTGCCGAGGCGCGGGCCGCCTCGGCCCGCCTCGCCGAAGCGGTCGGACTCGCCGCCTCGATCGGCCTCGTCATCGTCCACCAGGCGGTGATCCAGCTGCGCGAGCGGCGCCCGGCGAGCCTGTTCGGCGAGGGGCAGGTCGCTGCGCTCGGCGCGGTGGTGGCGAACGAGGCGATCGCGGTCGCGGTGATCGATGGGCCGCTCTCGGCGGTGCAGCAGCGCAATCTCGAGCGCGCGTGGAAGTGCAAGGTGATCGACCGCACCGGCCTGATCCTCGACATCTTCGGCGAGCGGGCGCGCACGCGCGAGGGCGCGCTCCAGGTGGAGCTTGCGCATCTCGAGTATCAGCGTTCGCGGCTGGTGCGGTCCTGGACCCATCTCGAGCGCCAGCGCGGCGGCTTCGGCTTCCTGGGCGGCCCCGGCGAGACGCAGATCGAGGCGGACCGGCGCCTGATCGGCAGCCGCATCGCGCGGTTGCGCGGCTCGCTCGAGGAGGTGAGGCGGACGCGCGCGCTGCACCGCGAGGCGCGACGGCGCGTGCCCTATCCGGTCGTTGCGCTCGTGGGGTACACCAATGCCGGGAAGTCCACGCTCTTCAATGCGCTGACCGGCGCCGAGGTGTTCGCCGGCAACCAGCTCTTCGCCACCCTCGATCCGACGATGCGCGGGCTTTCGCTGCCTTCCGGGCGGAGGGCGATCCTTTCGGACACGGTGGGCTTCATCAGCGAATTGCCGCACGAGCTGGTGGCCGCGTTCCGTGCCACGCTCGAAGAGGTGGCCGAGGCCGACGTGATCCTGCACGTGGCGGATGCCGCGCATCCCGAGACGGCGGTGCAGCGCGCCGACGTGACCGCGGTGCTGGAGGGGATGGTCGAGGTGGGGATGCTCGACGCGGGCTGGCGCGCGCGCACGATCCTCGTCCTCAACAAGGCCGACCTCCTCGGCGGCATCGGCCATCTCGCCGCGCGCGAGCCGGGTGCCGTCGCCGTCTCGGCCTTGACCGGCGAGGGGCTGGCGACGCTGAAGACGCTGATCGACGCGCGGATCGGCGCTGCCCGGGAGGAGACGGAATACCGCCTCCGGCCGGAGGACGGGGCCGGGCTCGCCTGGCTCTATCGCCACGGCGAAGTGGTCGCGCGCGACGATACGGCGGAGGCGATCCGCGTGCGCGTGCGGCTCACGCCCGCCGAGCGCGCGCGCTTCGAGCATCCGATTGGCGCCCCCGAGCGCGACGGCGAAAAATAGGACGAGGGAGGAATATTCCGGCATGAAGCGATCGCTCGAGGGGCTCACGGTCCGGCGCGTGCACGAGGGGCGGCGGGTGCCCGAGGACGCCACGGCGCGTTTCGGGACGACCTTCAGCGACCACATGTTCCGGATGGAATACGAAGCGGGAAGGGGCTGGCACGATCCGCGGATCGCGCCGATGGGCGAGCTCGGGCTCGGCCCCGCGACCTCCGTGCTGCATTACGGCCAGGCGGTGTTCGATGGGCTGAAGGGGTTTCGCGCGGCGGACGGCGAGATCCGGCTGTTCCGGCCCGACGCGCATGCGCGGCGCCTCCGGCGCTCGGCCGAGCGGCTGGCAATCCCACCGATTCCGGAGGAATGGGTGGAGGAGTCCTTTCTCCGCCTCGTCGATATCGACCGGCGCTGGGTGCCCGGCGGACCGGGCACCGCGATCTATATCCGGCCCACCATCATCGCCTCCGAGCCGGCGATCGGGCTGCACACCGCCTCGTCCTATCTCTACTTCGTGATTCTCTCGCCCGTGGGGGCCTATTACGCGCAAGGAGCGAACCCGGTGAGCATCCTCGCGACCGAGGAGTTCGTGCGCGCAGCACCCGGCGGGCTCGGCGAGGCGAAGACGCCGGCCAACTATGCGGCAAGCCTGCTCGCGGCCGAGCGCGCCGAGGCCGCGGGCTTCACGCAGGTCCTCTGGCTCGATGCGGTCGAGCACCGCTGGGTGGAGGAGGTGGGCACGATGAACCTGATGGTGCGGATCGGCGAGGAGGTGGTCACGCCGCCGCTCGGCGGCACCATCCTGCCGGGGGTGACGCGCGATTCCGCGCTCAGGCTGATGCGGTCCTGGGGCCTCGAGGTGAGCGAGCGGCCGCTGGCGATCGAGGCGCTGGTCGCGGCGGCGAAGGACGGCACGCTTTCCGAAGTGTGGGGCACCGGCACCGCGGCGGTTGTCTCGCCGGTGGGCGAGATCGGTTGGCGGGGCGAGCGCATCAGCGTTGCCGACGCGAAGCCGGGCGCCCTGACGCACCGGCTCTACCAGGCGCTGACCGGGATCCAGTACGGAACCGCGCCCGACCCGTTCGGCTGGACGGTGCCGGTGCCGGTGTACAACTGAGCTTTTACCGCGGCTTCCCGGCGATCGGCTTATCCCGCTCCCGCGACGCCGAGCGCGGCCGCGTGGTAGCGGAGATGGTCCTCGATGAAGGTCGCGATGAAGAAGTAGGAGTGGTCGTAGCCCTCCTGCCGGCGGAGCGTGAGAGGGATCCCGGCGGCTTGGCAGGCCTCTTCGAGAAGCTCGGGATGCAATTGTTCCTCCAGGAAATTGTCGGCCGTTCCCTGGTCGACGAGCAGGGCCGGGATGCGCGCTCCGTCCTCGATCAGGGCGCAGGAATCGTAGGCCCGCCAGGCGGCGCGGTCGGTGCCGAGATAACCGCGCAGCGCCTTCTGGCCCCAGGGGCAGCGGATGGGCGATGAGATCGGCGCGAAGGCGGAGACGGCGGCGAACCGGCCGGGATTGGCGAGAGCGATCGTGATGGCGCCGTGCCCGCCCATCGAGTGGCCCATGATGCCCTGGCGGGCGAGATCCGCGGGCAGCGCCCCGGCGACGATGTCCGGCAGCTCGCTCTCGACGTAGGTGCGCATGCGGTAGTGCCGCGCCCAGGGCGCCAAGGTCGCGTCCACATAGAAGCCGGCGCCGAGGCCGAAATCGTAGGCGCCTTCGGGATCGTCCGGCACGCTTTCGCCGCGCGGGCTGGTGTCGGGGGCGATCACGATCAGCCCGAGCTCGGCGGCAACCCGCTGCGCGCCCGCCTTGACCGTGAAATTCTCCTCGGTGCAGGTGAGGCCCGAGAGAAACCAGATGACCGGCACCTTGGCGTGCTCCGCCTGCGGGGGAACGAAGGCGGCAAAGCGCATGCCCGTGCCGGTCGCATTCGAATTGTGGCGGTACACGTACTGCGTGCCGCCGAACGAGCGTGACCGGCTGACGATTTCGAGCATCATGGGCTTCCTCCGTTCCGTCCCCCGGGAGCGGGCCGGGGCAGCGAAATTACCGGTCGCCCCGCGCTGCCGTCGAGGAGGGCATCGCCGCGAGCCGCCGCCTTGGTCTCTTGCGCTCGCATGGGCTATCCTGGCCGTTGTGTCGGCGGATTTGCCGGCGCGCCGGGCATTGCGCCGGGGCAGGGCCAGCCACGAGGAGAGATCATGAGCGTTCGTCTCGCCGTGCGTCGTGCAGCTTTTGTCCTGCCGCTCTGTCTGGCGCTCCCTCTGGTCGCAAATGATGCGCGTGCCGACGTTGCCGCGGCCAAAGCCTGCGCGGCGCAATTGCCGACGGAGGCCAAGACGATCTTCGACGCCACGCTTCCGAAAATGACGCCGGGCGCGGACCTCCGTGCGGTGGTGACCGCCAGCACCCGCAGTCTCACGACGTCCGGCGCCATCGACCCGGCCGGTGCAAGGCCGTCGGCCATCGCCGCGGCGAAGTGCCTGCGCCAGGCGGATTGAGCCGTCGCGAGGGACGCGGAATTCATCGCCGCCGATAGAGGAGCGCGTCCGGAAACGCCGCCTCGAGGCGATACGAGGCGGCGAGCGCCGCGTTCACTTCGGCATAGACGGCCGGATCGCCCGCTTGCTCGGCGCTCGGGCGACGGACGACGATGAACTCGGGCCGCGTGGCCAGGATCCGTGCGACCTCCCGCTTCGCATCGACGCCGGCCACCGGTGCGAGCCGGCCGCGCGTGAGGATCGATGGGAGAACGTAGGGCGTCGGCGGCACGCTCGCGGTCAATGCGTAGAGGATGGGCTCGGAATCGAAGACGTAGAGGCTGGCGCCACGCGGCACGCGCGCCGCGATGAGCAGCGGCGTGTCCTCGTGCAGCACGCAGCCGCCTCGCGTGCATCGGAGGATCGGGCGCAACCCGTCCGCAACCGCGCGGCCGGCGGCGATCGCCGGCAGAGCGAGGAGCAGTGCGGCCAGTGCCGGACGCAGGGGACGCGCGCGCGGAAGCGCGAGCGCGGCACCGGTGCAGAGAGACGGCAGCATCTGAAGGAAGTAATGGTCGTAGAAGAGGCGCGCCGAGAGGGCACCCGCCATTGCGCAAACGAGCCACAGGAGGAGCAGCGCGCCTCTTTGTCCCCTCCCGATCGCGCCCGCCACCGCTGCGAGATAGAGCGGTCCCCAGCGAATGGCCTGGAGCGCGAGCGCATGGGAAAGCGCGCCCGGCGCGGCGCCGAGCGCCGCGCGGCGGAGATTGGCGATCACCGTATCGGCGAAGAATTGCAGCGCCGCGCCTTGGTACGCGAGCCAGGCCACGGTGAGCAGGCCCATCGCCGCGGTGCCGGCGATCGCCAGCACGATGCGGCGCACGAGCACGCCCGGCCGATCTCCGCGCGAGGCGAGGACGAGAGCGAAAAGCAGGGCAGGGGCCTCGAAGATGGCGACGTATTTGACCAGGATCGCCGCGCCGAAGAGCGGCCCCGCGAGCCCTGCGCGGCCGTGCAGGGCGGCGCGCATGGAAGCGGCGGTGAAGACCACCATGAAGAGCTCGGTGTTCGAGGAGAGGCCGTCGCTCGTGGCGGACGCGATGATATAGGCGAAGGTGCCGATCCAGGCGGCGCCTTCGTCGCCGCCGAGATCGCGCACGAGCCCATGCACCAGCCAGGCACCGCAGGCGGCGGCGAGCAGCGCGGCCAAGCGGATGGCGAGGACCGGATCGCCGATGATCCCTTCCGCCAGCGCAAAGATCGCGTAGATGCCGGGCGGCTTGTTGTCCCAAATGGTCGTGTAGGGCGGATGTCCGTGGAGCCAGGCCTCGGCCATCAGCGCATAGAGGCTCTCGTCCCAATCGAGCGAGCTCCGCGGGAAGACCGGGACGCGCAGGAGCAGGAGAAGGAAAAGGGCCGATGCGGGCAGCAGCGCGCCGGTGAGCGGCCGCCGGCGCGGCGCCCCGCCGCCGGCCGGGCGATCCGTCACGTCGAAGAGACCATGCGCCGTTTTCCCAGGAGCGCCGAGCTCTTCTAGGCCGCTTCCCGGTGCAGCACGACCCCGGCGGCGACCAGCGCGATCCCCGCGATCTCCGCTGCGGTCGGAACCTGGCGCAGCACGACGAAGCCCACCAGCGCCGCCGTCGCCGGCAGGAGCGAGAGGAGGAGCGCGAAATGCGCCCGCCCGAGCCGCGCCATCGCGAGCTGGTCGCACACATAGGGGATGACGGAGGAAGTGATGCCGACGCCGAAGCCCGCGGCGAGCAGGCGCGGATCGGTGAAGGCGGGCGCGGCATCGGCGATTCCGATCGGGGTCGCAACGAGGGTTGCGATCAGCATCGCCGCTCCGAGCCGGTCGATGCCGCCGCCGCGCGCGGCGATCCGATGGCCGAGGACGATGTAGAGCGTGAACAACGCGCAATTGGCGAAGGCGAGCGCATAAAGGAGCGCGGCACCGGCGATCCGCACATCGGTGAGCACGAAGGCGCCGGCGGCGGCTAGGAAGAGTGCCGCGAAATTCCGTTTCGTCCGCATCCCCGCCGCGGCGAGCCCGATCGGGCCGACAAACTCGATCGCGCTGACGGTGCCGAGCGGCAGCCGCGCGATCGCGAGATAGAAGCAGCAATTCATCAGAGCGAGCACGGCGCCCAGGGCGGCGACGAGGGCGGCGACGACCCGGCGCTCGGAAGCCGGCAGTGCCGCGAAATAGCGCCAGGGCCGGCGCCAGAGCGCGTAGCAGGCGGCGGCGGTCGCGATGCGGAGCCAGGCGACGCCGAGCGGGGCGAGCCGATCGAACAGGAGGACCGCGAAGGACGGGCCGAGATAGTGGAAGAGGGCGCTGGCGAGGAAGAAGGCGTGCGGGGGCACGCGCCGGGCCAAGGCTTCGGAGCGGGAGATCGGGAGGGGGACGGCGGCGTCCTGGTCCATCCCTCCATGGTGAATTGTCCGGAGCCGAAGGGAATGCTAAGACGAAGGTGTACGAGTGGAAATTAATTCGATAGGGAGGAAAAATCGTTGCAGCGCCTTCGCGCCTCCGCCCTGCTGCTCGACGAGAGGAACCGCGCCCTGCTCGGGCTCCTCAGGGCCGATCCGCGCCTGCCTCTCTCCGTGCTCGCCCGCCGCGTCGGCATGTCCGCGCCCGCGGTGCGCGAACGGCTTCAGCGCATGGAGGAGGCGCAAATCATCCGCGGCTACCGCCTGGAGATCGATCCGGCCGCGCTCGGCTACCCGATCCTTGCCATCGTCCGGGTGCGGCCGGCGCCCGGCCAGTTGCCCAAACTCGTCGATCTCGCGCGGCGCATGCCCGAGGTCGTCGAATGTCACCGCGTCACCGGCGAGGACTGCTTCGTCCTCAAGCTGCACATCAAGGCGATCGACGAGCTCGACGGCGTGCTCGACCGGTTCCTCGCTCATGGCCAGACGACGACGTCGATCGTGCAATCGACGCCCGTGCCGCCGCGCGACCTGCCGATGCCCGGCGAACAACCCGCCTGATACCGGCCGCGCCCGCCGTCAGGGGTGAGCGGGGGAGGCAGGCTTATCGCGGGCAAGCCTCTCGCGCGCCATCTTCTTCAGCATCGCGATCTCGCGGAACACGTCGCGGGCCGGTCGCGCGGGGCTGCCGACCACCACAGCGCCGGCGGCTATGTCGGACATCACGCCCGCCTGCGCCCCGACCTGCGCCCGGGCGCCCACCCGGACATGGTCGGCGAACCCTGCCTGGCCGGCGATGACGACGAAATCGCCGATCTCGACGGAGCCGGAGATGCCGACCAGCGCCGCAATCGCGCAATGGCGGCCGATCCGCACATTGTGCGCGACTTGCACGAGGTTATCGAGCCGGGTGCCGGCGCCGATCACCGTATCGCGGAGGCAGCCCCGATCGATCGTGGTGTTGGCCCCGACCTCGACATCGTCCTCGAGGATGACGCAGCCGAGCTGCGGCACGGTCTGGAAGCCGTGGGAGGCGATCGTGAAGCCGAACCCTTCCTGGCCGATCCGGGCACCCGGATAGACATAGACCCGCGCACCGAGGAGCGCATGGCTGATGCTGACATGGGGGCCGATGCGGCAATCCGGCCCGAGCACGACGCCCTCGCCGATGATGGCGCCGGGGCCGATCTTGCAGCGCGCGCCGATCTCCGCCCGCGCACCGATCACCGCCTGGGCGCAGATCTCGGCGCTGGCATGGACGGCCGCATCCCCCACCACCGCGGCGGAGGGGTGGATGCCGGGGCTGACACAGGGCATCGGGTGAAAGAGCGCGGCGACCTGCGCCCAGCCGGCCACCGGGTCGGGCGTGACGAGCATGCTGGAGCAAGCGGGGACGTGCGCCCGCATGTCCGGGTGCACGAGGACCGCGCCGGCACGCGTGCGTTCGAGGAGGGCGGCGTGGCGCGGCGTGCCGAGGAAGCTCACTTCGTCCGGTTCCGCCGCGTCGAGCGCGGCAAGACCGGTCAGCAGGACATCCGAGGGTGGCGGCGCGCAGCCCGCGGCCGCGGCCACCACCGCAAGAGGATGCGGCCCGGTGCGGGCGAAGAAGCGCGGATTGCCCACGCCGGTGAGCTGCTTCATGTCGCTTTCCTTATCAGCCCGGGCCACGGCGGATGGAGCGGGGGAGGGGGCTCGGCGGGATGCCGGAGAGACGAGTGACGCCAGCCGCCGTGTTGCTTTTGTAACAATGACGGTTGTTTCGGGATCCGGGATGTCGCCGCCCGGCCGGCACGCAAAGTTCGCGCACATCGCCGAATCGGAGCGCCTGGAACCCAGGCCGTGCCACCATAGGCTTTCGAGCCGGTCCGGTCGATCCGGCGTTTGTCGGGACGCTCCATGGCGCGCGGCCGCGAAATCCGTGCCCGCCCGCTCGATTTTCGGATCGAGGACGAAATCAATCCGCGATCAACAGGAAATTGGGCTCAAAATGACCGGACACGCTCTCGCATTTGTTATCGGGCCATCGTGCCGCCAAGCCGGATCGGCTGCGCCCCGGGGCGCGAGGGCGCCCGTCCTGATCGCCGTTCCGGGCTCAGGGCGCGGATTCGGCCGCCTTTGCTCCCTGCCAGTGCTCTTCCATTGCCTGGAGCGTTGCTTCACTCGGAATTGTTCCTTCAGAAGCAAGCTTCCGTTCAACGCTCATGAATCGCCGCTCGAACTTGCGGCTGGCATCCCGCAGGCAGGTCTCGGCGTCCAGCCCGAGCTTTCTCGCGAGGTTCGCCAGCACGAAGAGAAGATCGCCGACCTCGTCCGCGAGCCGGGCCGGATCGGCGCCGGGAGGATGGGGCCTGAGCTCGGCGCGAAGCTCGGCGATCTCTTCCTCGAGCTTCTCGAGCACGGCGGCCGCGTCCGGCCAGTCGAAGCCGACGCGAGCCGCCCGGGCGGTCAGCTTCTGGGCGCGGACCAGGGCGGGGAGGGCGGCCGGCACGCCGGCCAGCGTGCCGCCCAGGCCCGCGGCCTTGCGTTCCTCGGTCTTCTGCCGCTCCCAAGCGCCCGGCTCGGCCATCTTTCCCGCGAAAACATGGGGATGTCGGCGGATCATCTTGTCCGCGATCCGGCGCGCGACGTCGGAGAAGCCGAACCAGCCGCGCTCCTCGGCGAGCCGCGCGTGATAGACGACCTGGAGCAAAAGGTCGCCGAGCTCGTCCTCGAGGCCCGCGCGGTCCTGCCGGGCGATCGCGTCGGCGACCTCGTAGGCTTCCTCGATCGTGTAGGGCGCGATCGTCGAGAAATCCTGTGCCCGGTCCCAGGGGCAGCCGGTCTCGGGGTGGCGCAGCGCTTCCATGACGGCCAGCAGCCGATTGATTTCGTGGGCGGGCGGGGGTTCGGGGGCATCGGTCATGGCGCATCCATTTGTCGCAGAAGATATATTATGGAAAGAGCTGGCCGCGGACTCGCCGCCATCCTGGGCAAGCCGCGCGGGAACCGGCAAAATCGCTCGCCAAGAGCGTGATGGCCGAAGGCGGAATCGGGGCACCCCGCGAACTCGTTCGCGGGGACCCCGGCGCCGTAGGTCTGAATCACGCGATAAAACAATGACCTAGAGCGGGATGGGTGAGCGTGAGCGATCCCGTCCCGCTCTAGAGATGCCTGCGGAGAATCGGCATGGACAGGGAAACGTCGCATTTGGCGCCCGGCCCGGCGAACTACGCCCCGCTCACGCCCCTGAGCTTTCTCGCCTGGACCGCGTCCGTCTTTCCCGAGCGGCCCTCGGTGATCGAGGGCGCGCGTCGCTTCACCTGGCGCGAGACCGAGGCTCGCTGCCGGCGCCTTGCCTCCGCGCTCCGCGCTCACGGCGTTCGCCCGGGCGAGACCGTCGCCGTGCTGGCCCCGAACGTCCCGGCCGCGCTCGAGGCGCATTTCGGCGTCCCCATGGCAGGCTCAGTTCTCAACACCATCAACACCCGCCTCGATGCCCCGACGGTTGCCTATATCCTGGGCCACGGCGAAGCGAAGCTGCTGCTCGCGGACCGCGAGTTGGCGCCGCTCGTCACCGCTGCGCTCGCCGAAATGCCGCCCGCCGCGCGGCCCTTCGTCATCGAGATCGACGATGGGTACGAGGAGTTCCTGGCCGGCGGCGACCCGGAGTTCGCCTGGAGCCCGCCGGACGACGAGTGGAGCTCGATCAGCCTCAACTACACCTCCGGCACGACGGCACGGCCCAAGGGCGTCCTATACCATCACCGCGGCGCCTATCTGAACGCCATCGGCAACACGCTGGTCTGGGGCATGACCCAGAATCCCGTCTATCTCTGGACGCTGCCGATGTTCCATTGCAACGGCTGGTGCTTCCCCTGGACGGTGACGGCGCTCGCCGGCACGCATGTGTGCCTCCGCCGGATCGATGCCGGAGCCATCTTCGCCGCGATCGCGGATCACGGCGTGACCCATCTCTGCGGCGCGCCGATCGTGATGAACATGCTGCTCAACGCGCCCGCCGAGGTGCGGCGGGATTTTGGCGCCCGCCGGATCGCCATGATGACCGCGGCCGCCCCGCCGCCGGCGCCGGTGATCGAGGCGATGCAGCGGATGGGCTTCGACGTCACCCATGTCTACGGCCTCACCGAGACCTATGGTCCGGCCGCTTTTTGCGCCTGGCACGACGAATGGGACGAATTGTCCGCCTCCGAGCAGGCCCGGCTCAAGGCGCGCCAGGGCGTTCCCTACCAGGTGCAGGAGGGAATGATGGTCGCCGATTCCGCAACCCTTGCCCCGGTGCCGCGCGACGGGGCGACGATGGGCGAGGTCTTCATGCGCGGCAACATCGTGATGCGCGGCTACCTCAAGGACGCGGAGGCGACCGCGAAGGGCTTCGCCGGCGGCTGGTTCCACACCGGCGATCTCGGCGTCTGCCACCCGGATGGCTATATCGAGCTCAAGGACCGCGCCAAGGACATCATCATCTCGGGCGGCGAGAACATCTCCACGATCGAGGTCGAGGGCGTGCTCTATCGCCATCCCGCCGTGCTAGAGGCGGCCGTGGTCGCCAGGCCCGATCCGCAATGGGGCGAGACGCCGTGCGCCTTCGTCACACTGAAGGAGGGTGCGGCGGCGAGCGAGGCCGACATCATCGGTTTCTGCCGCGCGAACATGGCGCACTTCAAGGCGCCGAAGAGCGTGATCTTCGGGCCGCTGCCGAAGACCTCGACCGGCAAGATCCAGAAATTCGTGCTGCGCGAGCGGTTCCGGGCGGGCTGACCGGCACGCGTGGATTTTTTCCCCGTCTTCCTCGATCTCCGCCGCCGCATCGTTCTTGTGCTGGGCGAGGGGCCGGCGGCCGCGCGCAAGGTGGCGCTCGCGCGGCGCGCCGGGGCGGAGGTGCGAACGGCGACGGTCTTCTCCCCTGCCCTCCTCGACGGCGCGTCGCTGGCGTTCGGCGCGGAGGCGGCGGAGGCCGACCTCGCAGCACTCGCCGCCGCCGCGGCGGCGCGGGGAGTCCCGGTGAACGTCGTCGATCGTCCCGAGCTTTGCACCGCGATCATGCCGGCGTTCGTCGATCGCGCACCGATCATGATCGCGATCTCCTCCGGCGGCGCGGCACCGGTGCTCGCGCGTCTGATCCGCTCGCGGATCGCTGCGATGCTTTCGCCCCGGATCGGCCGGCTTGCGGCGCTCGCGGCGAAGCTCCGCGCGGAGACGGTGCGGCGGTTCCCCGAGATCGGCGCGCGCCGGCGGATGCT
>DATJTV010000360.1:0-7980 GCA_035503055.1 Acetobacteraceae bacterium
GTTGTCGGGCGTGCGGATCGGGCGGGTGAAATCGTCGTCGCCGTTCAGCGCGACGCGGTTGGCGAGCGCGGATCGCGATGCGCCCGGCCTCGCCGGGTCCATAGGCGTGCATCAGCGAGTTGAGGAGGAAGTTGGTGAGCAGCTGCGACACGGCGCCGGGGTAGCCGTCGATCTCGAGATGCTCCGGGCATTCGACGGTGATCCGGTGGCCGGTCTTGCGCAGCCGCGGCCGCAGGCTGAGCAGCACTTCCTCGATATAGCCCTTGAGGTCGAACCGCCTTCGCTCGTCGCTGGTCTGGTCCACGGCGACCTGCTTGAAGCTCTGCACCAGCTCGGCCGCGCGCTCGCAGTTGGTCACCATCAGCCGCGTCGTCTCGGTCAGCAGGTTGACGAAGGCGACGAGGTCGGTGCGGCGCAGCCGGTTCTCCTCCAGCATCGCCGAGAGCTCGACCACCTTGTCGTAGAGATGCGACGAGGCCGTGAGCGTGTTGCCGAGCGGGGTGTTGATCTCGTGCGCGACGCCCGCGACCAGCGAGCCCAGCGCCGCCATCTTCTCCGCCTGGATGAGATCCTGCTGCGCCTGGCGCAGCGCCTGCTCGGCGCGCTTCTGCGCGGTCACGTCGAGCATGATGCCGTTGAAGCGCCGGGCCCGACCGTGCTCGTTCGAGCTGCGCCTTCCCTTGGCGACGACCCAGATGATGCTGCCGTCCAGCCGGCAGAGCCGGTAGGTCGCCTCGTAGACGCCCGCGTCGCGGCCCGCCTCCTGCGGGCGCGGCTCGCCGTCGAGATATTGGCGGATCGCGTGGGTGACCCGGGAAGCATCCTCGGGATGGACGTGGCGCTCCCAGATATCCTCGTCCGGCGCGGGAAGCTCCTCGTCGCCGTAGCCCAGCATCCGGTAGAATTCCTTCGACCACCAGCTGGTGCCTCGGTCGAAATCCACCTCCCAAATCGCCGAGCGGGTGCCGGTCACCGCGAGGTCCAGCCGCTCCTCGCTGGCGCGGAGCGCATCGGTGGCCAGACGCCGCTTGGTCACGTCGTCCATCCAGACCAGCATCGCCTGCGCGCCGGCGAAGCGGATCACCTCGGCGCTCATCAGCACCCAGACGGAACGCCCGTCCTCTGCCGCCAAGGGCAGCTCGCGACGCGCCAGCCCCTGCCCGCCGGCAAGGGCTGCGCGCACCATCCGGCGGTCCTCGGGATCGGGCAGGAAACGATCGAGCGGCGGCCAGGCGCGCCCTGCCGGCTCGACCCCCGCCATCTGCGCGAAATGCGCGTTCCCGTAGCGGATGCCGAGATCGGGCCCGACGATGGCAACGCCGATCGGGCATTGCTCCAAAATCGCGGTTGCGGGCCCGGCCTCGGGCACCGGCTGCGGCAGGTCGATCAGTTCGGAGGTGTCAGCCAAGCCGCCCGTCTCCCGCACCCAATCCGTTCCCCTGCATCGGTGCCGGACCACATTCTACTCTATCGGAGACCTAGAATTATTTTTGAAAATTGTGGTCTGGCCGGAGTGATGGCAAGTTCTTTTTCCCGGCTTCACGAATAAGTTGCCCAACGAATAAGTTGCCCAGGGCCTCGCCGGGTTGCACGATTCCGTGCCAACGCGCGCGATAGGCTCCGGCGCCGGATGCAATGCGGATGGAATGACGCAATGGAAATGAAGATCGAAACCCTCGCCGACGGGATCACCAAGGTCAATCTTGAAGGACGGTTGGACATTCTGGGAGCGCAGCAAATCGATCTGCACTTCAATGTAGTCGTCGCCAGCCACCGCAAAGTCATCGTCGACCTGGAGCTGGTTCCGTTTCTCGCCTCGATGGGCATTCGCACTCTGGTGATCGGGGCGAAGACCATCAAATTGAAAGGGGGCCGCATGGCTTTGCTCAAGCCCACGCCCGATGTGGAAAAGGTGCTGACCGGAACCGGGACCGACACCGTCATCCCGATCCTGCACGACCTCGAGGCCGCCATCAGCAGCGTATCGGGCTAGGATTGCCCTCCGGGCCGTCCCTCGGGGTTCTGCATCCGATGCCTGAGACGCTGGTCGTTCAGGCGGAGATGGCGGAACTCGAACGCGTTCGCGAATGGGCCGATGCGATCGGGGAACGGCTGGGCCTGCCGCAATCGACCCTGTTCGCGATTCACCTCTGCCTCGAGGAGGCGGTTTCCAACATCGTCCGCCACGGCTTCGTGCCCCGCCACGACGAGGCGCCGCCGAACAAGGACGTGCGTCTGGCGCTGGCGCGCGAGGATGGCGTGATCACGGCGACGATCGAGGATCACGGCGTCGCTTTCGATCCGCTTGGCGTCACCGCCCCCGCGGGGCCCGCCACGCTCGACGACGCGACCGTGGGCGGCCTCGGCATATCGCTGATGCGCCAGTTCGCGCAGCATCTCGCCTATGAGCGGCGGGACGGCATGAACCGGCTGACCCTGCGCTTCGCGCCGGCGGAGCCGGCCGGCTGAGCCGGCGCAGCCTTCGCGCGCGATTCGCGCTTGCGACGATTGGCATCACGCGAGCGTGTACTCGACCTCGGGCGTATAAACCGGCTGCTCGTTGCCAGGCCAGGAGCTGAAGAGCGTGAAGTGCCCGACCTCGACGGGATCGGTGCGAAAGAGGTTGTGGGCCTGCACGTAGCTCGCGAGCCGCGGCTCGGGCGCGCCGTCGAGCCGTGCGAGCGACACGTGCGGCATGAAGCGCCGCCGCTCCGGCGCGAGCCCCGCGCGCTGCAGCGCCGTCTCGATCTTCGCGCGCAGCCGCTCCAGCGCCTCGTTGCGCTCGACCCCGAGCCAGAGCGCCGTGCTCCGCCCCGCCTTCTCGAACGTGCCCACGCCGGCGAAGGCGAGCATGAAGGCGCGGCCGCGCAGCGCCATCAGCGCCGCGTCGATCTCCTCGGCCCGATGCGCCGGCTGCTCGCCGATGAAGCGCAGCGTCAAATGATAGTTCTCCGGCTTCACCCAGCGTGCGCCCGGCACGCCCCCGGCCAGCAGCGCCACCTGGTGCTTGACGTGCGGCGGCAGCTCGAGTGCGACGAATAGCCTCATCCCTGCCGCCCTTCCCCGTGGGGCACTTCCGCCAGGAGCCTGAGCACGTCCGGCATGATCCGCGCCACGATGACGCGCACGCCCGCCGCGTTGGGATGGATCCCATCCGCTTGCGTGAGCGCCGGATGGGTCGCCACACCCACGAGGAAGAACGGATAATAGATCACCCCCGGCCGCGCCCCGAGCCGGTCGAAGACCGCGCGGAACGATTTTTCGTACTCGGGGCCGAGATTGGGCGGCGCGTACATCCCGGCGAACAGCACCGGAATGTGCCGCGCGGCGAGCCCGTCGAGGATGGCGCGGAGGTTGGCCTCCATCTCGGCGGGCGCGATCCCGCGCAAGCCATCGTTCCCGCCGAGCTCGACGATGGCCGCCTGCGGAAGCCCGCCCAGCACCCAGGAGAGCCGCGCCAGCCCGCCCGCGCTCGTGTCCCCGGAGACCGCGCCATCCTCGATCACGACCGGATGCCCCGCGGCGGCGCAAGAAGCGGCGAGCCGGCTCTCGAACCCGTCCGCGAGCGGCACGCCGTAGCCCGAGGAGAGCGAATCGCCGAGCACCAGGAGGCGCACCGGCGCGACCGCCCGCGCCGGGGCGACCATCAGCCCCAAGGGGAGCACCACTGCCAGCAGCATCTCGCCGAGCAGGGAGAGAAACCCATATCGTGCGGGCATGGACGCCGCGCCCCCCACTCCCGCCCCAAGAGAAGCCAGCGAGCCGCTGATCGCGGTGCAAAACCTCTCTCTGACCCTGCCCGGGCCGGCGGGACCGGTCAACATCCTGCGGGACATCACCTTCGCCGTCCCGGCCGGCGAGGCGGCCGCCGTGGTCGGGCCCTCCGGCTCGGGCAAGACGAGCCTGCTGATGGTCCTGGCCGGGCTCGAGCGCGCCACCTCCGGCAGCGTCCGCGTCGCCGGCCAGGACCTCTCGGCGCTCACCGAGGACGGCCTCGCCCGCTTCCGCCGCGCCCATGTCGGCATCGTCTTCCAGGCCTTCCATCTGATCCCGGGCATGACCGCGCTCGAGAACGTCATGGTCCCGCTCGAGCTCGCCGGACGCCGCGACGCCGAGGCGACCGCCCGCGCCGCCCTCGCCGCGGTCGGCCTCTCCCACCGCCTCGCCTCGCTCCCCGCCACCCTCTCCGGCGGCGAGCAGCAGCGCGCAGCACTCGCCCGGGCGCTGGCTCCCCGCCCCTCGCTCCTCCTCGCCGACGAGCCCACCGGCAATCTCGACCGCGCCGCCGGCGCCGCCGTCATCGACCTCCTCTTCACCCTCCATGCCCAGGCCGGCAGCACCCTCCTCCTCATCACCCACGATCCGGCGCTGGCCGGCCGTTGCCACCGCACCCTCACGATCGAGGACGGACGCCTCGCCTCTCCTGCGCTGGCGGCGTGAGCCGGCTCCCGCCCTTTCCCGCGCTGCGCCTCGCCCGCCGCGGCCTGCGCTCGGGCGCGCGCGGCCTTTGGGTGGCGCTCGCCTGTCTTGCCCTCGGAGTCGCCGCGATCGCCGGCATCGCGAGCCTCCGCGCCAGCCTCGCCCAGGGCCTCGCCCAGTCCGGCCGCGCCCTCCTCGGCGGGGATCTCGAGATCGTCACCGGGGAGCTTCCCATCCCGCCCGCGCTGCGTGCCTGGCTCACGGCCCGCGGCGCGCGCCTCTCCGAGGTCGTGCTGATGCACGCGATGCTGATCGCCCCCTCGGGCAAGCGTGAACTCGTCTCGCTCAAGGCGGTCGATCGTGCCTGGCCGCTCGCCGGCCAGCCGGCTTTCTCGCCCGCCCTCCCGACCGAACGGGTCCTCGCCACCAACGGGCTCGCCGCCGCGCCGCTCGTCCTGCACCGGCTCGGCCTCCGCGTCGGCGATACCGTCACCATCGGCCGCGCCCGCTTCACCCTCCGCGCGGCCCTGCTCTCCGCGCCCGACCAGGTCGCGAGCCCCGACCTGCTCGGCCCGCCGGTCCTCATCGGCCTTGCCGCCCTCCCCGCGACCGGCCTCGTCGTCCCCGGTTCGCTCGTCCGCCACGCGCTCCGCGTGGTGCTACCTCCCGGCACCCGCCTCGCCACGCTGAGGGCCGCCTTGGCCCGCGCCTTCCCCGACGGCCTCTGGCAGATCCGCGACGCGTCCCAGGCCGCGCCCGGCTTGCAGCGCTTCCTCGCCCGCGCCGGCCTCTTCATGACGCTGGTCGCGCTGACCGCGCTGCTGGTGGGCGGGATCGGCGTCACGGGCGGGGTAGGCGCCTGGGCCGAGGCGCGGCTGCCGACCATCGCGACGCTGCGCGCCCTGGGCGCCACCTCGCGCCTGATGGGCGCCGTGCTCGGCCTCCAGGTCCTGGCTCTCGCGGCGCTCGGGATACTCGCGGGCGTCGCGGCCGGCGCCGCTCTCGCCTTTGTCATCGTCCTGGTCTTCGGGGCCGATCTTCCCGTACCCTCGCGCCTCGGCCTCTATCCGGGCCCGCTTGCGCTCGCCGCCGGCTTCGGCTTCGCGACCACGGCGCTCTGCATGCTCTGGCCCATCGCTTCCTTCGCGCGCGCGCGCGTGAGATGGGCCGGATTGTCCAGCCTCCAGGCCGCGCCGCGGCGCTGGGCGTTTCCGTTTTCCCTAGTTCTGATCTCGATTTTTCTCGTTCTTCTCCTCCTTGCGCTCGGCATCGCCGCGACCGGCTCGCTCTACTTTGTCCTGCTCTATGCCGCCGCTTCCGCGGTTTCTCTGGCGATTTTGGCCGCCGCGGGAAGCGGTTTGATGGTGCTTTCGGCGCGCCTGGCGCCGCTTGCCCGCCTCTCATGGCTCCGCCTCGGCCTCGCCGACCTGCATCGCCCGGGTGCCACGACGATCCTGATGGTCGTCTCGGTCGGGCTCGGGCTGGCCACGCTCGCCGCGGTCGCGATGATCGAGGGCAATCTCAACGCCGAGCTGCGAGGCGAGATGCCCGCCCATGCCCCCACCTTCTATTTCATCGACATCCAGAACGACGAGCTGGCCCGCTTCGAGGCGCTGATGCGCACCCTGCCCGGCATCGAGGACCATTCCGAGGTGCCGATGCTTCGCGCCCGGGTCGTCGCGATCGACGGCACCCCGGTCCAGCACGTGAAGGCCACGAGCGAGACGCGCTGGGCGCTCAACCGGGATCTCGGCCTCACCTATGCGGCCGCCCCGCCCCAAGGCAACCGCATCGCCGCCGGACGCTGGTGGCCGGCCGGCTATCGCGGCCCGCCCCTGCTCTCGCTCGACGCGCGGCTCGCCGCCGGGTGGGGAGTGAGCGTCGGCGACCGCCTCACGCTCGACGTGCTCGGCCGCGACATCGTCTTTCGCGTGGCGAGCCTGCGCGACATTGCCTGGCAGCGCCTCGGCCTCAACTTCTTCCTGGTGGCGAGCCCGGGGCTCCTCGCCGGCGCGCCCCATACCCACATCGCGACGGTCCGGGCCGCCCCCGCCGACCAGGCCGCGGTGCTCGACGCGATCACCGACGCGCTTCCCAACGTGAGCGCGATCGCGGTCGCCGACGTGCTGACCGCGGTCGCGAAGATTTTCGGCCAGCTCGCGGCGGCGCTCTCGGCGCTGGCCGGGGTGGCACTTGCCGCCGGGCTCCTGGTGCTGGCCGGGGCGGTCGCGGCCGAAGGCCGCCGCCGCGTCCGCCAGGCCGTCATCCTGAAGACGCTCGGCGCCACCAGCTTCCAGATCCGCGCGGCCTGGCTGGTCGCCTTCGGCGCGGAGGGCGCGGTCGCCGGCGTCATCGCCGGCCTGGTCGCGACCGGGGCGAGCTTCGGCGTCGTCCGCTATCTCATGCACGGGACCTGGGTCTTCCTCCCCCTCCCGCTCGCCGCGACCGTGCTCGGCGCGATCGTCCTCCTCCTGGTCGCGGGCTACGCCGGGACCGGAGCGGCGCTCCGCGCCAAGGCTGCGCCCTGGCTCCGGAACGAGTAGGCGCAATTTCCTTTCCCTTGTTCCCCTGTTACGGCGCGTGTTGCTGTGCTAGGTGTCTCCCGGAGGGGGTCGCGGGGCCGTGGCACTTGCGTGCCGGAAGGTCTGACCCCGCTTGAACGGCCTGCTCTCGAACCCAGATTCGCGTCGCAGGCAATTAGCCTGGGAGAGGAACCAGATATCATGGCCTTGAGCCCCGACTTCAGGTCGTATTCCGGCGTATCCGGCTCGGCCGCAACGCAAGCGGTCGTCGATGCCGGGCTACGGGCATACATGCTCCGGGTCTACAACTGGATGGCCTCGGGGCTGCTGCTGACGGGCATCGTCGCTTACGTCATCGTCAACACGCCCCTCAAGGCGGCGTTCTATCACAATGTGGTCACCCCGGCCGGCGTGATCCCCGATCAGCCGACAGGCCTTACGTGGATCAGCGTCTTCGCGCCGCTGGTCTTCGTGATGGTCATGAGCTTCGGGGTGAACAAGCTCTCGCGCACCACCGCGCAGACGCTCTATTGGCTGTTTTGCGCCGCGATGGGGGCGAGCCTCACCAACATCCTGTTGATCTACACCACGGACTCGATCGTCCGCGTGTTCTTCATCACCGCCGCCACCTTCGGCGCGGTCAGCCTCTACGGCTACACCACGCGCGCCGATCTCTCGCGCATGGGCAGCTTCCTGTTCATGGGGCTGATCGGGATCATCATCGCCGCGGTCGTCAACATGTTCATGCAGAGCACGATGATCCAGTTCGCGATCAGCATCATCGGCGTGATCGTCTTCACCGGCCTCTCGGCGTACGACACGCAGCGCATCAAGGCCGACTACGTGCAGTATGCCTATTCCTACGGCCCGGAGCAGGCGGCCAAGCGGAGCGTCTATGACGCGCTCAGCCTCTACCTCAATTTCATCAACCTCTTCATGCTGCTGCTCTCGCTCCTCGGCAACCGCCAGCGCTGACCCACCAAACCAAAGAGAAGCGGCCCGGACGGGGATCCCCGTTCGGGCCGCTTCGCGTTTGGGG
>DATJTV010000361.1:0-3889 GCA_035503055.1 Acetobacteraceae bacterium
TCTTCCCGGGCCGGCGACCCGCGTCTCGGTGCTGAGCCCGTTCGACTATGCGAAGCAGACGCGCGCCTTCGTCGTCACGGACGTGACGATCGAGGATATTCCGGGGCTCGCCGCCGCCTACCGCGCGCTCTTCCTCGCCGCGGGCGGCGGCGCGCTCGGGCTATTCACCGCGATCCGCCGGCTGCGCGCGGTCTATCCGCATCTCGCGCCCGCGCTCGAAGAGGCGGGCATCCCGCTCTACGCGCAGCATGTCGATGCGATGGACAACGCGACGCTGGTCGACATCTTCCGCACCGAGGAGGAGAGCTGCCTGCTCGGCACCGACGCGATGCGCGACGGCGTCGATGTCCCCGGGCGCGCGCTCCGGCTCGTCGTGTTCGAGAAAGTCCCGTGGGCGCGGCCCGATATCCTGCATCGCGAGCGGCGGCGCCATCTCGCGGAGGGCGAGCCGGGTGGATACGACGACCGTGTCGCGAGGCTCAGGCTGCGCCAGGCGTTCGGACGGCTGATCCGCGCCGCCGGCGACCGCGGCGCCTTCGTCCTGCTCGACCGGCGCATGCCCTCGCGGTTGCTTTCGGCGTTTCCCGAGGGAGTGGCGGTGCGGCGCGTGGGGCTGGCGGAGGCGGTTGCGGAGGTGGGCGAGTTCCTGGGGCCCCAAATTCCCTGTTAGCAGGGAGGAAACAGGGAATTCTTGCGTTTGCGGGCGCGGAACGGCGGTTCACGCGGGAAAAACGCAAGCCGGATCAGGCGTTGGGAGAACAATTCCCTGCGCGAGCGAACAGGGAGCCTTTTTGGGCCGTATCAGGGAGCGAAATTGGCGAAACAGGCAATCCGCTCGTCATGGTCTTTGGTCCGGATAGCAGTGCTCGCAATTGCTTTGGCCGAGGAGCCAATCGTAAGCGATATGAGTGGGTCGCCGCGCGTCGGAGCGCAAGGGCAATAGCCAGTACGAGACCGCGGGACGTTCCTGCTCCGTTACCGGCGCGACGAGACGCCCGTTCCGGACATGCTCGTCCGTGAGAATGCCGCTTTCCAGGACCACGCCCACGCCCTTCACCGCCGCCTCGATCGCCACGTAGGAGGGATCGATCTGGATGTGGTTGACGGCCGAGGGCTCGCAGCCGATCCCGTGCCGGGCGAACCAGTCGTTCCAGGAAACGGCGTTGTCGTGGCTGTGGATCAACGGCTTGGCGAGCAGCTCGCGGGCCCCGATCGAGGCGGCGCCGGCCAAGAGGGACGGGGCGCAGTAGGGACGGTACGTCTCCTCCAGCCATGGCCGGGCCAGGCCCCGGATGCGCGGCGGATTGCCGTAGGCGATGGTGATGTCGAAATCATCTTCGTTGCCGTCGGCCGTGCGGATCGCGATGACGCGGATGTCGATGCCGGGATGGGCGTCGAGGAACGCCGGCAGCCTTGGAATGAGCCAGTGCGTCGCGAGCGAAGGCGGCGTCATGATGCGGACGATCCCGGTCGTGGCGTGCTGGCGTCCCCGAGACGCAACCGCGTCCGTTGCGGTCCGCACGCCATCGAGCAGGCCGTGCAGACGTTCCGCGTACTCCGCGCCGGCCGGAGCCAGCTTCACGCCGCGGCTTTCGCGTAGGAACAGACCCACGCCCAATTCCTCCTCGAGGGCGCGGATCTGATGGCTGACGGCCGACGGGGTGAGATGCAGCTCGTCGGCCGCCGCCTTGAAGCTGCCGCGCCGGGCCACGGTCTCGAACACCGAGATTGCCCGCAACGGCAGCCTGGATCGCGCCATCCGACCTCCGCCGCCCCTGTCCGGCGGAATGATGAGATTTCCTCACCTCGAAGGCAAATTCTTTGCAGTGGCGGGCGGCCCCGGCCCAGGCCAATCGTGTCGCGGACGGACGGGCCCCGTCCGGAGGCATGCCTCAGGCGAGACGATGAACGAAGACGACCGGCAACGATGGGAGCGCGCCGTCCGCTATCTCCGCAACGGCGCCGACGCGGTGTGCGAGGGCATCCGGGCGGGTGGCCGCGTGCCACGGCTCAACGCGATGACCGGCGGCTATGACTGGGACGAGGAGTACGTCTGGGATAGCTGGGCGGATTTCCAGTGGGCCGGCTTCCTGGCCGGGCGGCTCTGGCTCCTGCACCTGCTGGCTCATGAAGGGCGCTACGCGGAGGCCGCGATGCAGATCTGCGAGCGGATCGGCCCGGTGCTCGCCGAGCACCCAAGCGTGTTCTCCTCCACGGGCATCGATATGTATTATGGGCTGACGCTCGGCTACCAGGTGACAAAAGACGAGCGGCTCAAGCGATGGGCGTTCGCCGGGGGCGATAATTTCGCGAATATTTTCGACCATAAGGCGGGCGCGTTCCTCCAGATCGCCGGCGCCGACCGCATCGTCATCGACACCGGGCTCAATCTCCCCTCGATGCTGTGGGCGTCCCAGTGGGAGCCGGAGCGGGCGGTTCTCGCCTACCGCCATCTCGATACCGTCCTCCGGGTCGGGCTGGTGCGTCCCGACGGCGCGAATTGCCATGCCGCTTCGCTCGATCCGCACACCCGCGCCGTCACCCGGCTGTTCGGTCTCCAGGGCTGGAGCGATACCAGCGTGTGGGCGCGCGGGCAGGCCTGGGCGATGCTCGGCTTCGCGCATGCCTACGAAGCGAGCGGCAAGGCGCGATACCTGGACGCGGCGCGACGGGCGGCCGAATGGTATGTCGGGCACGCGCCGGAAGGCTGGGTGCCGCGATACGACTACGACGACCCGGACCGCGCGGCGCTGCCATACGATTCGTGCGCCGCGTGCATCGCGACGTCGGTGCTGATGCGTCTGGCCCGGTGGATGCCGGACCGGGCCGAACGCTATCGAAGCGTTGCCGAAGCGACCCTGAAAGCCCTGATCGGCGACTTCCTCACGGTCGGCGGCGTCGTGCTGCATGGAAGCTGGGGACGCATGAGGCATATCGAGCCCGGCAAGCCCCGTCTTGGCCGGTTCCCGCAGGAGGACGTGATGCCCTACGGCAACTACTGGATCGCCGAATGCCTTTACCGCGCCTTGTCGGATGACTGGTCGGTGCTGTCCCTCAACGCGTCGCATTGAGGGACGCCCGAGGAGCGCGAAGCCATGACATACACGCCGAAGGGCATCTGCACGGCCCTCGTCACCCCCTTCACGAGCGCCGATGCGTTCGATGAAGCCGCGTTCCGCAAGCTGATCGAGTTCCAGATCGCGGCCGGGATCTTCGGGCTGCTCGTCATCGGCGGCAGCGGCGAATTCGTCAGCCTGACGCCGGCGGAGCGGGAGCGTGTCGTCGAAGTCGCGATCGACCAGACGGCCAGGCGAATCCCGATCCTGGTCGGCGCCCTGGCACCGGGGACACGGGAGGTGCAGGCGACGGTGCGCCATGCCGCGAAGGCCGGGGCGGACGCCGTTCTCGTGCTGCCGACCTACTACGTCAAGGCGAGCGCCGAGGGCATTTGCGAGCACTTCGCCCGGGTCGCCGACGCGGCTGCCATCCCGATCGTCGCCTACAACAACCCCGGGCGGACCGGCATCACGCTCGATGTCGGCATCCTGGAGCGGCTCGCCCGCATCCCGTCCATCGTCGCACTCAAGGAATGCGAACGCGACCTCGGCGTGGTCTCCGCAAAGATCAAGGAAGTGGGCGAGCGGATCGCCATCCTCTCGGGCGACGACGACCTTGGATTCCCGAGCTTCCTGCTGGGCAGCCCCGGCGGGATCTTCATGAGCGCCAACCTGATCCCGGCCTTTCACCGCCGGCTTTTCGAGGCTTCGGTGAGCGGAAGCATTGCCGCGGCGCGCAAGGCGCACTTCGCGCTGCTGCCGCTGATCGAAGCCCTCTACACCGCAAACCACCCCGGCCCCTTGAAGGATGCCATGGCGTTCGTCGGCCATCC
>DATJTV010000362.1:0-7458 GCA_035503055.1 Acetobacteraceae bacterium
GCGCACCAGCAGGGCGTGATTCTTGCGGGCCTCGAGGGTCGAGACGAAGAGCGCGTAGGTGCCTTCCCGCGGCAATCCCGGCGGTCGCGGGAGGTCCGCGAGGGCGCCGACGCCGAACCCCGTCCCGACCGGCACCGGGCGAACCGGCCCCGTCAGCGCAATCCCCTCGCGCCGCGCCCACTCCTCGACCTCGCGGGCCGTGTACCGGGAGATCGACAGCAATATGTCGCACTGCCGCAGGCTCGCCCCCAGCCAGGCGCGAAAGCCGTCGACCAGGTCGCGCGCGCACCATTCCGGGCGAAGGGCCGGGACCAAATCGTAGAGGAGAAGCGCCACCCGTATCCCATAAATCTCACGCAGCGCGCGCAAGAGTCCGCCGAAATCGGCGTGAACCCAAGGCGCCCCGAGGACGAGGAAAACGTCTCCCTGACGGATCGGGAGGTTCGAGCCCGCCACCGCCGGCGAGGCGGGCGGCGGAGGCTGCCGCAGGCGCGAATTCCCGATCAGCGCGGCTATCTCGCGGATCGCGTCCTTCTGAAGGAACCACGCCCGCAGCGCAGGATCCCTGAGCTCGACCGGCATCCCCAAGGCGATACGACCGAGAAGATGCCGCGCGGCGGACAGAAGTGACGGAGCCGCAGTGTCCGCGGCACCGCGGGCGACGGACGTCGCCGGCGATCTCGGCTCCGGCGCCTCCGTGAGCCCCGCGAACAGCCCCTCCACGTCCTCCCACGGAACCTCCCGCAACAGCGGCGCCTGCCCCCTGCCGGCATGGCGGACGAAGCGCAGGCGGCCCGTACCTGCGAGGCAGGTGCGCAGACTCCTCTGAATTTCGAAGGCCAGGCGCTGGATTCCGCTCGGCCGAGGGTTGGAGCGCGAGTACTCGAACAGATCCTCGACATCCCCCCAAATCACCTGATCCGGTCGCGGCGATGATTCCAATTCGTTCATTCCCGCCCCGCGAACCAAGAGCTCGGCCCGCCGTGCGAGGCCGGACCAAGGATGCGCCAGCCGCTCATGGCGCGCTCGGGCTCTGGCTCGCCTCTCGTTCCGTGCCGTCGCCCCGCCTCACTCCCGCCAGAATTGCTGCTGCGCTCGCCCGCCACGGCACGGCGCGGAATTCCCGCTGCACCCTTGCCTCCCAGGCACGAAGACCCTCCGTATCCTCGATCGTCGCCCGGATCACACGGTAGGCATCGTGGAGGTTGTCGGGATCGAAATAGCGGGCAAGCGTCCCCCCCGCCTCGCGCAGCACCGCCCGGTCCGCGACCACGCATGGCTTGCCGAAGGAATGGCTTTCGGTCACCGGGAGCCCCCAGCCCTCGGCGAACGAGGGAAAGAGCGTGAAGAGACAGCCGCGATAGAGAGCCTCGACCTCGGCATCGGTCGGGCTTTCAATCAGCCGGATCTTGCCGTCCAGCCAATCGGCGTTGACGAGCTGCTGCATCAGATCGCCGACCATCCAGCCGACTCGGCCGGCAAAAACCAGCGTCGGCACCTGCTCCCGCGGCAGATCCTCCACCAACCGGCACCAGACGCGGAAGAGCAGCGCGTGGTTCTTCCTCGCCTCGATCGTCGAGACGACGAGCGCATAGCGACCGGGAGGAGGCAGCACGACCGGGCGATGCTCCCGGGGTACGGGCGGCGACGCACCGAAGCCGGTGCCGAGGGGAATCGGTTGCACGCGCCCGGCCAACCGGATGCCTCGTTCCGCGGCAAAGGCCTCGACGTCGGCGGCGGTCGCGCGGGAGATTGCGAAGACCGTCTCGGCGAGCGGAAGCATGCCGACGAGCCAGGAACGGAACGCGAGCACCAGCGCGTGGTCGCACCATTCCGGGTGCCGCAAGGGGATGATGTCGTAGAGCAGGAGCGCGAAGCGAAGCCGATGGCGCTCGCAGAGGTCGCTCAGCATGCCCTCGTAGTCCGGGCGGGACCACGGCGAACCGAGTGCCAGGAGCACATCGCCGGGTGCGACCACGGCGCCGAGCTTCTCGCTCGCCGCCTCGACGGGCGCCCCGGCGGGAAGCGGCGCAGGGCCCGTCCGCCTGCGGCCCTCGAGACGCGGGACGCGCGCGGCGAAGGAACCCCAGACGACCGCGAGCACGTGGCCAAGGGCACGAAGGGCTTCAGCCTCGATCCTGACGAAGCGATAGAGCGCGTCCCGGATCTCGTGAGGAAACCGGCCCGTGAGCCGGCGGAACGCGCGGCGCCAGGGGCCGCCCAAGGGATCACGGGTCGCGGCCTCGGCGCCGTGCGCCGGAAGCGCCGCCCAAGGCTCCTCGCCAACCGCCAGCCGGTCGAACAGCGCGACGATCGACTGCCATGAGACGACCTCGAGCGGATCGCGCGACGAGCCATGCCTGACGAAGCGGACGCGCATTGCCTGCCCGCTCTCTTCGTGGAGCGCGCGCTCGATCTCGAAGGCAACCCGCTGGATGCCGCTCGGTCGCGGGCGATGCGCCGCGTACTCGAACAGATCCTCGACGTCGATCCAGAGGGTCGCGGGAAGCTGGCCGATTTCCCGCCCCACCGGCGCCGCCGACGTCGCGAGGGCGGCCCGTTCCCCTTCGCGAGCCTTGCGGGCCGCATCGCGGGAAAGAGCTGTCACCTGCTTCTCCTGGCCTGCGCGAACCGACAAGCCACCGCGCCCTCTAGATCAGTACGGCCTTGAGCGGAACGAGCAAAGCCCTCCGCCGCCGCCATGATATCGATCGCCAACCAAAGACCCGAGCGCAATTGTAAAGAAACGTGACGCTCTAATCATTCTCATGGGGCGATTTCATGGCGGGGACCGGCGCCCCGGCGATCGCGGTCAGCGCAGCGCGACCGCAAGCCCCCGCGCCACGCCCGGCCGCGCCGTCATCCTTCCGTACCAGCTCCCGACATTGGGGAAGTCGGAAAAATCGACCTTGTGCCGCTCGTGCCGCCAGGCCCAGCCGAGAATCGCGAAATCGGCGATCGAGACGTCATCGCCCGCAAAATAGGGCACCTCCGCGAGCCGCCGGTCCATCACCCCATAGAGACGCCTCGTCTCCTTCATATAGCGTTCGAGCCCGTAAGCCCGATCGGCCTCGTCCTCGACCTGTAGGAAATGATGCACCTGCCCGGGCATCGGCCCGAACCCGCCCATCTGGAACATCAGCCACTCGAGCACCGGCACCTGCCCGCGCAGGTCCGCGGGCCAGAATTTTCCCGTCTGCGTCCCGAGATAGATGAGGATCGCCCCCGATTCGAAGACGCTGATCGGCCTCCCGCCCGGACCCTCGGGATCGACGATCGCCGGGATCTTGTTGTTCGGGCTGATCTTGAGGAAGGCCGGATCGAACTGCTGATTCTTGCCGATATCGACCACCTTCACCGTATAGGGAAGGCCCATCTCCTCCAAGGCGACGCTGATCTTGCGTCCGTTCGGCGTATCGAAGGTAAAAAATTCGATCGGCATCAGGGTTTCCTTACGAAAGTTGCTTCTTCAAAACCTCATTGACGAGCGCAGGGTTGCCCTTGCCCGCCATCGCCTTCATCACCTGGCCCACGAAGAAGCCGAAGAGTTTTTCTTTTCCCGCCTTGTATTCGGCGACCTTGCCCGCCTCGCGGGCCAGCACTTCGTCCACCGCAAGCTCGATCGCGCCCGTGTCCGTCACCTGGCGAAGCCCGAGGCGCGCGACCACCTCGCGCGGCCCCTCCCCGCTCCGCTCCATCTCCTCGATAACGTCCTTGGCGATGCGGCCGTTGATCGTCCCGTCCTCGATCATGTCGAGCAACGCGGCACTCGCCGCCACCGTGAACAGCGAAGCCCCGGAAAAGCTCTCGCCCATGCGGTTCAATACGGCGGAAAGATCGCCGAGCATGAAGTTGGCGACCGTCTTTGCCCGGCGTCCCTTAGCCTGGCGCCCGCCAACCAGGGCCTCGAAATAATCCGCGGTGCCGGCCTCGGCGACGAGCAGCGCCGCGTCATACGAAGCAAGCCCGTACTCTTCCATGAACCGCGCCTTCTTCGCATCCGGGAGCTCCGGAAGCGCCGCCTTCAGCTCCGCGATCCATGCTTCGTCGAGCACCAGCGGCACGAGGTCGGGGTCGGGGAAGTAGCGATAGTCGTGCGCCTCCTCCTTGCTCCGCATGCTGCGCGTCTCGCCGCGCGCGGGATCGAAAAGCCGCGTCTCCTGCTCGACCGTGCCGCCCTCTTCCCAAACCCGGACCTGCCGTCGCGCCTCGGCCTCCACCGCCAGCATCACGAAGCGCACCGAATTGACGTTCTTCACCTCGCAGCGCGTCCGCAACCCCTCGCCAGGCCGACGCACCGAAACATTCACGTCGGCCCTGAGCGAACCCTCGTCCATATTCCCATCGCAGGTGCCGAGATAGCGCAGCATCGTCCTCAACTTGCGCAAATACGCGCCCGCCTCCTCGGGGCTCCCGATATCGGGCTCGCTCACGATCTCCATCAGCGGCACGCCGGCGCGGTTGAGGTCGATATAGGATTTCGTCGGATGCTGGTCGTGCAAAGACTTGCCCGCATCCTGCTCGAGATGCAGCCGCGTGATGCCGATTTTCTTGGCGCTGCCGTCGGCAAGCTCGATCTCGAGGCTGCCGGTTCCGACGATCGGGTGCGCGTACTGGCTGATCTGATAGCCAGCGGGAAGATCGGCGTAGAAATAGTTCTTCCGGTCGAACCGGCTCCAGAGATGGATCTCGGCCTCGAGCCCGAGCCCGGTGCGCACCGCCTGTGCGACGCATTCGCGGTTGATCACCGGGAGCATGCCGGGAAAGGCCGCATCGACCAGGCTCACCTGGCTGTTGGGCGGGGCGCCGAACGCCGTCGCGGCGCCGCTGAACAGCTTGGCGTTGCTGATGACCTGGGCGTGGACCTCCATCCCGACGACGACTTCCCACGCGCCCTCGCGCCCCTCGATGCGGTACGTCATGCTGCCACGCCCCCGGCGCGAATCATTGGCAATGCCGCAAATCCGGCCGCGCGCTCGAGCGCCGCGCCGACCGTGAAGACCATCTCCTCGCCGAAGGGCGGTCCGATCACCTGAAGCCCCAGCGGCAGCCCGTCCGCATCGAGCCCCGCGGGCACGGACATGGCCGGCACGCCGGCGAGATCGGCCGGCACGGTGAACACGTCGTTCAGATACATCATCACCGGATCTTCGGTCTTCTCGCCCTCGGCGAAGGCGGCCGAGGGCGCGGTCGGCGCCAAAAGCGCGTCCACCTTGCCAAAGGCCTCCGAAAAATCCCTGGCGATCAGCGCCCTCACCTTCTGCGCCTTGAGGTAATAGGCATCGTAATAGCCGGCCGAGAGCACGTACGTGCCCATCAGGATGCGCCGCTTCACTTCCGCCCCGAACCCCTCGCCCCGCGTGCGCTCGTAGAGGTCGATCAGGTCCTCGCCATCCTCGCGGAGCCCGTAGCGCACGCCGTCATAGCGCGCGAGGTTCGAGGAGGCCTCCGCCGGCGCGATGATATAATAGGTGGGAAGCCCGTATTTCGTGTGCGGCAGCGAAACCTCCACCACGTCCGCACCTTCGTCCCTGAGCCACGCCTCGCCCGCGCGCCACATCTCCTCGATCTCGGCCGCCATGCCCGCAACCCGGTATTCCCGCGGCACGCCGATCTTCAGTCCCTTCACGCCGCGCCGGCAGGCGGCCGCATAATCGGGCACCGGGCGATCGACGCTCGTCGAATCGCGCGGGTCGTGCCCGGCCATGGACCCGAGCAAGATCGCGCAATCCTCGACGCTCCGCCCGAACGGGCCGGGATGATCGAGCGAAGAAGCGAACGCGACGACGCCCCACCTACTGCACCTTCCGTACGTCGGCTTGATGCCGGTGACGCCGCAGAACGAGGCGGGCTGGCGGATCGAGCCGCCCGTATCGGTCCCCGTGGCGCCGAGGGCCAGCCGCGCCGCCACGGCCGCCGCCGAGCCGCCCGAGGAGCCGCCCGGCACCAGCCGTGCCTCGGGATTCTGCCGCCGCTTCCAGGGATTCTCCGTCGAGCCATAGGCCGAGCTCGTCGTCGAGGAGCCCATCGCGAACTCGTCGAGATTGGTCTTGCCGAGAAAGATTGCCCCGTCGCGCAGCAGGTTCGCCGTCACCGTGCTCTCGTACGGCGGCACGAAGGGTCCGAGGATGCGGCTGCCGGCGGTCGTCCGCACGCCCTTCGTGCAAAAAAGATCCTTGATGGCAAGCGGGATCCCGGCGAGCGGTCCGCCCTCGCCCTTGGCGAGCCCCGCGTCCGCCGCCGCTGCCGCGGCCAGCGCCTGCTCGGCGGTGACCGTGATGAAGGCGTTGAGGCGCGGGTTGAGCGCCTCGATCGCTTCGATATGCGCGAGCGCCAGCTCGCGCGCGGAGAAGTCCCGCCGCCCGAGCCCGGACCGGGCGGCGGCGATGCCGAGATCCGTGAGCCTCATTCCACGACCTTGGGAACGGCGTAGAAATCCCCGATCCGCTCCGGCGCGTTGCCGAGCACGATCTCGGCGTCCCCGCCGTCGCTCACCACATCCTCGCGCATCTTGAGCGCCATCGCGACCGCGCCGTCCATCGGCTCGACGGCCGAGACATCGACCTCGCCCAGCTGCTCGACCCAGGCGAGGATGCCGCCGAGCTCGCCCTCCAGCCGCGCCACCTCGGCTTCGTCGAGGCGCAGCCGGGCGAGCCGCGCAATGCGCCGGACAGTCGCGGGGTCAAGCGGCATATTCGGCCAAATTCCTTTGCAAAACGAGCCTTGCGGGGCGCGGAGGGCGGGGACCATAACGACCGCGATGCCGCTCTTCAACCTGGCGGAGCTGTTCGCCCGGCTCGCACCGGAGGCCCGCCTCCTCGGCATCGACCCGGGCGCCCGCCGGATCGGCCTCGCCCTCTCGGACGTCTCGCTCCTGCTCGCCAGCCCCTATGGCAGCCTCGCGCGAGGCAAGCTCGCGCAAAACGCGGCCGAGATCACCGCCCTCGCGCGCAAGGAAGGCGTCGGCGGCCTCGTCGTCGGCTGGCCGCTCGACCTCGACGGAACCGTGGGCCGCGCGGCCCAGGCGGCACGCGACTGGGCGGCCGCGCTCGCCGACGCCACCGGCCTTCCTGCAACGCTCTGGGACGAGCGGCTCACCACCGAAGCGGCGCTCCGGCTGCTGATCGGCCAAGCCGACCTCTCGCGCAAGCGCCGCGCCGAGGTCACCGACCGCGTCGCCGCCGCGCTCATCCTCCAAGCAGCGCTCGACGCCCGCCGCGAGGGGGCTTTGCCCCCTCGATCCCCACTGGGGCCTTGAGGCCCCAGACCCCCGAACGTTTTAAGTAATGGATTGCAAAGGCTCCGCCTTTGCCAGGGATGCAAGGGGCAGAGCCCCTTGCTAGGGGTCCAGGGGGCTAGCCCCCTGGCGGCGGGCGTCGAGCGCTGCTTGGAGGATGAGCGCGGCGGCGACGCGGTCGGTGACCTCGGCGCGGCGCTTGCGCGAGAGGTCGGCTTGGC
>DATJTV010000363.1:0-8217 GCA_035503055.1 Acetobacteraceae bacterium
GATGCCCTCGATCATCGCGGGGCTGGTCGTGGCACTCGCCTCGTTCGTGCTCGTCCGCCGGCGACATCCGGCGCCTGTCGCTTTTCTTGCAATGGCGCTCTGCCTTGTCGGCGGCCTCTATCCCTTCGCTTTGGACGCGCGACCCTACGCCTGCGTATCCGCCTGCTTCGCGCTCGCGCTGGTCCTCTGGGATCTCCCGCCCGACCGCGATCCCCCGCCATGGCGCGCCGTGCTGATGCTCCTGCTGCTCGTCGCCGCCGTCGGGCTCCATTTCTACGCCGTGCTGCTCGCCGCCTCGGTCGGCGCGATGGAGCTCGCCTGGACGGCGGCGCACCGGCGCATCCGTTTTCTCTACCTCGCCGCGCCCGCCGTCGCCTGCCTCTCGGTCCTGCTCTGGCTGCCGATCATGCGGCATGTGCTCGCGTTCAATCGGGGCGATGTGGCCGCACCAGAGTTCTACGGGCGCCCGCTGCCGGCCCGCCTCGTGCTCGCCTACGTCGAGGTGATGGTGGGCCACCGCCCGGTATGGGTCTCGCCGATGATCCTATTGCTGCTCGTTCTGATCGCGCGCCGGATCATCGCGGCGCGCGCCAAGGTGTCGCCTCCGCAGCCTCGCCGCGCGCCCGACAATCTCGACATCATCGCGGCCGTGACCTGCGCGCTCCCGCTCGCCGGCTATCTCGTGACCCTGGTCGCGGTTCATACCTTCAACACGCGCTACGTCATCGCCGCCGCGCTCGGGTTCGCGATCCTCATCGCCCGTTACGTCGCGAGCCTGCCGCGCGCGCCACTTCTCTGCTGCGCGCTGCTCGTGATCTCGGCGGGGTTGATGATCATGCCGGACACCTGGGCGGCCTCGGCGCGGCAGCGCGAGCGCGTCCTGGCGCTGGTCCGCGCCGCGCCGCCCGGCTTGTCCATCGCCACCGGCAATGGGCTCCGCTTCCTCGAGATCCGCGAAGGCGCCGGCGCCGCGATCGCCCGCCGCCTGGTCTTCGTGAAGGCGCCTCCGGGAATCGCGAGCCCCGATCCCACGAACCAGCACATCCTCGAGCGCTGGAAGACGGTCCTGCCCGACCTCCCCGTCGTGAGCACCGGCGCCTTCATGCGCGCCCATCGAAGGTTCCTCGTCTTCAGCGACGAAAGCGCGGTCGATCTCCTGCCCGCCTGGCTCGCCCAGCACGGATACCGGCTCGACATTCTCGCCCGCGCCGGCGACGCCTGGCTTTCAGAGGCCCAGGAGGGCGCAGCGTCGGAGCGGCTCAGCCGAGCGCGCTAGCTAATGCGCGACCCAGCCGCCGTCGATCGAGAGCGGCGCCCCGGTGATCGTCTTCGCGCCCTCCGAGCAGAGGAACACGGCGAGCGCGCCGATCTCCTCGGGCGTCGAGAATTTGTGCATCGGCTGCTGCTCGGCGACGAACCCGGCGATCTCGTCCTCGACCTTGATCCCCTTCTCGCGCGCGCGGTCCTCGATCTGCTTCTGCACGAGCGGCGTCAGCACCCAGCCCGGGCAGATCGCGTTCACGGTAATGCCATCGTTCGCCGTCTCGACGGCGGCCACCTTCGTCAGCCCGACCAGCCCGTGCTTGGCCGCGACATAGGCGGCCTTCTGCGGGCTCGCGACGAGCCCGTGCGCCGAGGCGATGTTGATCACCCGGCCCCAGCCGCGCTTCTTCATCCCGGGAAGTGCCGCCCGCATCCCATGGAAGGCGCCGGAGAGGTTGATCGCGATGATCGCGTCCCACCGTTCGGGCGGGAAATCGACGAGGTCGGCGACGTACTGGATGCCGGCGTTGTTGACCAGAATATCGAGGCTGCCGAGCTCTTTCTCGGCAGCCGCGACCATTGCCGCGACCTGCTCGCCCTTGCTGATATCGGCGCCGTTGTAGGAGACCTTCACGCCGAACTCGGAGGCGAGATCCGCGCGCAGCTTGGCGATCGCATCCGCCGGACCGAAGCCGTTCATCATGATGGCCGCACCCTCGGCCGCGAGCGCGCGTGCGATGCCGAGGCCGATGCCGCTCGTCGATCCGGTGACCAGGGCCACCTTGCCCTTGAGACTCATCGCACTTCCCCTTGCCGGTTGCCGCCGCTTCGCACTATTGGCCGAAGAAACGCGCGCTGCAAAGCCCGCGCTCCGCGAACTTGCGGTTGCAACCCGTGTGCGAACACCACATTCTCAAGACCCAGCCATTCATCAGGAGGCCATCGCATGGATGCCGGACCCCTGCCGCCGCCGCGCACGCCTCCTTCCGCCTGGCGGCCTCCCGGATGCCACGCCATCGCCCTCGTCTTCCAGGGCGGCGGCGCGCTCGGCGCCTACCAGGCGGGAGTCTATCAGGCGCTGCACGAGGCGGGGCTCGAGCCGGACTGGGTGAACGGCGTCTCGATCGGCAGCATCAATTCGGCGCTGATCGCCGGCAACCCGCCGGAGCGCCGCCTCGAGCGGTTGCGCGAGTTCTGGCAGATGATCACCGACCGTCCGGTGTGGCTGATGTCGCCCGACGGGGACGATCCGCGCCGGCTCCACAACATGTGGTCGGCGTGGATGACGATGGCGCTCGGCCAGCAGGGCTTCTTCAAGCCGAACGTGCCGCCGCCCTGGATGCGCACGCGCGGCGCCGCCGGCGCCACCAGCTTCTATGACAGTTCGCCGCTGCGCGAGACCCTGCTCCGCCTGGTCGATTTCGACCTCATCAATGCCGGCAAGACGCGGCTCGCCGTCGGCACCGTCAATGTCCGGACCGGCAACTTCATCTATTACGACAACACCGAGACCGAGATCCTCCCCGAGCACGTCATGGCGAGCGGCGCGTTGCCGCCGGCGCTGCCGATGGTCCCGATCGGGACCGACTATTACTGGGATGGCGGCCTCGTCTCGAACACGCCGCTCCAGCATCTCTTCGAGCATTGCGGCGCGAACAATTTGGTCGTCTTCCAGGTCGATCTCTTCAGCTCCCGCGGCGAAACGCCGCGCGACTTCGCCGACGTCCTCTCCCGCCAGAAGGACATCCAGTATTCCAGCCGCACCCGCCTGATGACCCAGTATTTCCAGATGCTGCATGGGAAGAACGTGCAGCTCCGCGCGCTGCTCGCCAAGGTGCCCGAAGAGAAGCTCAGCCCCGCCGAGCGGGAGCTCAAGGAAAAGCTCGCGGACCTCCCCGAAATCTCGCTGATCCATATGATCTACCAGAAGGCCGCGTACGAAGGGCAGGCGAAGGATTACGAGTTCAGTGCGCTTTCGATGCGCGAGCACTGGGACGCCGGCTATCGCGACACCGAACGGACGCTCCGCCACAAGACCTGGCTCGAGATTCCGAGCGAGGAGGAAGGCGTGGTCGTGCACGACGTGCACCGGCTGGAGGAGTAGCCCGGACTTCCCACCGTCTGCAGGCGCGTTAGAGATTCGTCGATGCGCCTGCCGCCCTCCCTCAAGCCGCTCCAGCATCCGGTCTTCCGCTCGCTCTTCATCGCCAACCTGATCAGCTCCTTCGGGACCTGGATGCAGAACACGGGCGCGGGCTGGCTGATGGCGACGCTCCGCCCGAACGCGCTGATGGTGAGCCTGGTGCAGGCGGCGACGATCCTGCCCTACTTCCTCCTCGCGCTGCCCGCCGGCGCGCTCGCCGACATCGTCGACCGCCGCCGCTTCCTGATCGCGACCCAGATCGAGATGCTGGTGGCGGCCGCGCTCCTCGCCGCGGTCACCTTCGCCGGGCTCGCCAACGCGGCCCTGCTCCTCCTCTTCACCTTCGCGATCGGGGTCGGCACGGCGATGAACGGGCCGGCCTGGTCGGCGGTGATCCCGGAGAGCGTGCCGCGCGCCGATCTCGGCCAGGCGGTGGCGCTCAACGGCGTGAGCTTCAACATCGCGCGCGCCTTCGGCCCGGCGATCGCGGGCGGGCTCGTCGCGGCCTTCGGCCCGGCGATCGCCTTCGCGCTCAACGCGTCCTCGTTCCTCTCGCCGGTGCGCGCGCTCTACGCCTGGCGCCGCCCCGACCGCGCCTCGCGCCTCCCGCCCGAGCATCTTCTCGAGGCGATGCGCGCCGGCCTGCGCTTCGTCCGCCACACGCCCCGGGTGCAGGCGGCGATCCTCCAGGTCTCGGTCTATTACCTGCCGGCCGCCGCGCCCTGGGCGCTGCTCCCGCTCGTCGTCAAGGAGGACCTCCATCTCGGCGCCGGCGTGTTCGGCCTGCTGCTCGGGCTGATGGGCGTGGGCGCGGTCTCGGGCGGGATGCTGCTGCCGAGCCTTCACCGCTGGTTCCCGCGCGGGGACCTGACGATGGCGGCGAGCCTCATCTCCTGCCTCGGCATGCTGCTGCTCGCGCTCTCGCGCGCCTGGGAGATGGCCGCCGTCGCCATGGTGCTCTTCGGCACCGGATGGGTGGTCGCCGGCTCGCTCACCCAGACGGCGACCCAGCTCGCCGCACCCGCCTGGGTGCGCGCCCGCGCGCTCGGCATCTACCAGCTCTTCTCCAACGGCGCGCTCGTCCTCGGCGCCTTCTTCTGGGGCTGGCTCGGCACCCGCGTCGGCCTGCCCTGGACGATGGCGACCGCTTCCGTGCTCGGCATCGGGCTCGCACTCGGCGCCGGCCGCTTCGTGCTCGAGCAGGCGGCGGCGGGCTCCGCCGCGCGGACCGGCCAGGCGGCCGACCCTGCCGCCCCTCAGGCCGTGGCGCTGGCCCGCACCCGCGGGCAGATCCTCCAGACCCAGCACTACCTCGTGCCGCCGCCGGCCCGCGAGCGCTTCCTCGCCGCCATGGCCGAGATCGAGCACGTGCGCGGGCGCGCCGGCGCGCGCTTCTGGCAGCTCTACAAGGACCTGGCGCGGCGGGACGGGTGGCTCGAAATCTGGGCGACGCCGAGCTGGACCGAGCATCTTCGGGAGGCCGAGCGGCTCTCGGAGGCGGACCGCGCGCTGCTCGCCGAGGCCCGCGCCTTCCAGGTCCCGGAAGGGCCGGAGCGCCCGCGCCGCTACATCGCGGTCGAGCCGGTGCCGCCCCGCCGCGGCCGCAAGCCGGGCATGGCGCGGCCGACTCTGTCCAACAAGTAGCCGCCGGGCGTACCCTGAGCGCCGCGAATCGGGAACATCGCATGAACGACCTCTTCGACCCGCCGCCCAAGGGCAAGCCCAACGGGAAGCCTGGCGGGCGACCGTCGCCCAACGGGAAGCAGGGCGGCACCGGTGACCGCGCCGCCGCGGGCTACACCGCCAAGGACATCGAGGTCCTGGAGGGGCTCGAGCCGGTCCGCCGGCGGCCGGGCATGTATATCGGCGGCACCGACGAGACCGGCCTCCATCACCTCGCCGCCGAGATCCTCGACAACGCCATGGACGAGGCGGTGGCCGGCCATGCGAGCTTCATCGAGGTCTCGCTCGCGGCGGACAACGTGCTCGCCGTGCGCGACAACGGCCGCGGCATCCCCGTAGATCCCCATCCCAAGTTCAAGCACCTCTCGGCCCTCGAGGTGATCCTCACCACGCTCCACTCGGGCGGCAAGTTCGGCGGCAAGGCGTACAACACCTCGGGCGGGCTGCATGGCGTCGGCAGCTCCGTCGTCAACGCGCTCTCCGAATGGTTCGAGGTCGAGGTGGCGCGCGAGCGGGTGCTATGGCGCCAGCGCTACCGGCGCGGCAAGCCCGCAGCGCGGCTCGCCAATGCCGGCCCGGCGCCCAACCGGCGCGGCACGCTGATCCGCTTCCACCCGGACCCGGAGGTCTTCGGCCCCGCCCGCTTCAACCCCGCCCGCCTCTACCGGCTCTGCCGCTCGAAGGCCTATCTCTTCCGCGGCGTCGAGATCCGCTGGTCCTGCCCGCCCGCGCTCGTCCGCGGCACCGACGTGCCGGCCGAGGCGGTGCTCCATTTCCCCGGCGGCCTCGCCGACAGCCTGGAAGAGGAAATCGCCGGCCTTTCCCGCGCCATCCCCGCCCTCTGGGCGGGCGAGGCGGAGCTTCCCAACGGCGACGGGCGCGTCGAATGGGCGCTCGCCTGGCTCGAGGCCGAGGACGGCTTCCTCCACTCCTATTGCAACACCATCGCCACCCCCCAGGGCGGGACCCACGAGGCCGGCTTTCGCACCGCGCTCTTCCGCGGCCTGCGCGCCTGGGGCGAGAGCCGCGGCAACCGCCGCGCCGGCCAGGTCCAGGCCGAGGACGCGCTCGGCGCCGTCGCCGCCAAGCTCTCCCTCTTCCTCCGCGAACCGCAATTCGTCGGCCAGACCAAGGAAAGGCTCGCGAGCCCCGAGGCCGCGCGCCTCATCGAAACCGCCCTCGGCGACCGTTTTTCTCACTTCCTCGCCGCCGATCCCGCCCAGGCCGACAACCTCCTCGCACTTGCCATCGAACGGGCGGAGGAGCGCGCGCGCCGCCGCGAGGCCAAGGAGACCGCGCGCAAGACCGCGACGCGCCGGCTGCGCCTGCCCGGCAAGCTCACCGACTGCACGCGCGAAAGCCGCGAGGGGACGGAGATTTTCCTCGTCGAGGGCGATTCCGCCGGCGGCTCGGCCAAGCAGGCGCGTGACCGCGAAACCCAGGCCGTTCTTCCACTCCGCGGCAAGGTCCTCAACGTCGCCAGCGCCTCGGCCGAGAAGCTCCGCCAGAACCAGGAGCTGAAGGACCTCATCGAGGCGCTCGGCTGCGGCGTCGGCGCCACATTCAACGTCGGAAAACTCCGCTACGGCCGCGTCATCATCATGACCGACGCCGATGTCGACGGCGCGCACATCGCCTCGCTCTTGATGACCTTCTTCTACCGCGAGCTTCCCGAGCTCGTCCGCCACGGCCACGTCTATCTCGCGCAGCCGCCGCTCTACCGCCTGACCCAGGGCGCAAAAACGCTCTACGCGATGGACGACGCCGAGCGCGAGCGCCTGCTCGCCCGCGAATTCAAGGCCAACGCCAAGGTCGAGGTCAGCCGCTTCAAGGGCCTGGGCGAAATGCCGAGCGCGACGCTGCGCGAAACCACGATGGACCCCAAGCGCCGCACCCTCCTTCGCGTCACCCTGCCCACCGATCTCCGCGCCGCGACGAGCGACCTCGTCGAGAGCCTGATGGGCCGCCGGCCCGAATTGCGCTTTCAGTTCATCCAGGAGCACGCGCCAGGCGTGACCGACATCGATATCTAGATGGAGGAGAGGCCCGTGGCCACGATCGTCGGCAGCGGCGAATACACTTACGAAGTGGTCGAGGAATGGGCGAAACTCCCGCCCGGCTGGTCGTTCAAGGAGATCGGCGCCGTCGGCACCGACCGAAACGACAATGTCTACGTCTTCAACCGCGGCGAACACCCGATGATCGTCTTCGACCGCGATGGCAACTTCCTCCGCTCCTGGGGCGAAGGCGTCTTTCCCCGCGCGCACGGGCTTTCCATGGGGCCGGACGAGACGCTCTTCCTCACCGACGACGGCGACCACACGGTCCGCCAATGCACGCTCACCGGCAAAGTGCTCCTGACGATCGGCATCCCCGGCAAGCCCGCACCCTTCATGAGTGGCGAACCGTTCCACCGCTGCACCCACACCGCCCTCTCGCCGGACGGCGATATCTACATCTCGGACGGGTACGGCAACGCCCGCGTGCACAAATACGCGCCCGACGGCCGCCACCTCTTCTCGTGGGGCGAACCCGGCACGGATCCCGGCGAATTCAACATCGTCCATAATATCTGCTGCGATGCGGACGGCTGGGTCTACGTCGCCGACCGCGAGAACCACCGCGTGCAGGTGTTCGACGCCGGCGGCCGCTACGAAGCCCAGTGGAACAACCTCCACCGGCCCTGCGGGCTCTACATGCCGCACGGCCACCACCCGGTCTGCTATATCGGCGAACTAGGCCCGGGCATGCCGGTGAACCTCGAGGTGCCGAACCTCGGCCCGCGCATCACCATCACCGACCATACCGGCAAACGCCTCGGCCGCATCGGCGGCCTGCACGCCGGCCCCCGACCCGGCGAGTTCCACGCCCCGCACGGCATCGCCGTCGATTCTCACGGCGATATCTACGTGGGCGAGGTTTCCTGGACCAATTGGCGCGGCCTCCACCCGAACGAACCCCCGCCCCCCACGCTCCGCTGCCTGCAAAAATTCCGCAAACGAACCGAGTGACCAGGGGGACGCTGTCCCCCTGGACCCCCTGGCAAAGGCGGAGCCTTTGCAATCCATTTGCTTGGCGGCGGCTGCGGGCGGTTTGGCCAAAGCGCGGAACGCGCTTTGGCCAAACCG
>DATJTV010000364.1:0-2292 GCA_035503055.1 Acetobacteraceae bacterium
CGTCGAGGGCGCCGATATCGTGGTCAACCTGGTCGGCATCCTGGCCGAGCACCGGCCGGGCGATTTCCAGCGCATCCACGCCGCGGGCGCGGGCGCGATCGCGGGCGCGAGCGCCGAGGCCGGGGTCGCGCATCTCGTGCATGTCTCGGCGATCGGCGCCGATCCGGCAAGCCCGAGCCGCTATGCAGCGAGCAAGGCCGCCGGCGAGGAAGCGGTCCATGGGGCCTTCCCCTCGGCCGTCATTCTCCGCCCTTCGATCGTCTTCGGGCCGGAGGATCGGTTCTTCAACCGTTTCGGCGCGCTCGCGCAGTTCCTGCCCTTCATGCCGGTGATCTCGGGGGGGAGCCGTATGCAGCCCGTCTATGTGGGCGACGTGGCCGATGCGGCGATGGCGGCACTCGCGCGGGCGGAGGCAGGGGGGAAAATCTACGAGCTCGGCGGCCCGCGCATCTTCACCTTCCGCGAGATCCTGCAATACATCCTCAAGGAGACGCGGCGGTCCCGGCCGCTGATCGCGATCCCGCCGGCGCTCGCCCGCCTCCAGGCGGCGATCGCCGAGCGCCTGCCCGGCAAGCCCTTGACGCGCGATCAGCTTTTATTGCTTGCGCACGACAACATCACCTCGGAGCATGCGCCGGGGCTCGCGGAGCTTGGCGTCGTGCCGACGCCGGTCGAGATGGTGGTGCCCCAGTATCTCGCGCGGTTTCGCCCGGGCGGCGGGCGCCGCGAGCTGCTGCCTGCTTAGCTCGTCGCGGGGCGGCGCCGCTCGACCTGGCGCTTGAGCGCGCGCGCGGGCTCGGGCAGGCGCCGGGCCGGCGTGCCGAGGAGAAAGGCGTCCAGCCCGCCCTTGCGCTCGATCGTCGAGAGCGCCCGCGTCGAGAGCCGGAGCCGGACCGTGCGGCCAAGGATGTCCGAAACGAGCGACGCCTCCTGCAGGTTGGGCAGGAAGCGGCGGCGGGTCTTGTTGTTGGCGTGGCTGACGTTGTTGCCGGTCAGCACGCGCTTTCCGGTGAGCTCACACACGCGCGACATCGAAGGACCTCTCGAAGGAAGCGGGCTTATGGCGGAGGGACCACTCAGGGTCAAGCGACCGGCTCGGTGAGCCTGCCTGCTTCCCGCTCGACCGCCTGCAGCGCCCACATCCGCGCGTAGAGCCCGCCGCGGGCGAGGAGGGCGGCGTGGCTGCCGCGCTCCACCACGACGCCGGCCTCGAGCACCAGGATCTCGTCCGCATCGACCACGGTCGATAGCCGATGGGCGATGATGAGGGTCGTTCTTCCCTGCTCGAGCGGGCGGAGGGCGGCCGCGATCTCGCGCTCGGTCGCGGTGTCGAGCGCGCTCGTCGCCTCGTCGAGGATGAGGATGCGCGGGTTCCTGAGCAGCGTGCGCGCGATCGCGACGCGCTGCTTCTCCCCGCCCGAGAGCTTGAGCCCGCGCTCGCCGACCCGCGTCGCGTAGCCCTCCGGCAGGCGGCGCACGAAGTCGTGCACCTGGGCGGCGCGCGCGGCGGCTTCGATCTCGGCCTGGCTCGCGTCCGGCCTTCCGTAGGCGATGTTGTAGCGGATGGTGTCGTTGAAGAGCACGGTGTCCTGCGGGACGATGCCGATCGCGGCGCGGAGGCTCGCCTGCGTCACCGTGCTTATGTCCGTCCCGTCGATCAGGATCCGCCCCGCGCTTGGTTCATAGAAGCGGAAGAGCAGCCGCGTGACGGTGGATTTCCCGGACCCGGTGGCACCGACGATCGCGAGCGTCCCGCCGGCCGGGACGGCGAAGCTCACCCCGTGCAGCACCTCGCGGTCGGGCGAATAGCCGAAGCGCACGTTCTCGAAGGTGACGCTGCCGGCGAGCGCGGCGGGTGGAGGGAGTAGGCGCGCGTCCGGCGGATCGGTGATCTCGGGGGCGACGTCGAGCAGGCGGAACATCTGCTCCATGTCCAGCAGCCCCTCGCGGAGCTGGCGATAGACGAAGCCCAGGAAATTGAGCGGCTGGTAGAGCTGGAGGAGATAGGTGTTCACCAGGACGAATTTTCCGACGGTCATCGTTCCCGCCCGCACCGCTTGGGCGGCGAGCAGCATGACGATCGCGAGCCCCACGGCGACGATCGCCGCCTGGCCGCTGTTGAGGAGGTTGAGCGTGACCTGCGAGCGCACCGCCGCGCGCTCGTAGACGGCGAGCGATTCGTCGAAGCGCGCCGCCTCGTGCGCCTCGTTGCCGAAATACTTGACCGTCTCGTGATTGATCAGGCTGTCGAGGGCCTTGTTCTTCGCCTCGTTGTCGGTCTCGTTCATCCGC
>DATJTV010000365.1:0-5600 GCA_035503055.1 Acetobacteraceae bacterium
CGCCCAGGGTCCCAGCGCTATGCCTAGCTTGTCGGCGTTGCATTTGCCCTGCCCTTGGGCTTGCGGCGTACGCCGCAAGCCCAAGGGCAGGGCAAATGCAACGCCGACAAGCTAGGCATAGCGCTGGGACCCTGGGCGGGAGCCTCGCTGCCGGGTCGGACAAACGTCAGCGGGTCTGGGGCCTCTAGGCCCCAGCGGGGGGTGCAGGGGGGCAGAGCCCCCCTGCACTTGCCCGGCCTTAGCCTTGGCGCCAGGGCAGCCCGTCCGCCTTCCATCCTGCCGTGCCGCCGCGGTGGCCGGCCGCGTCCGCCGGGCCTTCGAAGCCGCCGGCGACATTGAACGCCTGTGCGTAGCCGGACGCCTCCGCCGCGCGCGCGGCGGCCATGCTGCGTCCGCCGCTGCGGCAGATGAAGAACACGCGCTGCCCGGGCCCGATGCCGGCCTCGCGCAAGGCGTCCAGGAACGAGGGGTTGACCTGCATGGCCGGGTAGACCTGCCAGGGGATCAGCACCGCCTCCTTCCCGGCCGGAGCGAGGTCGGGCACGCCGACGAACGCCCATTCCGGCTCGGTGCGCACGTCGCAGAGCACCGTGTCCGGGTCGTCGTTCAACGCCTGCCAGGCGGCCTCAGGGGTGACGTTCTCGACCATCGGGGCACCTCCTCCCTGCCGCATGGCATGCGGGCCGGGTTCATTCAAGGGCCGGCGCGAGCATGGCATTGGGCAAATTTGCGCGTTTCCACCACTTGCCCGGAATTGCTATTGTTCCGTCGCAGGTTGCGATCCGGTGGCAATGCAGAGCGACATCCCCCTCCTCCGCCGGCGGTCCATCCTTGCCGGTGGCGCCGCGCTGGCCGCGGCGGGTCGCGCCGGCGCCGTGCCGGTCGCGCCGACGGGCGGAATCGCCATCGTCATGAACTCGGCCGGCGCCTCGATCAGCATCGTCGACATGGCCAGCCATCGGCAGATCCGCGAAGTGCCCGTGCTGCGCGAGCCGCACCACTGGACCCTCTCGCCCGACGGGACCGAGCTTTGGGTCGGCGATGCCGCCGGCAATGCAATGTTCGCCCTCGACCCCACCACCGGCACGCCGCTCGGCCATCGCGTGCTCGCCGATCCTTACCAACTCTGGGTGAGCCCCGACGGCACGCGGCTCACCATCAACGCGCTCAGGCTCAACCACGTCGATGTCTATGACGCGGCGACGCTGGCGCTCGTCCACCGCTTCGATGAATCCTCGATGCCGAGCCATCTCACCTATGCCCCCGATTCCTCGATGGTCTATTCGACGCTGCAGGGCTCGGACGGCGTGGTCGCGATCGACCTCACGCGGAACAAGGTCGCCTGGCGCACGCGCGTCGGCCCGGTGCCCGCCGGCATCATCTGGCACCGGGACCGCCTCCTGGTCGCGCTGATGAACGGCGACGGCGTCGCCGTCGTCGACCCGACCGACGGCGCGGTGGTCGGGCACATCCACACCGGCAAAGGCGCGCATATTATCCAGATCTCGCCCGACCGGCGCGTGATCTATGTCGGCAACCGCGTCGCCGGGACGCTCGACGCGCTGGACGGCACCACCCTTCGCCCGCTCGCCCGCTATACCCTCACCGGCGGGCCGGACTGCATCGCCTTCGCCCCGGATGGAAAGCTCTGGATCTCGCGCCGCTGGCGCGACAGCCTCGCGGTGATGGACCCGGCCAACGGCGCCTTCGACCTCATTCCCGTCGGCCGCTCGCCGCACGGCGTCTTCCTCTCGCCGATGCTCAAGCTGTTCGCCGACGAAGGCCGCGCCGGCCTCGGGTTCGCCTCGGTATGATCGATCCCTTCATGGCACTCGCCGGACGGCTCCAGGGCGAGATCGTCATTCCTCTGCTCTACCGGTTCGGCTGGATGCAATGGGAAGACATCGCCTTCGGCTGGGGCCTCTTCGCCGTTTACGGCTTCTTCCAGGTGCTGGCGACCTGGGCCGTCTGCATGCCGCTCGAGGCCTGGCGCCCGGTGGAGCGCTGGACCAACCGGCGCGTCGTGCTGACCGACATGGCCTATACGCTGATCGCGCGCGTCGGCCTCCTGCCGCTCGTCACTTTCGTCGCCTTCTACCAGGTGCAGGTGTGGGTGAACGGATGGATCGTCGATCACGGCTGGATTCCACCCGACCTCGAGCTTTTGATACCGCCCCTGCTCGGCCACCCGGTGATCACCTTCTTCGTCTATGCCGTCATCCTCGATTTCGCCGATTACTGGCGCCACCGGCTCTCGCACATCGTCCCGTCCTGGTACGCGCTTCATTCGCTGCATCATGCGCAGCGGCAGATGACCTTCTGGTCGGACGATCGCAACCATCTGCTCGACGACTTCATCTCCGCGCTCTGGTTCGGCTTCATCGCTCTCCTGATCGGCATCTCGCCCTTCCAGTTCCCGCTGCTCGTGCTGCTGCTCCGCTTCGTCGAAAGCCTGAGCCACGCGAACGCGCGCGTCTCCTTCGGCTGGCTCGGCGATCGGCTGCTGGTCTCGCCCCGCTTTCACCGCGCGCATCACGGCGTGCTCGCCGCCGGCCGGCAGAGCTGCAATTACGGCGCGGTTCTGCCGTGGTGGGACATGATCTTCGGCACCGCGGATTTTTCGCGCGATTTCGTCCCGACCGGCGACCCAGGAGCGCCGGAGGCGCTGGCCTCCGGCGGCTATCTCGCCCAGCAGTCCGCCGGGCTTCGCGCGCTGGCCGTCCGCTTCAGGCGAGCCAGGCCGGCACCGGCAGGTTCTTCCCGCGCAGGAATTCCGGGTTGAACAGCTTCGACTGGTAGCGCGCGCCGCTGTCGGCGAGGATGGTGACGATCGTGTGGCCGGGACCGAGCGTGCGCGCCACGCGAATCGCGGCCGCGACATTGATCCCGGAGGAGCCGCCGATCGAGAGCCCCTCGTGGATCAAAAGATCGAACACCTGCTCGAGCGCCTCGGTATCCGGGATCCGCACCGCATCGTCGATCGGCGCGCCCTCGAGGTTCGCCGGCACGCGCGACTGGCCGATCCCTTCGGTGATCGAGCTGCCCGAGACGCTGAGGTCGTTCGATTTCACCCAGCCGTAGAGCCCGCTTCCCTCGCAATCGGCGAGCACGATGCGCACGGCGGGTTTTTTTTCCTTGAGCGCAAAGGCGACGCCGGCGAGCGTGCCACCGGTGCCGCAGGCGGTGGTGAAGGCGTCGACCACGCCCGACGTCTGCTCCCAGATCTCGGGCCCGGTGGTGGCGCGGTGGCCCTCGCGGTTGGCGAGGTTGTCGAACTGGTTGGCCCAGAGGGCGCCGGTCTCCTCGGCAAGCCGGCGCGAGACATGCACGTAGTTGCCGGGATCGCGATAGGGCTTGGCGGGGATGAGGCGCAGATCGGCGCCGATCATGCGCAGGAAATCGATCTTCTCGCGGCTCTGCGTCTCCGGCATCACGATCACGGTGCGGTAGCCCCGCGCATTGCCGACGAGCGTGAGGCCGATGCCGGTGTTGCCCGCCGTCCCCTCGACCACGGTCCCTCCCGGCTTGAGCACGCCGCGCCGCTCGGCATCGAGGATGATGGCGAGCCCCGCACGGTCCTTCACCGAACCGCCGGGGTTCATGAACTCGGCCTTGGCGAGGATCGTGCAGCCGGTTGCCTCGGACGCGCGGCGCAGGCGAACGAGCGGCGTGTTGCCGATCGCCGCCGCCAGGTCGCCCGCGATGCTCGCCTCGGAGGGCATGGAAACTCAGCGCGAGTAGAACTCGACCACCATGTGCGGTTCCATCTGCACCGGATAGGGCACGTCGCCGGCCTTGGGGCCGCGGAGAAAGCGGCCCTTCATGGCACGATGATCTACTTCGATGTATTCGGGCACGTCGCGCTCGGCGCTCTGCGCGGCGTCCAGCACCACTGCGAGCTGCTTCGATTTCTCCCGCACCTCCACCGTGTCGCCGTCGCGCAGCTGATAGGAGGGGATGTTCACCCGTCTTCCGTTCACCATTACATGGCCATGCGAAACGAACTGGCGGGCGGCGAAGGGCGTGATGGCGAACTTCATGCGATAGACGACGCAATCGAGCCTTCGCTCCAAGAGCTCGATCAGCGTCTCGCTGGTATCGCCGCGGCGGCGCACCGCCTCCTCGTAATAGTGGTGGAACTGCTTCTCGCCGATATTGCCGTAATAGAATTTGAGCTTCTGCTTGGCCGCGAGCTGGATGCCGTAATCCGAGGGCTTCTTGCGCCTTTGGCCGTGCTGGCCGGGACCGTAGTCCCGCTTGCCGATCGGCGATTTGGGCCGGCCCCAGAGATTGACGCCGAGCCGGCGGTTCACTTTGTACTTGCTCTCGAGGCGCTTGGTCATCCAGCACCTTCCTTTCTTCGCGGTTGCGCCGGTAGGCCGCGCAAGAGGCGCACGGCGGGCGCGGGGCATTCCCCCGTCCACGTTCCCGGCAGTGGGCGGGCGCTATAGGGCCCGGGCTCCCGCCTTGTCAAACCGGCCGCCCGCCCGTACCAACCCGGCAATGATCACCCGCGATGAAATCCTTTGGCTCGGCATCGCCTCGGGGGTCTCGGGCGGGCTCGTCGGCGGCATCATGCTCGGGATCGGCATGGACCTCGTCGTCAACGGCCAATATCTCGGCTGGCTCCTGCTGCTCCCCGGCGCGCCCGCCTCGGGGATCATCGGCTGGCTCCTCGCCCGCCGCCTCGCCGCCCAGCTCTAGCCGTCCGTGCACCCGCCTGCCGCGGGAAAGCTCGGTGACGATGCCGTGCAGGGTCGCGAGCTCCTGCGCCGTCACCTCGCCGCGGGTGAAGAAATGGCGGATGTTGCGCACCATCCCCGGCCGTTTCGGCCGGTTGCGGAGGAACCCCGCCTCGTCGAGCTCCGAGACAAGGTGGAGAAGAAAGTTCTCGACCTCGGCCTTCGTGGCCACGCGCGTCTCGTTCGTCATCAGCCGCCGCGCCGGCGCGCCGAACTCCGCCGCGAGCCGCCACTCGTAGGCCATCACCATCACCGCCTGGGCGAGGTTGAGCGAGGCGAATTCGGGATTGACCGGGTAGCGAACCAGCGCGTCGGCGCGGGCCATGTCCTCAGCGTCGAGCCCGGCGCGCTCGGGCCCGAAGAGGATGCCGGTGCTGAGATCGCGGGCGGCGATCGCGCGCAGCTCGGCTGCGGCGCCGCGGGCGGTGAGCACCGGCTTGATCACGTGGCGCGGGCGCGGGCAGGTCGCGAAGACGCGATGGAGGTTGGCGACCGCCGCGCCGACATCGGGGAAAATCTCCGCCTCATCGAGGACGCGGTCCGCCCCCGAGGCCGCGCGCCAAGCCTTCTCCTGCGGCCAGCCGTCGCGCGGGGCGACCAAGCGCAGCCGCAGCAGCCCGCCATTGGCCATCGCGCGGGCGGCGGCGCCGATATTCTCGGCGAGCTGCGGGCGGACGAGGATCACCACCGGACCGGCCCGCGGCGCGCCGAGCGTCGCCCCGCCGTCCCGCCCGGTCATGAGGCGCGACGCCAGGTCGTGCCGGCCGGCCCGTCCTCGAGCAGGATGCCCTTCTCCGCGAGATCGGCGCGGATCGCGTCCGCCCGGGCGAAGTCGCGGGCGGCGCGGGCGGCGCGGCG
>DATJTV010000366.1:0-24805 GCA_035503055.1 Acetobacteraceae bacterium
GGTCCCGAGCGCGGCCGTGTGGGGCGCGATCACGCTGGGCGACTGCACCTATCCCGGCACCGGCGAGAGCGGCTTCATCGCCGTCCATCCCGAGGATCCCAACATCGTCTATTGCGGCGCCATCGGCTCCAGCCCCGGCGGCGCCGCGCCGCTCCAGCGCTGGGACGCGCGCACCGGCCAGATCCGGCTCGTCAACGTCTGGCCTGAGGAATCGACCGGCGTCGCCCCGAAAGATCTCAAATACCGCTTCGCCTGGACCTTCCCGATCGTCTTCTCCCCGCACGACAGCTCCATTCTCTATGCCGGCGGCAACCGCGTCTTCCGCACCCGTGACGAGGGCGTGAGCTGGGAGGCGATCTCGCCCGATCTCAGCCATAACGACCTCGCGCGCCAGGACCATTCGGGCGGCGAGATCACCCGCGAGAGCGCGGGGGCCGAAGTCCACGCAACCTGCGCCTGCGTGGTCGAATCGCCTCACCGGCGCGGTGAGATCTGGGCCTCCACCGATGACGGGCTCGTGCACGTCACGCGCGACGACGGCAAGAGCTGGCACAACGTCACGCCGCCGGACATGCCGAAGCTCGCCTATGTCGGCTGCGTCGAGCTCTCCGCGCACGACCCCGACACGGTCTATCTTGCCGCGACCCGCTACAAGCTCGCGGACTACCGGCCCTATCTCTTCCGCACCACCAACGGCGGGCGCACCTGGCAGTCGGCCAATGGCGACTTTCCCGAGAGCGAGATCACCCGCGTCGTGCGCGCCGATCCTGTGCGGCGCGGCCTCCTCTTCGCCGGCACCGAGACCGGGATCTTCTTCAGCCTCGATGACGGCTCGCATTGGGCGCGCATGCAGGGCGGCCTGCCGGTCGCTCCGGTCTACGACCTCAAGCTCAAGGGCGCGGACCTCGTGGCCGGCACGCACGGGCGCTCCTTCTGGATCCTCGACGACATCACCCCACTTCGCGCCCTCGCCGAGGGTGCGACCGGGCTCGAGCTCTTCGCGCCCCGCACCGCGATCCGCACGAAGCTCCATTTCGGCGCACTACGAAACGTGGGCTCCGGCATCTCGTTCGCCGTCGCTTCCGGTATCGGCGGCGGCATCCGGAGCTTCGAGCGGCCGGACGGCACGCCGGGCCGGGAATATCTCGACGTCGGCGAGAATCCGCCCAACGGCGCGATCGTCTATTACTGGCTCGACGATTCTCCCTCCGATCCCCTCTCGCTCACCTTCCGCGATGCATCGGGCCAGCCGATCGTCAGCTTCCGGAGCGACGACGCGAGCCTGCCGGCACAGCGCCGCCCCACCACGCGGCCCGGGCTCAACCGCTTCGTCTGGGACATGAAATATCCCGGGCCCGCAAAGCTCGATCCCGCGCTGGCGCCGCCGCGGAACAAGCCACTCGCGAAAGACGCGGACCCGCCGTCCGGCCCGACCGCCGTTCCGGGCGACTATCGGGTGGAGCTCTCCGTCGGCTCCGAGAAGCGCACAGCAAGCTTCGCCATCGTCAAGGATCCGCGCCTCGCCACGACACCGGAGGCCTATCGGCAGCAATTCGCGCTCTTGCAGCAGCTCACCTCCTCGCTGGATCGCCTCAACAACGTGGTCAACCGCATCCGGCGCATCAAGCGCGCGCTCGCCATACTCGCCGAGCCGCACGAAGATCTCGCCGCCAAGGCAAGAGCCCTCGCCGACCATTTCTCTTCCATCGAAACCGTCCTCGTTGACGTCCATCGCCAATCGGCGCGCGACGTGCTGCGCAATCCCGCCGGGCTCGACGACACGCTGATCGACCTCATCAACACCGTCGCGGTTTCCGACAACGCGCCGACCGTCTCCGCAACCGAGGTCTCGCGCGAGGTGATGGCCCACGTCGATGCGGAGCTCGCCAAGCTCGACTCGCTTGCGGCGGGCGAGCTCGCCGAGCTCAACCGCCTCGCCCGCGACCGCGCCATCGATCTGATCCCAACCGCCCAATAGTCTGACGCTTCAAGCAAAGACCAGGGGGACGCCGTCCCCCTGGACCCCCTGGCAAAGGCGGAGCCTTTGCAATCCATTCGCTTGGTGGCCGCCCCGGCCGGTTGGGAAGCTTGCGCTCGGTCAAGTGACCCCCATATCATGGGTCAGTTGACAAAGGCCCGGCGATGTATCCCCTCGAGGTGCGCAAGGTCATGGCGGCGCTGGGTGGCGCCCGGACCGTAGGAGGAAAGCCCGAGACCCTCGCCGAGCTCGCGGACGTGGTCGCTCGCGGCCTGCCCAGCGCCGTGGTATCGAAACTGGCGGCGAACGCCGCGCCCGACGATCCCGCGGCGCGCCGGCGGGTGGCTGCGCTCGTCACATCCCCCTCCAGCCTCAAGCGTCGGCGGCTTCTCTCCCCGGAAGCCAGTGAGCGAGCAGAGCGCCTGGCGCGGACTCTGGCCTTGGCCCAGGAGGCCTTTGGCGACCCCGCCGAAGCGCGAACCTGGCTGAACACGCCGCATCCGCTGCTTGGCTCTTCGCGGCCCATCGACGTGGCCGCAACGGAGCTGGGGGCCCGGCAAATCGAGCGGCTCCTGCACAACATCGAGCACGACCTGCCGGTCTGAACAAGGTTGCCGACTCCGCTCAAGCTGTTCCGCCTCGGCACCGCAAACTTTCCGGTGTGGGACGGCGCCGGCGCCGCAGCCTATGGCGGCCGATGGAACCCTCCTGGCGTCGCGGTGATCTATGCTGCCGGCTCTCAGTCTCTGGCGATGCTCGAACGGCTCGTGCAGCGCCGAAATCTCGGACGCACATGGTTGGTCGAGGCTGAGGTCCCACCAAACCTGGAGATCGACGACCTCATGAGCCAACCGCCGCCAAACTGGCGTGCTCTCGGCAGTCCCGAGGCCGTCGCGGCAGGTGGTGCCTGGATCGCCTCCGCTCGTACCGCCTTGCTCCGGGTGCCCTCTGCGCTGGTGCCGCGCGAGGCCAACTACCTCATCAATCCATCTCATCCCGACGCAGGCCGGATCACCGTAAGCCCGCCCGAGCCAATGGAGTGGGACATTCGTCTGTTCGGCGTTCCTGTGCCGGAACGATAGCGCCGCTTCTGACCGGAGCCCCCGAAATTCTTCCGATTTTGAGTAGAGCCCGCCGTAGGACAAGCGCCCAAGAGCGTGATCGCCGAAGGTTGATGAACCGAAGGCGTTCGATCACGCGGGAAAACAAAGAGCGAGAGCGTGGTCGCCGAAGGTGGAATCATCGACGGCGTTCGATCACGCGGGAAAACAAAGAGCAAGGCGCGGGATGGATGAGCCCGTGCGAGCTCATCCCGCTCTAGCCGCTGCCGCTTCCCTCCAACCGAGTGATCTGCTGGCGGAGCGCGTCGAGCAGCGCCTGGACGTTCTCGGTGCCGTTGCGCGTGATCACGCTCGCGTAGTCGCTGCGCTGCGTGACGCGGAGGCTGGTGCCCTCGGCGACGAGATCGACGATCTGCGGCCTGCCCGAGGCGAAGCTCACCATCCATTGCATGTCCGTCGGCGGATTGCTCGGAGTGTGGATGGTCGTCGACACCGCCACGTCCCCGTTCATCGGCTCCGCCCGGTCGATCGTGAAGGTGGCGCCCTTGTATTGATTGAGCCGGCCGGTGACGTTGAACACCAGGTACTGGCGGAAGAGGGAGAGATAGGTCTGGCGCTGCGCGGGCGTCGCCACGCCCCAGAAGCGGCCGAGGGCGAAGCGCGCGACCCCGTCCACGTCCACCGCGTCATCGACGATGCGGGTGAAGAGGGCGCGCTTCTCCGCCGCCGTCCCCGGCCCGTTCACCACCTTGAGGATGGCATCGCCCGTCTGCTTCACGAATTGCGTTGCCTCGTCCGTCTCGTCGGCGGCGCGGGCGCGGCCTGCGACGAGGAGCAGGGGAACGAGAAGGATGAGGCTGCGGCGTGTCGGCATCTTCTCACTCGCTCGGTTGCTTGGCGCTCGGTTGCTCGGCGCTCGGTTGCTTGGGCGGCAGGCTGAACCAGACGGGGATGGTCGCCGTCCGGCCCTGTTTCGCCGCCTCGATTTGCGCCTGGCGGTGCTGGCGGTAGAGGCTACGGAAAGTTGCATAAGGATCAAGCGCCGTTCGCTTCACCTCGTTGATCGCGGGGAGATTCTGCGCATACGCCGAGACGGTCGTCGTCCCGAGCGTCGCCCAGTTGAAGGCGATGATGGCAGGGCCGCTGCCCAGGGCGCGGACCGGGTTCCCCGCCGTGTCGACGCCGAAGCCGACCGTGTCGCGCGGATCGGACGGCCCGAGCAAGGGCAGGAACAGATAAGGCCCGGCGGGCACGCCCCACACCGCGAGCGTCATGCCGAAGTCCGATGGGTGCGCAGGATAGCCCCAGCCGCCGGCAATGTCGAAGATCCCGCCGATTCCGATCGTCGAGTTGATCAGGAAGCGCATCAGCGTGTCCCCGGACCGCCGCGACTTGGTCTGCATCACGTCGTTGGCGAAGCGGATGGGAGAGCCGAGATTGGAGAGCACGTTCGCCACGCTGTTGCGCACGGGCTCGGGCAGCGCCCAGCGATAGGCGCGCGCGGCCGGGCTCAGGCTCACGTCGGCGATGTCGTTGCTCACCTCGTAGAGCACCCGGTTGGTGGGCTCCAGCGGGTCGTTGGTCTCCCGGTACGCGGCCAGAGCCTCCGGCTGGCTGGCCGGCGGCGGCGTGGCGCAGGCGGCGAGCAGCGGCAGGACCAGGGCGAAGAAGAGGCGAAAAGGGCGCATTCCGTCTCCCGGCTCGGGGGTAGGCCCTGGTCTTGTAGAGCGGATCGCCGGCGGCGGGAAACCGCGCGGGCGATGCCGGCCCTTGCGCTCGGCGGGCCATCGGCGCGAAGAGGGCCGCATGCCGTCCTCCGTCAGCCACCGTGCCCCCCTTGCGGAATGCGCCGGAACGCTGGAGCGCTGGCTCACCGGCCCGCGCTTCGGGCCGCTGCCCAGCCGCTCGCTCCGCGAGCCCCCGCCGCTGCTTTCCTTCGAGTTCTCTCCGCCGCGCAGCGAGGCGCTGGAGGCGCAGCTCTGGGCCTGCATCCGCCGCCTCGAGCCGCTCGCGCCGCGCTTCGTCTCGGTGACCTACGGCGCCGGCGGCTCGACCCAGGAGCGGACGCACGCCACAGTTCTCAGGATCGTTCGGGAGACATCCCTCGTTCCCGCCGCGCACCTCACCTGCGTCGGCGCCAGCCGCGCCGAGATCGCGGCGATCGCCCGGCGCTACTGGGAGGCGGGCGTGCGGCACATTGTGGCGTTGCGCGGCGACCCGCCGGCCGGCACGCCCGCGGGAGCGAAATATGTGCCGCACCCCGAGGGGTGCGCCTACGCCGCCGATCTCGTGGCGCTGCTGCGCGGGGTCGCGGAATTCGAGATTTCGGTCGCGGCCTATCCCGAAACCCATCCCGAGGCGGCGAGCCCCGGCGCCGACCTCGACAACCTCAAACGCAAGCTCGACGCCGGCGCCAGCCGCGCGATCACGCAGTATTTCTTCGACACCGCCGTCTATCTCCGCTTTCTCGACCGCTGCCTGGCCGCCGGAATCACCGCGCCGATCGTGCCCGGCATCATGCCGGTTTCGAACTATGCCCAGGCGGTGCGCTTCTCCGCGATCTGCGGCGCCACGGTGCCCGCCTGGCTCGGCGAGCTTTTCGCGGGCACCGAGGAGGATCCGGAAACGCGGCGGATGGTCGCCGCCGTGGTCGCCGCCGAGCAGGTCCGCCTGCTGCAGGCCAACGGGGTCGACGAGTTCCACTTCTACACGCTGAACCGGCCGGACCTCACCTACGCGATCGCCCACATCCTGGGCGTGCGGCCGCGGGCTGACGCCGGCACCGGCTGAGATCCCGCCGGCGCATTGGCCGGACCGCCGCCGGGCCCTATATCGGCGGCGATGCTTCGCCCCCGCGAGTCGGCCCGATGAGCGACTACCTTGCCCGGCTCAACCCGGAGCAGCTTCTGGCCGTCGAAACGCTCGAGGGGCCGCTCTTGGTGCTTGCCGGCGCGGGGACCGGCAAGACGCGGGTGCTCACCACCCGCTTCGCCCATATCCTCATCTCCAAGCGGGCCTGGCCCTCGCAGGTCCTTGCCGTCACCTTCACCAACAAGGCGGCGCGCGAGATGCGCGAGCGGGTCGCCGCGATGCTCGGCGAGCCGGCGGACGGGCTCTGGCTCGGCACCTTCCACGCGCTTGCCGCGCGGATGCTGCGCCGGCACGCGGCGCGGGTCGGGCTCAAGCAGGACTTCTCCATCCTCGATACCGGCGATCAGCTCCGCCTGCTGAAGCAATTGATGCAGGAGGCCGGGCTCGACCTGCATCGCTTCCCGCCGCAAGCGCTGCTCTCCCTGATCCAGCGCTGGAAGGACCGCGGCCTCACGCCCGCGCGGATCACGCCGGCCGAGGACACGGATTTCGCGCAAGGCAAGGCGCGCGCCCTCTACGTCGCCTATCAGGAGCGCCTCGCCGGGGTGAACGCCGCCGATTTCGGCGATCTCCTCCTGCATGCGACCGAGCTTTTGCGCAACCACCCGGACGTGCTCGCGGAGTATCAGCGGAACTTCCACTACATCCTGGTCGACGAGTACCAAGACACGAACCTCGTGCAGTATCTCTGGCTCCGGCTGCTCGCGCAGGCGCGGCGGAACATCTGCTGCGTCGGCGACGACGACCAGAGCATCTATTCCTGGCGCGGCGCGGAGGTGGAGAACATCCTCCGCTTCGAGCAGGATTTTCCCGGCGCCCGCGTGGTCCGGCTGGAGGCCAACTACCGCAGCACCGAGCCGATCCTGGCCGCGGCCTCGGCGCTGATCGCCCATAACGAGGGAAGGCTCGGCAAGACGCTGCGCCCGGGGCGCGAGATGGCCGAGGGCGAGAAGATCGCCGTTATCGGGCTCCATGATTCCGACGAGGAGGCGCGCATGGTCGGCCTTCGGATCGAAGAGCTGCGAAAGGGTGGGCACTTGCTCAGCGAGATCGCGATCCTCGTCCGCGCGAGCTTCCAGACCCGGCCCTTCGAGGAGCGGCTGATCGCCTGGGCGATCCCCTATCGCGTGGTCGGGGGCTTGCGCTTCTACGAGCGGGCGGAGATCCGCGACGCCATCGCCTATTTGCGCGCGACGTTGCGCCCGGGCGACGACCTCGCCTTCGAGCGCATCGTGAACGTGCCCAAGCGCGGCATCGGCGAAGGGGCGCTGCGCAAGCTGCACGAGCGGGCGCGCGCCGACGAGGTTCCGCTCGCGGCGGCGGCGGATGCAGTCGGCGGACGGGTGCACGAATCGCTCGCCGCCCTGCTCGCCGGCTTCGACCGCTGGCGCGAGATCCTGCGCCGCGACGGACCGGTGCTCGCGCTCAAGGCGATCCTCGATGAGTCCGGCTATCTCGAGATGCTCGAGAAGGACCGCTCGCCCGAGGCGCCGGGCCGGATCGAGAATTTGAAGGAGCTCGGCCGGGCGCTCGCCGAGTTCGAGACGCTGGAGGGGTTCCTCGATCACGTGAGCCTGGTGATGGAGAACGACGAGAGCGCCGGGGGCGATCGGGTCAACCTGATGACGCTGCATGGCGCCAAGGGGCTCGAGTTCGACACGGTTTTCCTGCCCGGCTGGGAGGACGGGCTGTTCCCGCACCAGCGCGCGCTCGAGGAAGCGGGGGCGAAGGCGCTGGAGGAGGAAAGAAGGCTCGCTTATGTCGGGCTGACGCGGGCGCGCTCGCGCGCGATCGTGAGCCACGTCGCCAACCGGCGGTTCTATTCCGGCTGGCAGAGCGCCTTTCCGAGCCGGTTCATTGCCGAGCTTCCGGAAGAGGTGGTGCAACGTTCCGGTTCGGCGCTGGCCGAGCGCGAGGCCGCACTCCGGGCGGCGCCCGTGTTCACGAGCGCCTTTCCCCCGGCACTCCGCTTCCAGCGGGTGCGCGACGCCGGAGAGGAGCCGCGGCGGCTTGAGCGGGCGGCACCGATCGAAGTCGGCGCACGCGTCTTCCACCAGAAATTCGGCTACGGCACGGTGGCCGGCGCCGAGGCGGACCGGCTGGAGATCGACTTCGACAAGGAGGGCCGCAAACGCGTGCTCGACCGCTTCGTCGATCCGGCGTGAGAGCTCCGCTCGAAACCATCCGTCTCCTCCTCCCCGAGCACGCGGCAGCTGCGTACGAGGCGGCGCTCGCCTCGCACTGCCTGAGCGTGGCCCGCTTTGCCGCGCCCGATGGTCGGGTCGAGGTCGAAGGCGTGCGAAAGGCGGGCACGGACGAGACCGGGTTTGAGTTGGCGCTGGCGCTCGCCGCGGCGGCGAGCGGGGTTGCCGCTATCCCGGAGCGCCGGCCGATCGCGGAGACCGGCTGGCTCGCGCGGGTGCGCGCGTCCTTCCCCGAGCAGCGCATCGGCGCCCGTTTCGCGATCCGCGGCAGCCATCTTGTCGGCCGCGGCCCGGCCGGCCGGATCTCGCTCGTGCTCGACGCCGGCATGGCGTTCGGCTCGGGCGAGCATGGCTCGACGCGGGGCTGCCTGCTTGCGCTGGAGCGGCTCGCACCGCGCCGCCCGCGCCGGATCCTCGATCTCGGAACCGGTTCGGGCATCCTGGCACTCGCCGCCGCACGGCTCTGGTCCCGCCCGGTGCTCGCCGCGGACAACGATCCGCAGGCGGTCCGGTCGGCGGCGCGCAACGCGGGCGCGAACCGGCTCGGCCCGCTCGTGCGGGCGATCGTTACGGATGGCTGGCGGCCGCGCGCGATCCGCCGGGGCGCCCCTTACGACCTCGTGCTCGCCAATATCCTTGCCCGGCCGCTCGCCGCCATGGCCGCACCTCTCGCGCGCCACCTCGCCCCCGGCGGACGCGCCGTGCTTTCCGGGCTCCTTTCGCGCCAGGCCGCGATGGTTCTGGCCGCGCACCGGCGCGTGGGCCTCGTCCTCGCGCGCCGGATCGTGGTCGGGGACTGGAGCACCCTGATCGTCAAGAAGGCAGACCCGCCCACGCCTTAGGCAGTACGGTCCCTCCGCCGCCCTTCTTTGGAAGCCCGGACGAACCCGGCGCCGGCAGCGAAACATTGCAATTGAAACATTGCTTCCCTGGCCGCCCTGCCGTGTGCCACGATGCCGGAAAGGTCATCGGATCGAGCGCAACGCCGCGCGCGGATTGCTCTGCGCGGCGTGCGCGCCGGCTCCACGCCCGACGAAAGCTGGTTGGAGGTACCCGAGCGCTGATCAAAAGAATATCGCGAGGCTTCACTGCATCGGAGAGAAAGGGGAGACATCGATGACGGTCAAGGACAACCGAAACGCTTCAGGCGAAACGACCGGCAAGGCCGGCACCACGCTTGCGCGGCTGCCGCGCCGCGAGGCGCTGGTTCTCGGCGCCGCCGGCGCGGCGGCCGCCCTGCCCCTCTTCGGCCGCGCGGCGCGCGCCGCCGAGCCGATCAAGCTCGGGTGGGTCGGCCCGCTCTCGCCACCCGGCGGCTATGCCGAGGGCCTGCTCATGAAATACGCCGCCGCGATGGCGGCGGACGACATCAACGCCAAGGGCGGCGTGCTCGGCCGGCCGATCGAGATTCTCTACCAGGACACGCGCGGCCTGCCGGCCGAAGGGACCGCCGCCGCGGAGCGGCTGATCGTCGACGACAAGGTCGTGGCACTCTTCGGCGAGTTCCACAGCGCCGTGGCACTCGCCGAGATGGAAGTCGTGCACAAATACAACGTGCCCTTCATGGCCTGCGACGTGTGGTCGCAGGCGATCACCGCCAAGGGCTATCCGCAGGTCTTCCGCAACTCCACCACCTTCCCCCTGCTCGATACGATGATCGGGAACTGGATTGTCGCGGCCGGCTTCAAGAACGTGGCCCTGCTCTGCGAGCAGGACGATATCGGCCTCGCCGGGCGCAAGATCGCCGCCCAGGTGCTGACGGACAACAAGATCCCGTTCAAGCTCTACACCGCCGACCCGCAGGCGACCGACTTCACCGCGCAAATCCTGAGGCTCAAGGCGGAAAAGCCGGCATTCGACTTCTTCTTCATCCTCTACGCCGAGGCCGGCGCCTACCCGATGGTGACCGAGTCCTACTCGCTCCGGTTCGCTCCCACCGCGCAAACCGGCATCTTCCTCTCGGGCGGCGACGGCGTCGATCCCACCTTCTGGAAGAATGTCGGCAAGGCCGGCGTCGGGCTGCTCTGCGAGAACGTGGGCCTGCCGAAGTCCGGCTGGAACGACTTCACCAAGGCATTCGTGACCGCCTTCAAGGGCAAGTACAAGACCGATCCGCCGGGCTCGGCGATGGAATCCTACGATGCCGTCTGGAGCATCGTCGAGGCGATCAAGAGCACCGGCAGCACCGCGCCCGACGCGATCATCCATGGCCTCGAGACGTTGCACTGGGTGGGCACGCGCGGCCTCTACACCTTCTCGACCAGCCACACGCCGGACTGGGCCTATCACCAGTTCATGGACGCGCCGGCGACGATTCTCCAATACGACGCGATAAACCAGTCCTCCTTCGACGCGCCGATCGTCTGGCCCAAGAAGTACGCGACCGCTTCCTACCTCTACAAGACGCCCGCCTGATCCCTTCTTCCGTCCGGCCGCGGCGCCTGCGCGCGCCGCGGCCGAGCGCATAAAGCCTCGCTCCCAAAGAAGGCGTGCATGCTCGACTACATCCTGATCCAGGCCGCGAACGGTCTCGTCATCGGCATTCTTTTCGCGCTGATCGCCACCGGGCTCACGATCATCTTCTCGATCCTGAAGATCGTGAATTTCGCCCACGGCGAGATCTACATGGTGGGCGGCTATTTCGGGTACTACGTCATCACGCTCCTGGGCGTGCCGCCCTTCCCCGCCGTCTTCGTCGCGATGGCGCTCACCTTCCTCTTCTCGATCGGCATCGAGCGCGGCCTGCTCACGCCGCTCTACAGCCCGAGCATCGAACGCAAGGCCGATTACGGCATCCTGATCACCTTCGGGCTCTCGGTGTTCCTGCGCAACATCGCGATCATCATCTTCGGGCCGTTCCCGCTCCGCCCGCCCTCCTTCATCCCGGGCGACCTCGTGCTCGGCGGCCTCATCATCTCCTATGACCGCCTGGTCGCCGCGGGCGGCGGGCTGCTGCTGCTTGCCGGGCTCATCTACTTCCTCAACCGCACGGTCTGGGGCCAGGCGCTCAACGCCGTCAGCCAGTCGCGGGAATCGGCCTCGATCGTCGGCATCAATTCGGAGCGGATGTACATGCTCGCCTTCGGCGTCGGCGGCGCGCTCGCCGGCGGCGCCGGCGCGCTGATCGCGCCGATCTACTCGCTCTCGCCCTCGATGGGGCTGGTGCCGGACACGCAGGCCTTCGTCATCGTCATCCTGGGCGGCCTCGGCTCGGTCTCGGGCACCATCATCGCAGCCCTGATGCTCGGCCTTTCCGAGAACCTCTTCATCGCACTCCTGCCGGACCCGAGCCGCGGGCCCTCCTATGCCAACGCCTTCGGCCTCTTCATCATGATGCTGGTGCTGCTGTTCCGTCCGACGGGCATCTTCGGCCGCCAGCACGTCGCCATGGATTAGCGGCATGCGCCGTTTCGATCTGGCGCTCGGCGTGCTCCTCGCGGTCTTCGCCGCGATCTTCCCCTTCCTCGTCAACGCCTACTGGCTGCACGTCATGATCATCGGAATGATGTTCGCGATCATGGCGGCGAGCTGGTCGCTGCTTGCGGGCTATGCCGGCCAGTTCTCCTTCGGCCATATGGCCTTCGTCGCGATCGGCGGCTACACCGCGGCGCTGCTGGCGACGGGCGCGGGCCTGCCGCTGCCGCTCGGCATGCTCGCCGGCGTCGTCCTCTCGGCACTGGTCGGCGGCGGCGTCGGCGGGATCTGCCTGCGCATGAGCGGCCCGTACCTCGCCATCTTCACCATGGCCTTCTCCGAAGTGCTGCGCATCATCATCGTGACCGAGGTCGAGGTCACCGGCGGCGCCGGCGGCATCACGGTGCCGCCGCTGTTCCACGCCCGGACCGATTTTCCCTACTACTACCTGATCCTCGCCCTTCTCGTGGTGTCGGTCGGCGGGATGATGGCCATCGTCGCCTCGCGCTGGGGCCTCTTCTTCCGCGCCATCCGCGAGAACGAGCAGGCGGCGGCCGCGGCCGGGGTGAAGGTCACACGCTTCCGCATCATCGCCTTCGCGATCGCGAGCAGCCTCGCCGGGCTCGCCGGCGCTTTCTACGCGCCCTATATCGGCATCCTCACGCCCGACGTCGCCTCGCAGGACCAGATGGGACTCGTCGTCGCGATGGCGATCGTCGGCGGAATGGAGAGCCTGCCCGGCGCCGTCGCCGGCGCGATCGCCGTCGAGTTCCTCGTCGAGGCGCTGCGCAGCTACGGACAATGGCGCCTCGTCATCTTCGGCGCGCTTCTCCTCTTCACCATGCGCTTCGCGCGCAACGGGCTGATCGCGCCCGGCTGGCTCCGGCTCCGCCTCTTCGCCGCGCCGCGCGCCGCACGCCTGGCCAAGGAGGCGGCGGATTGATGAACGGCGCGCCGCCGCTGATCGAGGCCGTCCGCCTCGCCAAGCATTTCGGCGGCATCTTCGCCGTCGATCACCTCGATTTCGCCGTGCACGAGGGCGAGCTGGTCGGCCTGATCGGCCCGAACGGCTCGGGCAAGACGACGACGATCAACCTGCTCACCGGCCATCTCAAGCTCGACGGCGGCCTCGTCCGCGTCCGCGGGCACGCGGTCGGCGGATTGCCGGCGAGCGGCTTCGCGACCCGCGGCGTCGGGCGGACGTTCCAGATCACCCAGCTCTTCAGCCGCATGTCGGTGCTCGAGAACATGCTGGTGCCCGGCCTCGCCCGTCCCCGCGCGCACAAGGCGCACGTCGTCCGCGAAGCGCGGCGCCATCTCGAATTCCTCGGCCTCGCGGCACTCGAGACCCTCGCGGCAAAGAATCTCTCGGGCGGGCAGCAGAAATTGCTCGAGCTGGGCCGGGCGCTGATGCTCGAACCCAAGATCCTCTTCCTCGACGAACCCTTCGCCGGCGTGAACCCCTATCTCCGCGACGAGATCATCCGCTTCGTGCAAACCCTCCACGCCGATGGCCGCACCTTCGTGATCGTCGATCACGACCTCGACGCGATCCAACGCCTGGTCCACCGCCTCGTCGTGATGTCGCGCGGCAAGAAGATCGCCGACGGCCCGCTCGCCGCGGTGCGCGAGAACCAGGACGTGATCAAGGCCTATTCGGGAACGTGATGCTGAGCCCCGCTCCCAACCTCTCCGCGCGCAACCTCGCCGCCGGCTACGTGCCGGGGATCGAGATCCTCCACGGCGTCTCGGTCGATGCATACCCCGGCGAGATCCGCTGCGTGCTCGGGCCGAACGGCACCGGCAAATCGACGCTGCTCAAGGTGCTCTACGGATTCCTCAAGCCCGCCACAGGAGAAATCCATTGCGGCACCGCCGTGACCACCGGCGTCGCGCCGCATGCGATGTGCCGCCATGGCGTCGCCTACCTGCCGCAGCGGCCGAGCGTCTTTCCCTTCCTCTCGGTCGAGGTCAATCTCCGCCTCGGCGCCTGGAGCTTCCGCCGCAAGCACGCCGAGGTGAAGCGCAAGATCGAGCGCGCCTATGCGCAATTCCCCGTCCTCGCCGAACGGCGCAACCAGACCGCGGGCACGCTTTCGGGCGGCCAACAGCGCCAGCTCGAGTTCGCCCGCAGCCTCTTCACCGAGCCCAGCGTGTTCCTCATCGACGAGCCGACGGCCAGCATCGAGCCCCGCATCACCGGCCAGATCTACGAGCTGATCCGCGGCCTCGCCCGCGAGGGCAAGGCAATCCTGCTCGTCGATCAGAACATCAAGGGCGCGCTCGGCATCGCCGATTACGTCTACGTGATGCGCACCGGCTCGCTCTACACCGAAGGCCCGCGCGCGGAATTCGGCGACGACGTCGAGCAGCTCGTCAGCCAGTGGCTTTACACGCACCACGTGCCGGCGGCGCGGCAAGGCGAATAAGCAAGGGGCTCCGCCCCTTGCAACCCCGGCAAAGGCGGAGCCTTTGCAATCCATTACTTAAAACATTCGGGGGTCTGGGGCCTCAAGGCCCCAGCGGGGTCCAGGGGCGGAGCCCCTGGTGCTCTTGACCTTGGCGGGGCAAAGATGGCTTGTCCGACCGGCAGCGGCGCGGAGCGCAGGATGGACGGACATTTCTTCGAGGACCTCGCGGTCGGGATGACCGCGAGCGTGGCGAAAACCATCACCGAGGCGGACATCGTGCTCTATGCCGCCGTCAGCACGGATATCAATCCGGTGCATATCGACGCCGAGGCGGCGGAGCGCTCGATCTTCAAGGGACGGGTCGCGCACGGCATGCTCTCGGCCGGGCTGATCAGCGCGGCCCTCGGCACGAAGCTGCCGGGCCCCGGGACGATCTATCTTTCGCAGAGCCTTCGCTTTCGTGCCCCGGTGCGCCCGGGCGACACCGTCACCGCGACGGTCGAGGTCACCGCCCTCGATCCGGAGCGCAAGCGGGCGACGCTCAAGACGACCTGCCTCGTCAAGGGCAAGCCGGTCATCGAGGGCGAGGCGCTCGTGCAGGTGCCGGCCCGCCCCTGATGGAGATTGTCCGCGGCTGGCACGCGGTGCCCAAGGAGGCGCGCGGCGCCACCATGGCGCTCGGCAATTTCGACGGGGTCCATCGCGGCCACGCGCGCGTTCTCGCCGCCGCGCATCGCGCGCGACCGGACGCCCCGCTCGGCCTGCTCACCTTCGAGCCCCATCCGCGCGAGCTGTTCCGCCCCGAGGACCCGCCGTTCCGTCTCACGCTGTCCGCCGAGCGGGCCGCTTCGCTCGCCGCACTCGGTGTTGCGGTCCTTTACGAGCTGCCGTTCGACTGGCCGTTCAGCGAGCTTTCGGCCGAAACCTTCGTCACCGAGATCCTCGATCGGGGGCTCGGCGCGCGGCACCTCGCCTGCGGCCCGGACTTCGCCTTCGGCCACCGCCGCGGCGGCGATGTCGCGTTCCTCTCCGCCCGTGCCGAGGCGCTCGGGATCGGGCTTTCGGTCGTGCCGCTGCTCGCCGACGCCGAGGGGCCGATCTCGTCGACCCGGATCCGCCGCCTGCTGCAGGAGGGCTACCCCGAGCGCGCCGCGACCGAGCTTGGCCGGCCGTGGGCGATCCGCGGCCCCGTTATCGCCGGCGACCGGCGCGGCCGGACGCTCGGCTTCCCCACCGCCAATATTCCGCTCGGCCGCCATCTAGAGCCGGCCCGCGGCGTCTATGCCGTCGCCGCCCGCCTGCCGGACGGGAAAGAGGTGCCGGGGGTCGCCAATCTCGGCCGCCGGCCGACGGTGGCGAGCGGGGCGGAGAGCCGGCTCGAGGTGCATCTCTTCGATTTCGCTTCCGACCTCTACGGCGCCGAGCTTTCGGTCAGCCTGCTCCACTTCCTCCGCCCGGAGCGGCGATTCCCCGACCTCGCCGCTCTCACCGCCCAGATCGCCGCGGACGCGGCCGAGGCCCGCCGCATTCTTGACCTCCCGCTCCCCGCCTCCGCATAGTCCGGCCCGCCGCCGCGCCCACGGCCAGGCTTATTCCCCCAACCGTATTTCTCCCCCATATCTGCGGCCCCAGCCCGCCGGACCCTGCTCCCCTGGAACCCCAAGATGACCGAACGCCGAGACGATTACCGCGACACCGTGTTCCTGCCCGCGACCTCGTTTCCGATGCGCGGCGAGCTGCGCCGCCTCGAGCCGCGCACCCTCGCCCGCTGGGCGGAGCGGGACCTCTGGGGAAAGCTCAGGCGGAAAAGCCGCGGCCGGCCGCTCTTCATCCTTCATGACGGGCCACCCTACGCCAACGGCCACCTGCATATCGGCACGGCGCTCAACAAGATCCTCAAGGACGTCGTCAACCGCGCGCACCAGATGGCCGGGTTCGATGCGCTCTACATCCCCGGATGGGACTGCCATGGGCTGCCGATCGAATGGCGGATCGAGGAGGAGTATCGCGCCCAGGGACGCGACAAGGACGCGGTGCCGATCATCGCCTTCCGCGCCGAGTGCCGCGCCTATGCCGAAAAATGGATGGGCGTGCAGGGCGAGGAGTTCCGCCGCCTCGGCGTCGCCGGCGCCTGGGCCGACCGCTACGCGACGATGGACTTCCCGGCCGAGGCGGCGATCGCGGCCGAGATCGGCAAGTTCCTGCTCAACGGCGCGCTCTATCGCGGGCTTCGCCCCGTGATGTGGAGCCCGGTCGAGAAGACGGCGCTCGCCGAGGCCGAGATCGAGTACCATGACCACACCAGCGAGACCGTCTTCGTCCGCTTTCCGCTGGATCCCGTGCCGGGCGCGGACCTCGACGGCGCCGCGGTCGCGATCTGGACCACCACGCCCTGGACCATTCCCGGCAACCGCGCGATCGCCTGCGGCGCCGAGTTCGACTATGCGCTCGTGCATATCGACAGCGTCGAGCCCGGCTCGCGCGCGCGGCCCGGGGAGAAGATGCTGGTGGCGCTCGCCCTGCTGCCCGCGTTCTGCGCCGCGGCCGGGATCGCCACCCATCATGTCGAGCGGTTGCTCAAGGGAGCGGAGCTGGTCGGGCTCACCTGCCGCCATCCGCTTGCCGGAAGCGGCTACGAGCACACGGTGCGGATCTTCGCAACCGACTTCGTCACCATCGAGGAGGGCACCGGCTTCGTCCACATTGCGCCGGGCCATGGCGAAGAGGATTTTTCGCTGGGCCAGGCGCACGGGCTCGAGGTCCCGGACACGGTCGGGCCGGACGGCACCTTCAATGCCTGGGTGCCGCTCTTCGCCGGCCTGCACGTGTACAAGGCGGCCGGCCCGGTGGCGGCCGCGCTCGAGGAAGCCGGCACGTTGATCGCGCGCGGCAAGATCCTCCATTCCTACCCCCATTCCTGGCGCTCCAAGGCGCCGCTCATCTTCCGCGCGACACCGCAATGGTTCATCCGCATGGACGGGCCGGAGGACATCCGCGGCAAGGCGCTCGCCGCGATCGCGGAAACCCATTTCGTGCCGCCCCAAGGGCGCACGCGGCTCGCCAGCATGGTGGCGCAGAGGCCGGACTGGTGCATCAGCCGCCAGCGCGCCTGGGGCGTGCCGATTGCGGTCTTCGTCTCGCGCCGAAGCGGCGAGCCGCTGCGCGATCCCGCCGTGGTTGCGCGCATCGTCGAGGCCTTCGCGACCGAGGGTGCGGATGCCTGGTATTCCTCCCCGCCCGAGCGCTTCCTCGGCCCCGACCGCGACCCCGCCGACTACGAGCAGGTCACCGACATCGTGGATGTGTGGTTCGAATCCGGATCGACCCATGCCTTCGTCCTCGAGGCGCGCGGGCTTCCCTGGCCGGCCGATCTCTATCTCGAAGGCTCCGACCAGCATCGCGGCTGGTTCCAATCCTCGCTGCTCGAGGCGGTCGGCACGCGCGGCCGCGCGCCCTTCGAGGCGGTGCTGACGCACGGCTTCGTGCTCGACGAGGAAGGGCGGAAGATGTCGAAATCGCTCGGCAACGTGATCGCGCCGCAGGAGGTGTGCGACGAATACGGCGCGGACATCCTTCGCCTCTGGGTGATGAACTCCGACACCGGCGAGGACCTGCGCATCGGCCGCGAGATCCTGAAGCAGCAGGCCGAGCTGTACCGCCGCCTGCGCAACACGCTGCGCTGGCTGCTCGGCAGCCTCGCCGGCTTCTCCGAGGCCGAGCGCGTTCCGCTCGGCGAGATGCCGGAGCTCGAGCGCTTCGTCCTGCACCTTCTCTCCGAGCGCGAGGCCGCGATCCGGCGCGCCGTTGCGACGCATGACTGGAACGGGGTGTATCCGGCGATCCACGCCTTCTGCGCCGCCGATCTCTCGGCGTTCTATTTCGACGTCCGCAAGGACGCGCTCTATTGCGACCGGCCGGATCACCCGCGACGCCGCGCCGCGCGCACGGTCCTCGACTACCTGCACCGCGCGCTTGCGACCTGGCTCGCCCCCGTCCTCGCCTTCACCGCCGAGGAAGCCTGGTGCGCGCGCTTCGGCGAGGAGGCGAGCGTGCATCTCGAGACCTTCGCCGCCCTGCCCGAGGGTGCCGCCGATTCGGCGCTCGGCCTGCGCTTCGCCCGCATCCGCGAGATCAGGCGGGTGGCGACCGGCGCGCTCGAACGCGCCCGCGCTTCGGGCACGATCGGCACCTCGCTGCAGGCCGCGCTCACCCTTCACCTCGCCGAGCCCACGGATCGGACGCTGCTCGGCGCCTCGGAGTGGGCCGAGCTTGCCATCGTCTCGGCGCTCGCGATCTCCGCCGAGCCCGCTCCGGACGACGCCTTCCGCCTGGCCGACGTGCCCGGCGTCGCGGTCGCCTTCGCCCAGGCGCCGGGCACGAAATGCGCGCGCTGCTGGCGCGTGCTGCCTGAGGTGGGCGAGCACCCGCGCCACCCCGCGCTCTGCCTCCGCTGCGCGGACGCCGTGGAATCGGGCCTCGTCTCGAGAGCGGCGGCGTGAGGGAGAGGCGCCTCTTTCGCCTGGGCGCCGCGGTGGCCGTGGTGGTGCTGGCCGCCGACCAGGCCAGCAAGGCCTGGGTGCTCGCCGTGCTGACGCCGCGGGCCGCCCCGCTCGTGCTGCTGCCGGTGCTCGATCTGAGGCTGGTGCGGAACACCGGCATCACCTTCGGCCTGCTCAACGGCTCGTCCGAAGCCGGTCCGCTGCTGCTGGCGCTGGCGGCGATCGCCGTGGTGATCGGCCTTGGCATCTGGCTCTACCGCGCCGAGCGGCTGCTCGTCGCGTGCTCCATCGGCGCGATCGCCGGCGGTGCGGTCGGCAACGTGATCGACCGCCTGCGCTTCGGCTGGGTGGTGGATTTCATCCAGGCGCACGCATTCGGCTGGTCATGGTATGTGTTCAATCTGGCGGACGCCGCGATCGTCTGTGGCGTGGCCGCGCTCCTGCTCGATGGAATGCTCGGCGGCCGGCGGCACGACGACCGGCCGGCCCGGGCGCTAAGCGAGCCGGACGGGGAGAAGGGGCGATGATCCTATTGCCGCGACGGACGGCCCTATGGGTGAGGCTCGCCGTCGGCCTCGGCGCGGCCGCGCTCACCGCCGGCTGCGGCGACAATGTCGTGGCCTCGCTCGGCCTCGAGCCGCCGGTGCCGAACGCCTTCATGGTCACCACCCAGGAGCCGCTCGCGATTCCGCCCAACCTGAACAGCCTTCCCCCGCCGCAGCCCGGCGCGCCGCGGCCCCAGGACGTGGCCCCGCGCGTCCGCGCCGAGGAGACGCTGGTGCCGCAAGTCGCGCTCAGCGGCACAGCGGGCTCGGAGAGTCCGGGCCAGCGGGCGCTGGTCGCGGCGGCGGGGCCGCCCCCGCCGGCGGATCTCCAGGAGCTTTTGGCGCAGCAGGCGAAGAAGGACCAACCCGGCCAAGGCGTGATGTCCTGGCTGCTCTTCTGGCAAACCCCGCCGCCTCCCGGCATCGTCGTCGATCCCGCCGCCGAGGAACGCCGGCTGCAGGAGGATGCCGCCCTCGGCCGCCCGCCCACCTACGGGCAAACGCCGATCGTCCAGCCCAAGAACCAGGGACTTTTTTAGTTTAGATCCGCCCCAGCAGCAGGGCGAGCGCGAGCGCGAGGCCGACCTCGCGGTTGGCCTTGAAGAGGACGAGGCAGCGCTTCGGGTCGTCGATATCGAGCGCGACGACCTGGCGGGCGAGCAGGGCAGCGGGCAGTGCGAGCCCGGCCAGGAACCACGGCGAGAGACCGGCGAGGAAGCCGGCGAGCACCATGAGCGCGAGCGTCGCCGCGTAGCAGACCGCGAGGAACGCCCGCGTGTGGTGCTTGAACAACAGCGCCGTGGAGCCCACGCCGAGCAGCGCATCGTCCTCACGGTCCTGGTGGGCGTAGATCGTGTCGTAGCCGAGGATCCAGACGATCGTGGCGGCGTAGAGCGCGAGCGCCGCGCCGGTGAGCCGGCCCCCGGCGGCGGCATAGCCGAGTGGGGCGCCCCAGCCGAAGGTGACGCCGAGCATGATCTGCGGCCACGACGTGAACCGCTTGGCCAGCGGATAGAGCGCCACGAGGGCGAGCGAGCTTGCGCCGAGGAGCCGCGCGAGCGGGTTGAGCGCGAGCAGGATGGCGAGCCCTATCGCCAGCAGCAGGAGCAGGAATAGCGCCGCCTGGCGGAACGAGAGCGCGCCCGAGGCGAGCGGCCGGCCCGCGGTGCGGGTCACGCGCCGGTCGAGGTCGCGGTCCCACATGTCGTTCACGATGCAGCCGGCGGCGCGCATCACGACGGCGCCCGCCGCGAACAAGGCGATGAGAAGCGCCGATCGCCCCGCCGGCGGCCGCGCGAGCACGATGCCCGCGAGCCCGGGCAGGAAGAGGAGCCAGACGCCGATCGGCCGGTCGAGCCGCGCCAGCAGCGCATAGGGCCGCCACGCCGACGGCAGCCGCGCCACCCAGCCGCCCGCGACGATGTCCGTGTGCCCGCTCATCGCCGCTACTCTCCCTCTCGCCCTGCCTCGGTCAAGCGGCGCGATCCCTTCAGCCCCCCCCTTCAATGCCCCGGGCGACACCCCCCTGCCGAACCCGGCCGAGGTGCACTATCTGCATCGGGCGATGCGCCGGCGCGCGGAGGATCACGTGGGGCATTTGAACGAGGGCGACGGCGCAGTGTCCCGGCGCGCAAGTGGGTTTCACGGACCGGGCGCTTGACCGCTTCGCGCCCACCCCGTTTGTTCGGGCCCCGTCGCTTCCCGCGCGCGCCGCGCGCGGCGCGCGCCCCCGTCGCCGGCTCCGTCCGCGCCGACGCGCCGCGCGCCGACGCAACGACCTGACCTGCCAGCAAGCTGGCCAGCCTCTGGAAGAACGATGTCGAATCCTGGAGAAGCCGACGCCACGCCGATTGCCTCGACGGCACAGCTCGCGGCGCATATCGCCGCCGGCTGCAAGCCGCCCGCCGCCTTCCTGATCGGCACGGAGCACGAGAAGTTCGGCTTCCGCTTCGCCGATCTCGCGCCGCCGCCCTATGCGCCGGACGGCATCCGCGCGGTGCTCGAGGGACTCGCCGCCGCCACCGCCGGCGCGCCGATCCTCGACCAGGGCCAGCCGATCGGATTGAATCTCCGGCAGGGCCAGATTTCGCTCGAGCCAGGCGGCCAGCTCGAGCTTTCCGGCGCGCCGCTCGCCAGCCTGCACGAGACCGCCCGCGAGCTCGCGCAGCACCTGGCGGTGGTTCGCACAATCGCCGGCCCGCTCGGGTTGGGATTCGCCCCGCTCGGCTTCCATCCCCTCGCTTCGCGCGCGGCGATGCCGTGGATGCCCAAGACCCGCTACGCGATCATGCGCCGCTATATGCCCAAAGTGGGTGGGCATGGGCTCGACATGATGCTCCGCACCTCGACCGTGCAGGTCAATCTCGATTACGCCTCCGAAGCGGACATGGTGCGGAAGCTCCGCGTCGGGCTCTGCCTCCAGCCGCTCGCGACCGCGCTCTTCGCGAATTCGCCGTTCTACGAGGGCAAGCCGAACGGATTTCTCTCCTTCCGCGCCGAGATCTGGCGCGACACGGATCCCGACCGCACCGGCATCCCGGCCGCTTTCTTCGAGCCGGGCTTCGGCTTCGAGCGCTATGTCGAATGGCTGCTCGACGTGCCGATGTATTTCATCCAGCGGCGGGGAACCTATCTCGACCTTGCCGGACGGAGTTTTCGCGACTTCATGGCCGGGCGCTTGCCGGAGGCGAAGGGCGAGACGGCGACGATCGGCGACTTCGCCGACCATATGACCACCGTCTTCACCGACGTGCGATTGAAGCGTTTCCTGGAGATGCGCGGAGCCGACGCCGGCAGCCCGGCGATGATGCTCGCGCAATCCGCGCTTTGGACCGGCCTCTTTTACGATCCCGCCGCGCTCGCCGCTGCCGCCGGGCTCGTCGCCGGGCATCCGTGGCGGGAATTCGCGGCACTGCGCGACGAGGTGCCGCGTCGCGGGTTGGCGACGCCCTGGCAGAAGGGCGCGCTCCGCGATCTCGCGCGCGAGGTGCTGGCGATCGCCGCCGACGGCCTCGCGGCGCGCAACCGGCGCAACGCTTCGGGCGAGGACGAGCGCGTCTATCTCGCGCCGCTCGAGGCGATCGCGGCCGGCGCGCCGAGCCAGGCCGAGCATTGGCTCGAGCGCTTTCGAGGCCCGTGGAAAGGAGAGGCCAGGCCGATTTTCGCCGAGGCGAAAGTTTAGGCAGGGGCTCTGCCCCTGCACGGGTCCCAACGCGCGAGCGCGTTGGGTGCCCGATCCCCGGCAAAGGCGGAGCCTTTGCAATCCATTACTTAAAAGGATGGGGGGTCTGGGGCCTCAAGGCCCCAGCGGGGTCCAGGGGCAGAGCCCCTGGTCGCCAATACCTAAGTTCGGAACGGCGAAAGATCGATGCGGGAAGCGGGTGGTCAGAGAGCGCGCAGGTTGGTCGCCGATGCCTTGCCGCGTTCCATGCTGATCTCGTAACTGACCCGCTGGCCTTCGTTCAGGCCCTTCAGCCCGGCGGACTGCACCGCGGTGATATGGACGAAGACGTCCTTGCCGCCGTCCTGCGGCACGATGAACCCGTAGCCCTTGGTGGCGTTGAACCACTTCACGGTGCCCACAGCCATGAAAGTCTCATCTCCGTCGTTGCAGCAGCGCGACCCCGGCACTGCCTGGGAAACAATCGGGCATTCTCGATGTCTTGAAGGCCCGTCGCACGACGGAGGCACCGCAAGCCAGGCCGGAAAGTCGATTGCGCCATTAGTGGGACAGAAACCGGCTTTGCTGTCAATCGCGGTATCGTGACCGCACCGTAGCGAAAGCCGCGCCGAAAAGGATGGGGCGGGCCCTCGCGGACCCGCCCCCTTTCTCGCTTCTTGTCTGCGATCAGCCTGTCGGAAAACGTGACAGGACGTAAGGGCGATCAGAAGTCCATATCGCCCATGCCGCCGCCGCCGCCCGGCGGCATCGGCGGCGCCTTCTTCTCCGGCCGCTCCGCCACCATCGCCTCGGTGGTGATCAAGAGACCGGCGACCGATGCCGCGTCCTGCAGCGCCGTGCGCACGACCTTGGTCGGATCGATGATGCCGGCCTTGACGAGGTCCTTGAACTCGCCGGTCTGCGCATCGAAGCCCCAGTTGTACTCGTCCTTGTCGAGCACCTTGCCGGCGATCACCGCGCCGTCCTCGCCGGCGTTCTCGGCGATCTGGCGAAGCGGGGTCTGCACCGCCTTGCGCACGATATCGATGCCGAAACGCTGGTCGTCATTGTCGCCCTTGAGCTTGGCGAGCACGAGGCTGGCGCGCGCGAGTGCCACACCGCCGCCCGGCACGATGCCCTCCTCGACCGCGGCGCGGGTCGCGTGCATCGCGTCGTCGACGCGATCCTTGCGCTCCTTCACCTCGACCTCGGTCGAGCCGCCGACACGGATGACTGCCACGCCGCCGGCGAGTTTCGCCAGCCGCTCCTGCAACTTCTCGCGATCATAGTCGGAGGTCGTCTCCTCGACCTGCGCGCGGATCTGGTTGCAGCGGCCGGTGATGTCGGTCTTCTTGCCGGCACCCTCGACGATCGTCGTGTTCTCCTTCTCGATGATCACCCTCTTCGCCTTGCCGAGCATGGCGAGGGTCACGTTCTCGAGCTTGATCCCGAGATCCTCGCTGATCACCTGCCCGCCGGTGAGCACGGCGATGTCCTCGAGCATCGCCTTGCGGCGATCGCCGAAGCCCGGCGCCTTGACCGCCGCGACCTTGAGCCCGCCGCGGAGCTTGTTGACGACGAGCGTTGCCAGCGCCTCGCCCTCGACATCCTCGGCGATGATCAGGAGCGGCCGGCCCGACTGCACGACGCTCTCGAGCAGCGGCAGCATCGGCTGGAGGCCCGAGAGCTTCTTCTCGTGGATCAGCATGTAGGGCTGGTCGAGCTCGGCGAGCATCTTCTCGGCGTTGGTCACGAAGTAGGGCGAGACGTAGCCGCGGTCGAACTGCATGCCCTCGACCACGTCGAGCTCGGTCTGGATGCCCTTGGCCTCCTCGACCGTGATCACGCCCTCGTTGCCGACCTTCTGCATCGCTTCCGAGATCATCTTGCCGATCTCGGCCTCGCCGTTGGCGGCGATCGCGCCGACCTGCGCCGTCTCGGAGGGCGTGGTGATCTTCTTCGAGTGCTTCTTCAGCTCCTCGACAACCGCGATCACGGCCTTGTCGACGCCGCGCTTGAGGTCCATCGGGTTCATGCCCGCGGCCACCGCCTTGGTGCCCTCGCGCACGATCGCCGCCGCCAGCACCGTCGCCGTCGTGGTGCCGTCGCCGGCGATGTCGTTGGTCTTGCTCGCGACCTCGCGCACCATCTGCGCGCCCATGTTCTCGAACTTGTCGGAGAGCTCGATTTCCTTGGCGACCGTGACACCGTCCTTGGTGATGCGCGGCGCGCCGAAGCTCTTGTCGAGCACGACGTTGCGGCCCTTGGGGCCGAGCGTCACCTTAACCGCGTCTGCCAGAACATCGACGCCGCGCAGCATGCGCCCACGTGCGTCGCTGGCGAAGCGAACGTCTTTCGCAGCCATTTTCTCTATTCCTTTCGGATTATCTCGTCGGGAGGCGAAACCGCGCTCAGGCGGCCTTCTTCTTCGCCGCGGCGCTGCCCTCGAGGATGCCCATCACGTCGGATTCCTTCATGATCAGCAGCTCCTCGCCATCGAGCTTCACCTCGGTGCCGGACCATTTGCCGAAGAGCACGCGGTCGCCGGCCTTGAGATCGAGCGCGACCAGCTCGCCCTTCTCGTTACGGGCGCCGGGGCCGACAGCCACGACCTCGCCCTCCATCGGCTTTTCCTTGGCCGTGTCGGGAATGATGATGCCGC
>DATJTV010000367.1:0-18005 GCA_035503055.1 Acetobacteraceae bacterium
AGGTCTGAATCACGCGGGAAAAACAAAGACCTAGAGCGGGATAAGCGAGCGTGAGCGAAAGCATCCCGCTCTAGGAGGGGGCTGCCGAGAGGCGGGCGGCGCCGATGATGGAACCGTCATCCGCTTGCAGCAGGACCGCGACCTCCTCGCCCGCGGGCGCCGGCTCCTGTAACTCGAGCGCCCGACCCGACCACGTGCCGATAAGACTCATCGAGCGGACGATGTCGGTTTCAAGGAGCGTGCGCCCGCCATTCTCGCCGAAGCCGACATGGGTCCGGTGGTGGCGATCGTATCCGATCAGCAGGACGGTTCCGCGACCGGCGCCGGCGCCGATCGAGATCGTCATGGTCTCGTCATGGCGCGTGAGGGCGACCGGAGCGGCGGTCCGGTCCTCGGCCCCGGCGCGCGCCAAGGCTGAAATGACCGCGGAACGATCCGAACCGATGACGTCCTCTCTGCCGTCTACCACCAGGTCGGGCGTATAGACTTCCGGGCTGACGCCGAGCGCGACATAATTGCGTTGCCGCTCGGTCGCGCCCGGGAACGAGAACGGGTCGCGCCAGCCGAGACCGTTCCAATAGGTGACGTGGAACGTCAGCAGCAGGAGATCGGGGCGAGTGCCGGCGAGAGCGGTGATGAGCGCGTCCGCGGGCGGGCACGACGAGCACCCCTGGGACGTGAAGAGCTCGGCCACCACGGGGCGGGCGTTGGCCTGGGCCAAAGCGACGGCGGGAGCCAGGCAGCCCGCCAGGCACAAGATGGAGAAAGCAAGCCAGCCTGCGCGCATCGAGACCTCCTTTCGCCGACCGGGCCCCCTCGGCGCGATCGCCCGCCACCTGAAGTGGGCCTCGCTCGTCGCCGGATCGTGCCCGCTCGGTCGTAATACGCGCGGCGGCAGGGTCCGGTTACAGGCGGATTGAAATAAATAACTGTTTCATATCAGCAAGTTACTACGGGAGTGAGCGCTATGGCGGGCCCGGCCGGTGGAATGGGCGAGCGGATTGACGGAGATCAATGCCCGTCCCGGATCGCGGGGGGCCTCATCCATGACCGTAATGGGAGCGAGCGTCGCCGCGCGGGTAAGCGGGACGGACGCTTCAAACGGCGGGGAGGCTCGGACCATGGACGATCCCGAACTGAAGCGCATTGTCGAGGATGAGCTGGCGTGGGCGCCGCATCTCGATGCCTCCGCCGTGAGGGTGAGTGTGCGCGAGGGCGTCGTTCGGCTCAGCGGATTCGTCTCCAGCCTCGCCGAGAAGAGGGCGGTGGAGCGCGCCGTCTGGCACCTTCGCGGCGTGCGCGCGATCGCCCAGGAGATCGAGGTGCTGATACCGGTGGCGCGGCGGCGCACCGACGACGAGATCGCGCATAGCGCGGTGCATGTGCTGCGCTGGGACGCGGAGGTTCCGGACGAGCGGATTCAGGTCAAGGTCGAGCACGGCGTCGTCACGCTGATCGGCGCCGTCGATCGGCAGTTCGAGAAGACCGAGGCCGAGGAGCGCGTTCACAAGCTGGCGGGCGTGACCGCGATCGACAATCGGATCGTGATTCGACCCGGGAAAACGGTGAAGGATATCGCAGCCGCGGTCGAGCGTGCGTTTCACCGCAATGCGAAGCTGCATGGCGCCGGGATCGTGGTCGGCGCCGAGGGATCAAAAGTGACGCTGAGCGGCCTGGTGCCGAGCGTCGAGGACCGCGAGGCCGCCGCGGACTTGGCGTGGCGCACGGCGGGCGTCGGGGACGTGGAGAACCGCCTCGTTGTCCGGCCCTGAGGCAGAGCCGCGCATTGCCACGCTGACGGTCAATCCGGCCGTCGACATCGCGAGCACCGCGGCGGCGGTGGTGCCGACGCACAAGGTCCGGACGTCGGACGAGCGGTTCGACCCGGGGGGCGGTGGCGTCAATGTCGCGCGCGTGATGCACGCCTTAGGCACCGATGCGCTGGCCCTGATCATGACCGGGGGCGTGACGGGGCGGCTGGTCGAGGAATTGCTCGACGAGGAGGGCGTTCGGTGGCGGTCCTTGCCGATCGGGGGGCGGACGCGGATCAGCCTCAACGTGCACGACCGGCAGAGCGGACTCGAGTACCGGTTCGTGGCCGAGGGGCCCGATGTCGGCGAGGAGGAATGGCGGCGTGCGCTCGACGTGCTGGGGGAAGTGGAGGCGGAATGGATCGTCGCGAGCGGAAGCCTGCCGCGCGGCGTGCCGGCGGATTTCTATGCGAAGGCAGCCGCGATCGCCGCGCGGCGGGGCCGGAAATTCGTGCTCGACACCTCCGGCGCGGGGCTCGCGGCCGCGGTCGGCCCCGCGGCCGGCCATCACATCGCGCTGCTCAAGCTGAGCCTTGGCGAGCTCGAGTTCCTGGTCGGCGCGGAGTTGCGCGACCGCGAGCGGCAGGAAAAGGAGATCGTCGCGCTGGTTCGCGGCGGCGCGGCGCGGGCCATTGCGGTCAGCCTGGGGCGTGAGGGCGCGCTTCTCGCAAGCACGAACGGCGTCGTCCGGCTTGCCGCATTGCCGGTGAAGGAACGGAGCGCCGTGGGCGCCGGAGACAGTTTTCTCGCCGGGCTCGTGCTCGGGCTGGCGCGTGGGTGGCCGGAGCGCGAGGCACTGGCATTGGCGGTCGCGGCCGGCTCCGCGGCGGTTACCAGCTATGGGACCGCGCTCGTGCGGCGCGAGGAGGTGGATGCGCTGTTCCGCGAGCTCTGCCCAGTTGATGCAGGTCAAGGCGCGGGATGCGCGATCGGTGTGAACGAACGATAAAGTCCGGAGGAGACGATGGAGAAATCCCTAGTATCGGTTCGCTGGTTCGCGACGCTGGGACTGGCCGATGTCCCGGAGGTGGGGGGCAAGAACGCCTCGCTCGGCGAGCTGGCGAGCCATCTCGGCGCCGCCGGCGTGCGGGTTCCGGACGGGTTCGCGCTGACGGCAGGCCTCTATCGCGAAGCGCTGAGCAAAGCCGATGCATGGCCGAAGCTGCATGCGCTGCTCGATCCGCTCGACGTCACCGATGTCGCGGCGCTGAACCGCGCCGGGGAACGGGCGCGGGCGATCGTGCATGATGCGACCGGCACGGAAGAAATGTGCGCGCTGATCGCCTCCGCTTACGCCAAGCTCGAGGAGGAATATGGCGCGGGGGCGGCCGTTGCGGTGCGGAGTTCCGCGACCGCCGAGGATCTCCCCACTGCGAGCTTTGCAGGCCAGCACGAGAGCTATCTGAATGTCAGCGGGGCGGACGACGTTTTCGAAGCGTGTCGGCGCTGCTTCGCGTCCCTCTTCACGGATCGCGGCATCGTCTATCGCGCCAATAACGGGTTCGACCATTTCAAGGTCGCCCTGTCGGTGGGCGTGATGAAGATGGTGCGCTCGGACAAGGCGTCGAGCGGGGTGATCTTCACCCTCGACACCGAGTCCGGCTTTCGCGACGTGGTCTTCATCACGGGTTCGTACGGGCTCGGCGAGAACGTGGTGCAGGGAAAGGTCGATCCGGACGAGTTCTATGTGCACAAGCCGACCTTTCGGAAGGGCCATAGGGCCGTGCTGCAGCGCACGCTCGGCGGCAAGCAGCGCACGATGGTGCTCGCACCCGGCCATGTCGGGGCGAGCACGAAGGACGAGGAGACGAAGCCCGAGCTTCGCGGGCGCTTCTGCCTGACGGATACCGAGGTGCTGACGCTCGCGGATTATGCGATCCGCATCGAGGATCACTATTCCACGGCCGTGGGCCATCCCGAGCCGATGGACATCGAGTGGGCGAAGGATGCCATCGACGAGAAACTCTATATCGTGCAGGCGCGCCCGGAGACCGTGGCATCGCGTAAATTGGCCGGGATGCTCGAGACCTACACGCTGCGCGCGGCGGCGCAGCCGATCGTCACCGGCAAATCGGTCGGCGAGAAGATCGCGGCGGGGACGGCGCGGATCATCCGCGGCGTTGCCGATCTTGCCGCGTTCCGTCCGGGCGAGGTGCTGGTCGCATCGGAGACCCGCCCGGACTGGGAGCCGGTGATGAAGACCGCCGGCGCGATCGTCACCGACCATGGCGGACGGACCTGCCATGCCGCGATTGTCGCGCGCGAGCTTGGCGTGCCGGCGGTGGTCGGTGCGGGGGACGCGACGGCGCGGCTCGAGAGCGGCGAGAGCGTGACCGTCTCGTGCGCGGGCGGCGAAGTGGGCGTGGTGTATGAGGGCCGGCTTCCCTTCGATGTTGCTCGCGTCGATGCGCGGACGCTTCGGATTCCGAAGACCGCGATCATGGTCAATCTCGGCAATCCGGAGCTCGCTTTCCGGACTGCGATGATGCCGAACTCGGGCGTCGGGCTGGCGCGCATGGAGTTCATCATCGGCGAGCATATCGGCGTTCATCCGATGGCGCTCGTGCATCCCGAGCGGATCGAGGCGAACGACCGGGCGCGGATTGCGGCGCTGGCGGCCGCCGATGCGTCGCCCAGGGAATTTTTCGTCCGCACGCTTGCGGAGGGCGTGGGCACCATTGCGGCGGCGTTCTGGCCGAAGCCGGTGATCATCCGGCTCTCTGACTTCAAGACCAACGAGTACGCGGAGCTGATCGGGGGCGCACCGTTCGAGCCGCGCGAGGCCAACCCGATGCTCGGGTTTCGCGGGGCGTCGCGCTACGCCCATCCGGCGTACGCCGAGGGCTTCGCGCTCGAATGCGCGGCACTCCGCCGCGTGCGGGAGGATATGGGGCTCACCAACCTCCTGGTGATGGTGCCCTTCTGCCGGCGGGTCGAGGAGGCGGCGAAGGTGATCGCGGAGCTTGCGAAGCACGGGCTCAAGCGCGGCGAGAACGGGCTCGAGATCTACGTGATGTGCGAGATCCCCAACAACGTGATCCAGATCGATTGCTTCGCCGATGTATTCGACGGGTTCTCGATCGGCTCCAACGACCTGACCCAGCTCACGCTGGGCGTCGATCGCGACTCCGATGTCGTCGCCTTCGACTTCGACGAGCGCGATCCGGGGATGCTGGAGATGCTGAGGCTCGCGGTGACGGGCGCGCAGCGCAACGGGCGGAAGGTGGGGATCTGCGGCGAGGCGCCGGCCAATTATCCGGAGATCGCGCGGTTCTTGAGCGGGATCGGCATCGATTCGATCAGCGTCAATCCCTCGAGCCTGCTGCGCACCATCGAAGTGGTGCGCGAGGCGGAGGAGGTGGAACCGCCGCCGCCGCGCGCGAGTGTCGCTGCCGCTTAGGGGTCTTGCGGAAGGAGGCGGTGGGCGACAAGCCAGGAAGCGGCGCGTTCCCAGGCGATGTCGGTGTCGCCGCGGAGCGAGGCGTTGCCGGCGGCGATCATTTTTCCCGTGGCGACGGAGCGGATGATGATCGTCATGTTGATGATCAGGTCCGAGACCTTCTGCACCCAGCCGGTCACCACGGCCTGGGCGCCGAGCTGGCGGGCGAGGGAGACGGCGCAGGTCGTGCAGCCGACGAGGTCGTTCTCCGCGAGCGCGCGCGCGATCGGCTGCGTGTCGACGGCGGTGTAATCGCCCGAGCGCACGAGGAGCTGTTGGACTTGGTGGTCGACCAGGTTGAGCCGAGCGAGGTCGGCGGGCTCCAGAGGCGAGTTGGGCGCGGGGAGGCTCGTGTCTTGGAGAGTGAAGGGGAGAAAAGCGGTTTTGAGGGGCGCGGCGAGCGCCGGGGCGGGGAGGAAGAGGCAGGCGAGGAGGAGGGACGGCATGATAGCGCTTACGCAGCGCTGCGGAGAAAGGCCGATCCTGCGGCCGCTCGACATGTTTCGTTCTCCTCCTGATCGCGGCAAATGCGGGTGTGTAATTATTGCTGATCCGTTACCATATCGGCGAGCGGGCATCTCAATCCAGGCAGGCGCCGCGGAGCTTGGCGAAGGCGCGGGCGCGATGGGTGTCGGCGCGTTTCCGGTCGGCGGTCATCTCGCCATAGGTGAGGCTGGAGCCGAGGGGGAGGAACATCGGGTCGTAGCCGAAACCGTTCGTTCCGCGCGGGGGCCAGACCGCGGTGCCGTCGACGCGGCCGAGGAAGGTTTCGGTATGGCCGTCCGGCCAGGCGAGAGCGAGCGCCGAGATGAACCAGGCGCGGCGGTCGGGGTTTTCGGCGAGCTCGGCATGGACGCGGGCCATGGCGGAAGCGAAGTCGCGGGCGTTGCCGTTCCCTGGCCCGGCCCAGCGGGCGGAATGGATGCCTGGACGACCGTCGAGGGCGGAAGCGCAAAAGCCGGAATCGTCGGCGAGCGCGGGAAGGCCCGATTTGGTGGCGGCGGCAAGGGCCTTGAGACGGGCGTTGCCGGCGAAGTCGGGAGCGTCCTCCTCGGGCTCGGCGAGGCCGAGGGCGGCGGCGGAAACGATTTCGATTCCGTAGGGCGCGAGGAGGGCCTCGATCTCGGCGAGCTTTCCCTTGTTGTGGCTGGCGAGCACCAGGCGGGTGCCGCGTTCGAGGCGGCGGGGCATCAGAGGTCGGATCGCGGCCGAGCGAGATCGCCGCAGGCGATCGAGTGCCGCGTGAATCCGACTGTGAAAAAGGGGGGAGCATGTTCAGCCATGCTGAACATGCTCCAAAGCTTGCTTCTGGAGGGCGAAGAGCTGCGCGCAGCCAGTGCGGGCGAAGGAGAGGAGGGACAGGAAGTCGGGCTCGGAGAAGGTCTTGCGTTCGGCCGTGCCCTGGATCTCGACGATGCCGCCGGCCTCGGTGAGGACGAAGTTGGCATCGGCGTCGGCGGAGGAATCCTCGGCGTAGTCGAGATCGAGCGCGGCGGTGCCTTCGACGATGCCGCAGGAAACGGCGGCGACTTGGCCGGTGAGGGGCGAGCGGGGGATCACCTTCATCCGCTCGAGGTGGCGGAGTGCGAGGACGAGGGCGACGTAGCCGCCGGTGATGGCGGCGCAGCGGGTGCCGCCGTCGGCGTTCAGCACGTCGCAGTCGATGGTGATGGTGACCTCGCCCAAGCGGGCGCGGTCCACCACCGCGCGCAAGGAGCGCCCGATCAGGCGCTGGATCTCCTGGGTGCGGCCGGACTGGCGGCCGCGGGCGGCCTCGCGGTCGCCGCGGGTGTGGGTGGCGCGCGGCAGCATGCCGTACTCGGCGGTGACCCAGCCCTGGCCGGAATTGCGGAGGAAGGGCGGGACCTTGCCCTCGACGCTGGCGGCGCAGAGGACCTCGGTGCCACCCATGCGGATGAGGCAGGAGCCCTCGGCGTGGTGGGCGAAGCCGGGGGTGAAGGAGATGTCGCGCAGGGCGTCGGCGGCACGGCCGGAGGGGCGCATGGCGGGTTCATAGCGCCGGACCGCGGTGGGAGAGAACCCCCCGCCCCGCCCTATCCGGCCAGGGCGGAAGAAACCCAGGCGGCCCAGGCGAGGGTGGCGCGGTCCTCGCCGGCCCGGCCGACGATCTGGATGCCAAGCGGCAGGCCGCCGGGCCCGGTACCGGCGGGGACGGTGACGCAGGGGAGATGGAGGCTGGTCCAGATGAAATTGAAGACCGGATCGCCGGTCCAGCCGAGGCCCTCGGGCGCCTCGCCGGGAGCGGCGGGGGTCAGGAGGATGTCGAGGTCCTCCATCGCGATCGGGAAGGCGTTGCGGGCGTCATGGAAGGTCGTGCGGGCGGCGGCGAGGGTCGGGGCGGACTGGGCGAGGCCGAAATCGAGGCGGTCGAGCAGCTGATCGCTGATCTGGCCGCGGGCGTGGGCGAGCTCCCAGGCCATGGCGCGGGCGCTCTCGGCGTTCATCACGATGGGGTGGGCGTCGACGAGGCGGGGAATCGGATCCGGGAGCTCGCGATCGGCGAGGTGCGCGCCGGCGCGGGCGAGGGTCTTGGCGACTTCGGCGAAGAGCGCCTCGGTCTCGGGGGCGGCGTGGGGCCAGGCGGGCGAGCGACAGAGACCGATGCGCGGGGGACGGGGCAGCGCCCGGTCCGGCTCGCCGAGATCGGCGCCAGAGACGGCAGCGGCGAGGAGCGCGCAGTCGGCGGTGCTGCGGGCGAGGACGCCGATCGTGTCGAGGCTGTCGGACATCAGCTTCATGCCGGCGCGGCTGATCAGGCCGAAGCTCGGCTTGAAGCCGACGACGCCGCAGAACGCGGCGGGGCGGATCACGCTGCCGGCCGTCTGGGTGCCGAAGGCGAAGGGGAAGAAGAAGTCGGCCACACCGGCGGCCGAGCCGGAGGAGGAGCCGCCGGGCGTATGGGCGGGATTGGCGGGGTTGGCGGTGGGGCCCGGTTTGCGGGTGGCGAACTCGGTGGTGACGGTCTTGCCGATGACGGCAGCGCCGGCGGAGCGGGCGGCGGCGACGGCGGCGGCATCGGCGCGCGGGCGCCAGTCGCGCCAGATTGGAGAGCCGTATTCGCTTGGCATATCAGCGGTATCGAGCACGTCCTTCACGCCGAGCGGGAGGCCGTGGAGGGGGCCGGGAAGAGCAGCGGAAGCAGATGTGCGGGCGGCGGAGGGGTCGAGGAAGGCGAAGGCGTGCACCGTTGGCTCGCGGGCGGCGATGCGGGCGAGGCAGGCCTCCGTCAGCGCCTCTGGGCGGAGTTTCCCGCTCCGGATGAGGGCGGCGGCTTCGGTTGCGGTGAGGCGGGAAGGGTCCTGCATGGGCCGATAGTGCGCTGGGCGAGGCGGGATGGAAATTGCCGGGGCCATTGCTATTTGGCGCGATGCCCGAAGGCGTAGAGTGGCGCGGGGGAAGGGAAGCGGAATGGCGATGGATCAGCCGACGGGGCCGAAGCCGGGCGCCCTGGGAGCGCAGGGTGCGGCGCGGTTGGCGGGCGGGCTCGATGCCCGTTCGGCCGCGATCCTGCGCGAGATCGTCGAGCAGTATGTCGAGACCGGGGAGCCGGTGGGGAGCCGGACGCTCTCGCGGCTGCTGCCGATCGCGCTCTCGCCGGCGACCATCCGCAACGTGATGGCCGACCTCACCGATGCCGGCCTGCTCTTTGCGCCGCACACCTCGGCCGGCAGGTTGCCTACCGAGCGGGGATTGCGGCTCTTCGTCGATGGGCTTTTGCAGTTCGGTGAGCTCACGGAGGACGAGCGCGGGACGATCAGCGCCGCACTCGGAGCGGCGGGGCGGAGCCTCGAGGACACGCTGGCCGAGGCGGGCAGCCTGCTCGCCGGGCTCTCGGCGGCGGCGGGCCTCGTGCTGGCGCCGAAATCGGAAGGGCCGGTGAAGCATATCGAGTTCGTCCCGCTCGGCGAGCGGCGGGCGCTCGTCGTGCTGGTGAGCGCGGACGGGCATGTCGAGAACCGGGTGATCGAGACGCCGCCGGGCTTGCCGCTCTCGGCGCTGCAGGAGGCGGGGAATTTCCTCAATGCGCGGCTGGCGGGCCGGACGCTCGCCGAGCTGCGAGGTGCCGTGGCCGAGGAGATGGCGGCGGACCGCACGACGCTGGATGGGCTGGCGGCGGGGGTGGTCGAGGCGGGACTCGCGACCTGGACCGGCGAAGGGCGGGGCGCCAGCCTGATCGTGCGCGGCCAGGCGCGGCTCTTGGCGGACGTGACGGAGATCGAGCGGCTGGAGAGCATCCAGCTTCTGTTCGAGCGGCTGGAAACCGAGGAGACGATCCTCCGGCTGCTCGAGCTGGCCGACCAATCGGAAGGGGTGCGGATCTTCATCGGCGCCGAGAGCGGGCTGTTCGGCACCTCGGGGGTGGCGATGGTGGTGGCGCCGGCGCGCAACGCCGCGAACCGCATTGTGGGCGCGATCGGGGTGATCGGGCCGACGCGGATCAATTACGGCCGGATCATTCCGGTGGTCGATTATACGGCCCGGGTGATCGGGCGGCTGCTAGGGTAAGGACGGCTTGTGCGAAGGCGCGCGGCATCTTAACTGAGCCGCGCCATGATGATGCACGAACCCGAAATGCAGGATCCCAATCCGGCGAACGACGATGCCGGGGCCGGGGCGCGGGCGATGCCCGAGACGCCGGAGGAGCTGATGCGGGCGGCGAGCGCCCGCATCAACGAGCTCGAGGCCGAAAAGGAGTCGTTTCGCGACCGCTGGATGCGCGCGGAGGCGGAGATCGCCAATGTGCGGGCGCGGACGAAGCGGGAGGTCGAGGATTCGCGGCTCTTCGCCGTGCAGAAATTCGCCCGCGACATCGTCGAGGCGGCGGAGAATTTGCGGCGGGGGCTCGATAGCCTGCCCAAGCCGGCGAGCGGGGAGCCGGAGGTCGTGAGCCGGCTGCGCGAGGGGTTCGAGGGCATCGAGCGGGGGCTGATCGCGGCGCTGGAGCGCAACGGGATCAGGCGGGAGGACCCGACCGGGGCCGCGTTCGATCCCAACCTGCACCAGGCGATGGCGGAGCAGGAGAGCCTCGAGCACCCGCCGGGCACGGTGCTGGCGGCCTGGACGCCGGCATGGACCCTGAACGGGCGGCTGCTCAAGCCGGCGATGGTGGTCGTCGCCAAGGGCGAGCCGGCCGAGATCGCCCCGCCGTCGAGCGCCCCCGGGGCCAAGCCGGGGACGGCCTCCGGCTTCGACCGGACTGCCTGATGGGCCTGCGAGTCCGCCGCGGAATCGCTGCTTATCGCCGTTCGGGGCCTTGTCCGGGAAACGCCCTCTCAATACATGAACACCACTATCCAGAACCCGGGGAAGCGGGCGGTGCTTCGGGCCGGCCGCATCCGCTGAAAGGAGACTTCGCATGTCCAGCAAGGTGATCGGTATCGATCTCGGCACCACGAACTCCTGCGTTGCCATCATGGAGGGCAAGGACGTTCGGGTGATCGAGAACAGCGAGGGGGCGCGCACGACCCCGAGCATGGTGGCCTTCGCGGATAACGGCGAGCGGCTGGTCGGCCAGTCCGCCAAGCGCCAGGCGGTGACCAACCCGACGAACACGCTCTATGCCGTCAAGCGGCTGATCGGCCGGCGCTACGACGACCCGATGGTGGCCAAGGACAAGAGCCTGGTGCCCTACACCATCGTCCGTGCCGACAACGGCGATGCGTGGGTCGAGGTGAAGGGCAGCAAATATTCGCCCTCCCAGATCAGCGCCTTCATCCTCGGCAAGATGAAGGAGACCGCGGAGGCCTATCTCGGCGAGCCGGTGTCGCAGGCCGTCATCACGGTGCCCGCCTACTTCAACGACGCGCAGCGCCAGGCGACCAAGGACGCCGGCAAGATCGCCGGGCTCGAGGTGCTGCGCATCATCAACGAGCCGACGGCGGCCGCCCTCGCCTACGGCATGGACAAGAAGAAGAGCGGCACGATCGCGGTCTATGACCTCGGCGGCGGCACCTTCGATATCTCCGTGCTCGAGATCGGCGACGGCGTCTTCGAGGTGAAGAGCACCAACGGCGACACGTTCCTCGGCGGCGAGGATTTCGACGCCCGCGTGATCGACTATCTCGCCGAGGAGTTCCGCAAGGAGCAGGGGATCGACCTCAGGAAGGACCGGCTCGCGCTGCAGCGGCTGAAGGAGGCCGCGGAGAAGGCCAAGATCGAGCTTTCCTCCTCCAAGGAGACCGAGATCAACCTGCCCTTCATCACCGCCGACGCCTCGGGGCCCAAGCATCTCGTGATGAAGCTGACGCGGGCCAAGCTCGAGAGCCTGGTCGACGACCTTGTCGCCAAGACGCTCGAGCCGTGCCGCGCGGCGCTCAAGGACGCCGGCGTGACGGCGGCCGAGATCGGCGAGGTGATCCTGGTCGGCGGCATGACGCGCATGCCGAAGATCATCGAGACGGTGAAGCAGTTCTTCGGCAAGGAGCCGGCGCGCAACGTCAACCCCGACGAGGTGGTGGCGGTGGGTGCGGCGATCCAGGGCGCGGTGCTCAAGGGCGACGTCAAGGATGTGCTGCTGCTCGACGTCACACCGCTCTCGCTCGGCATCGAGACGCTGGGCGGGGTGTTCACCCGGCTGATCGAGCGCAACACGACGATCCCCACGAAGAAGAGCCAGATCTTCTCGACCGCCGACGACAGCCAGACGGCGGTGACGATCAAGGTCTATCAGGGCGAGCGCGAGATGGCGGCCGACAACAAGCTGCTCGGCCAGTTCGACCTGGTGGGGATTCCGGCGGCACCCCGCGGCGTGCCGCAGATCGAGGTGACGTTCGATATCGACGCCAACGGCATCGTCTCCGTTCAGGCCAAGGACAAGGCGACCGCCAAGGAGCAGCAGATCCGCATCCAGGCCTCGGGCGGCCTGAGCGAAGCCGAGATCCAGAAGATGGTCCGCGAGGCGGAGGCGAATGCCGCCGCCGACAAGGAGCGGCGCGAGTACGTCGAGGCGAAGAACCATGCCGATGCGCTGGTCCATCAGGTCGAGAAGACGCTGAAGGAGAACGAGGGCAAGGTTGGGCCGAACGACAAGGAGGAAGCCGAGGCGGCCATCGCTGCGGTCCATAAGGCCGCGGAGGGCACCGATGCGGCGGCGCTGAAGAGCGCGACCGAACGGCTCTCGGCGGTGGCGATGAAGATCGGCGAGGCGATGTACAAGTCCCAGCAGGCCGGGCCCGGCGCGGGCGGGCCCGAGCAGCCATCTGCCGCCGAGGCCGGACCTTCCGGCAACGGGGAAAAGGTGGTGGACGCCGAATTCGAGGAGGTGGACGAGAACAAGAAGAAGTCCGCCTGACCGTTTGCGCGTCGTTCAGTATGGCGGAGGGCGATAGCGAGGGAAGCCGTATCGCAAGCGCGATACGGCGCCCGCGTCTCCGGTACGGGCAGGAATCCGCGAACATTTCCAGCGATTTTGATGAGCGCGCCTGCGATGCGGGCGCGGGAATGAACTGACGATGGCGAAGCAGGATTACTACGCCACGCTCGGCCTTCCGCGCGACGCGGGGGCCGAGGACATGAAGAAGGCCTATCGCAAGCTCGCCATGCAGTACCACCCGGACCGCAACCCGGGGGACAAGGCGGCCGAGGCGCGGTTCAAGGAGATCAACGAAGCCTACGACGTGCTCAAGGACGAGCAGAAACGGGCGGCGTACGACCGCTACGGCCACGCTGCGTTCGAGCAAGGCGCAGGCGGCGCGGGGGGCTTCGACTTCGCGGCGGGCGCCGGGCTCGGCGACATTTTCGATCAGATGTTCGGCGAGTTCATGGGCGGGCGCCGCGGTGCGGGAAGAGGGCCGCGACCGGGATCGGATCTGCGCCAGACCGTCGAGATCGACCTCGCGGAGGCCTTCGCGGGGACCAAGACGCAGCTCCGCGTGGCGACGCGGGTGCGCTGCGATGCCTGCAACGGCACCGGCTCGGAGAGCAAGGAGCGGGCGCCGGATACCTGCGCGACCTGCGGCGGAATGGGCAAGGTGCGCGCGCAGCAGGGCTTCTTCGTCATCGAGCGCACCTGCCCGACCTGCGGCGGCGCGGGCCGCGTGATTCGCAATCCGTGCCGCATGTGCGGCGGCTCGGGGACGGTGGCGCGCGAGCGCTCGCTCCAGGTCAGCGTCCCGGCCGGGGTGGAGGACGGGACGCGCATCCGCCTCGCGGGCGAGGGCGAGGCGGGAGCGCGCGGCGCGCCGCCCGGCGATCTCTACGTGCACGTGGCGATCCGGCCGCATCCGCTCTTTCAGCGCGACGGCGCCAATATCTTCTGCCGCGTGCCGCTCAGGATGACGCAGGCCGCACTCGGCGCCGAGGTGGAAGTGCCGGTGATCGACGGCAGCCGCGCCAAGCTGAAGATCCCGCCCGGCACGCAGGGCGGCGACCAGTTCCGGCTCAAGGCCAAGGGATTCTCCGTGCTGCGCAGCGCGGCGCGCGGCGATATGTACGTGCAGGTCGCCGTGGAGACGCCGCTTCACCTGACGCGCCGCCAGCGCGAGCTGCTCGAGGAATTCGAGGAGGAGGCCGCCGGGAACACGAAGGGTCACCCGGAATCGGAAGGCTTCTTCGCCCGCGTGCGGGAGTTCTTCGAGAACGGCGGGCGGGGTTGAGGTTCAGCAACTTCCTCTTCCCCGAGAGCCGCGACCCCGCGCGCGACGGCCAGGTGATCGACGAGACCTTGCGCGAGGCGCGGCTCTCCGAGACGCTCGGGGTCGAGGTGATCTGGCTCGCCGAGCATCATTTCGACGGTATCTGCGCCTATGTCGACCCGGTGAGCTTCGCCGCTGCGCTCGCGGCGGCGACGCGGCGGGTGAAGATCGGGTTCGCGGTGGCCCAGATGTCGTTGCATCATCCGATCCGCATGGCCGAGCAGCTCGCGCTGATCGACAATATCAGCAAGGGCCGGCTGATCGTCGGGCTGGGGCGCGGCACCGCCTACAATATCTACGACTATCAGGGCTATGGGCTCGACCATTCGGAGGCCGAGGCGCGCCTGGAAGAGGCCGAGGCGATCATGTTCAAGGCCTGGAGCGGCGAAAGCTTCGAGCACCGCGGCAGATTTTGGAACCTCCGGGTGCCGATGCTGCGCCCGCGCCCCTATACGAGGCCGCATCCTTATGTGATCCGCTCGGCCTCGAGCGAGGAGGGGATGCGGCGGATCGCGCGCCGGGGACAGCCGTTCATGATGAACGTGCAGTCGAACGCGGTGATGCGCCGGCGGATGGAGCTCTATTGCCGCATTTTGCGTGAGCAGGGAAGCGACGAGGCGGCGGTGGCAAAGAACCTCGCGCAGTGCTGGGCGTGGCGCAACGTGTTCGTGGCCGAGACCGACGCGGAGGCGGAGCGGATCGCGGGCCCGGCGTTCGCGGCGATGCAGGAGCACCGCCAGGCCATGCGCAAGCGCGTCCTCGAGGAGCAGGGGCTTTCGATCGTGCCGGCGGCGGCTCCCGGTGCGGCGCCGCCGGCGCACGCGCTGGCCGAGCATGCGCTGATCGCGGGCTCGCCGGCGACGGTCGCGGAGGCGCTTGCGGAGATCGAGGCGATCGGGTTCGGCGGACTGATCCTGCAGTTCCGGCTGGGGCCGATGGAATACGAGGACGCGGCGCAGAGCCTGACGCTCTTCATGGAGAAGGTGGCGCCGGAGTTCGCACGGACGGCGGCGGATGCTCTCAGCCGAGGAGCCAGCGCACCAGAAGCGGGACCATGACCGCGGTCATCAGCCCGTTGAGCCCGATCGCAAGGCCGCCGAAGGCGCCGGCGGTGTCGCTTTCGAGCAGGAGCCGCGCGGTTGCGATGCCGTGCGCCGCGGTGCCGGCGGCGAGGCCCTGAGCGCGCCGGTCGCGGACGCGGAGAAGGCGGAAGAACGGCAGCGCGATCGCGGCCCCGAAGATACCGGTGAGCAGGACGAAGATCGCCGTGAGCGCGGGGAGGCCGCCGAGATCCTGGGAGATCCCCATGGCGATCGGCGTGGTGACGGATTTCGGCGCGATCGAAATCACCACCGCGTGCGGCGCGCCGAGTGCGGCGACGATCAGCATCGCGGAGAGCGCGGCGGCGAGCGAGCCCGCGATCATGGAAGCGAGGATCGGCAGCAGGTTGCGGCGCATGGTCGCGAGGTTGGCGTACATCGGCACGGCGAGTGCGACGGTCGCCGGGCCGAGGAGGAACTGCACGTACTGCGCCCCATTGAAGTAGCTGCGGTAGGAAGTGCCGGTCGCGATCAGCGCGACGACGAGGATCGCCATCGCGAGCATGATCGGATTGGACCAGCCAGCGTGGCCGGCGCGCGCGTCGAGCCAGCTCGCTGCCTGCCAGGCGAGGAGCGTAGCGGTGAGGCCGAGCAGCGGCCCGCTCTGCAGATAGACCCAGGCGTGATAGAGGCCGGGCATCAGCGTTCGCTCCGCAGCAGGAGCTGCATGGCGAGTCCGGTGATGGCAAGCCCGAGGAGCGTCGAGATCGGGAGCGCGATCGCGATGGCGAGCGCATTGGCGCGGAGCACGCCGAGCTCGTTCACGACGCCGACCCCGGCTGGCACGAAGAGCAGGCCGAGATGGCGGAGCAGCCCCTGCGCGGTCGAATGGAGTTCGGGGTCCGGGCCGCTTCGGGCGACGAGCAGGGCGAGCAGCAGGACGAGACCGAAGACCGGCCCGGGGATCGGCACGCCGGTCGCGCGGGCGATGACCGTGCCGAGCAACTGGCAGAGCAGAAGAAGAGAAAGCGCCCGGACCATGCAGCACTCCTCGTTCGTTTGATAGAATGGGGTTTTGTTTCATAGATCGGGCGCGGCGAGCTTTCCGCAACGCGGTTGCCGGCCGGGGCTGGCATTCCGCGCCGCGGGTGGAAAGATCGCCGCGCGGGGTTCAGCGCTCGGTTCGCGGGAGGACGGAGGGGCATGACGCTCAGGATTGGGATCGCCGGCATCACCGGCCGCATGGGGCGGCTTTTGGCCGAGGAGGTGGAGGCGGCGGGTGCCGTGCCGGCAGGCGGGATCAGCCGCGGCGGCGATATCGCGGGGCTTGCCGCGGGCGCCGACGTCGTGATCGATTTCAGCCATGCGAGCGCGGCCGCGGCGCACGCGCGGGCGCTGGCGAGCGCCTCGGCCGGCTGGGTGCTCGGGACCTCGGGGCTTGCGGCGGCGGACGAGGCGGAAGTCGCGGCGGCGGCAAGCCGGATTGCGGTGGTCTACGCCGCGAATTTCTCACCCGGAGTTACGCTGATGCTGGCGCTTGCCGAGTGGATGGCAGCTTCGCTGCCGGCTGCGGGCTATGACGCCGAGATCGTCGAGATGCACCACCGCCAGAAGGTGGACGCGCCCTCGGGCACGGCGATCGGGCTGGGCCGGGCGGTGGCGGCGGGCCGCGGCGTGGCACTCGAGGCGGTGATGCGGAGCGGGCGGCATGGCGATGTCGGGCCGAGGAAAGAGGGAGAGATCGGGTTCGCGAGCCTGCGCGGCGGGCAGGTGGTGGGCGAGCATACGCTTCTCTTCGCAGGGGCGAGCGAGCACCTCGCTCTCGTGCATCGAGCGTTCGATCGGCGGATTTATGCTACGGGCGCGGTGCGCGCCGCACTCTGGCTCGCCGGGCGGAAGGCCGGGCTCTATTCCATGCGCGATGTGATCGGAATTGCCTGAAGCCCGCGCTTGACCCCCCGGCTTGTTTCCGCCATTCAGCCTCCGCTCCGGCATTCGGCCGGCGCGGCGGCCGGACCTCACGGCGACGCTCTCGCGACAAGAGGAAAGATCCATGCGCGACAAGGGCGACTTCCTGTTCACCTCCGAATCGGTTTCGGAGGGCCATCCCGACAAGGTCGCCGACCGCATCAGCGACACGGTTCTCGACGCTTTCCTAGCGGCCGATCCTTATTCGCGCGTTGCCTGCGAGACGCTGGTGACGACCAACCGCATCGTGCTGGCGGGCGAGACCCGCGGGCCGGAGACGGTCACGCACGAATATCTCACGCACCTCGCGCGAATGGCGGTGCACGATATCGGCTACGACCAGGACGGATTCTCGTGGAAGGACGCCGTGGTCTGCTGCCACCTGCATTCGCAGTCCTCGGACATCGCCCTCGGCGTCGATGCCAGCGGCAACAAGGACGAGGGCGCGGGCGATCAGGGCATCATGTTCGGCTATGCCTGCACCGAGACCGAGAGCCTGATGCCGGCGCCGATCCATTACGCGCATCTGATCCTGCGCCGGATCAGCGAGATGCGCCGCAACCGCGACCTCGCGGTGGCGGGGCTCAAGCCTGACGCGAAGAGCCAGGTGACGCTGCGCTATGTCGACGGCGAGCCGGTCGAGGCGACCTCGATCGTCGTCTCGATCCAGCACGAGCCCGATCTCGAGCAGAGCGAGATCAAGGCGATGCTCTGGCCGATCGTCGAGAGCAGCCTGCCGCCCGGCTGGATGTGCCCCGACGCGAGCTTCTACGTCAATCCGACAGGCAAATTCGTGACCGGCGGCCCCGACGGTGATTGCGGGCTCACGGGGCGCAAGATCATCGTCGATACCTATGGCGGCGCCGCCCCGCACGGCGGCGGAGCGTTCAGCGGCAAGGACCCGAGCAAGGTCGATCGCTCGGCCGCCTATGCGTGCCGCTATCTCGCCAAGAACGTCGTCGCCGCCGGACTCGCCGACCGCTGCACGCTCCAGATCAGCTATGCGATCGGCGTGTCCCAGCCGCTCTCGGTGTATGTGGATCTGCAAGGCACGGGGCGGGACGTGGAGGAGGCGAAGCTCGAGCGCGTGCTG
>DATJTV010000368.1:0-8769 GCA_035503055.1 Acetobacteraceae bacterium
TAGCCAACCCGCGCATCAGAGTCTGATCAACCGTCGTCTTGCGCTGCCGCGTCCTCCGCTGCGCAGCCCATCAACCCGTCAACCCGTCAACAGGGTCGGAATCCCGTGTCAAATGCCCTTGACGGCGAACATGAGAATCACTGAAGGCGTGAATCACGCGGGAAAACAAAGACCTAGAGCGGGATGCGTGAGCCCGAGGGAACGCATCCCGCTCTAGGATCCCGCTCCTCGTCGCCAGACGATGGGAAAAGCGTCGCTGTCCATAAGTAGGCCTGGCTCGGGGGCACCGGGGAAGGCCTCGGGCGGCGGCGACATGAAGCCCGGGCGTACCGCGTAGCGGACATCGTCGCCGGTGAAGCGGGCGGCGAAAGCGCGGCGCCGGTGGGGGGAGCGGTTGCCGGGCGCGCCGTGCAGAACGAGACCGTTGAAAAGAATGGCGTCCCCGGGTTCGAGGTCCCAGCCGAGCAGCGTGTAGCGGTCGCGTTCGGCGTCGATATCCGGCACCGCCTCGAGCCGGGAGTCGCGGCCTTCGTGCGCGTTACCGTCGGCGAAGCGTTTTGGCGTGTACCAGGCGCCCCATTTGTGCGAGCCGGCCACGTATTCGACACAGGTATCGCGGCTGACCGGATCAAGCGGAATCCAGAGGCTCACGGCCGCCGTTCCGTCGAGCGTCCAGTACGGTAGGTCGTGATGCCAGGGCGTCGGCTCGAGCGTGCCCGGCTCCTTCACCAGCACGTGCTCGTGGAAGAGGTTGATCTTCTCAGCGCCCATGATCTCGCCGGCGAGGCCGGCGGCGGGCGAATGGAGGAGAAATTCGCGGTACTCGGGGATACGGCGCCAGTTGCAGTAATCGCCGAGGAAGAGCCCGGGCCTGCCATCCGGCGTGTAGCGCTTGGCGAAAGGACCAGGCTCGGCGAGATTGCGCTCGACGCCCGCGGCGAGCATCGCGATCCAACGCGGATCGAAGACCTGGCGCAGACAGACGACACCGTCGCGTTCAAATGATTCGCGGGTTGTGCTCATGGGATGTTCCCTGTTACAGCCCGGCGGCGGCGAGGCCGAGGATCGCGCGCGCGCAGGCCGTGGCGCGCGGCACCAGGCTATCGATCTTGAGGAACTCCTCCGGACTGTGGGCCTTGCCGCCGACCGGCCCCACTGCGCAGATCGTCGGCGCGCCAACGGCCGCGGTGAATCCGGAATCGGCGCAGCCGCCCGAGAACTCCCCGCTGGTCGCGAAGCCGCTCGCCTCCGCCGCTGCGGCATAGACGCCGAGCAGGCGCTTGGCCGCGTCGTCCTGCGTGAGCGGGAGGAATTCCCCGCGGATCTCGAGCGTGGCACTTGTTCCCGGCACGAAGCTCCGCGCGACGATCGCTTTGATCTCCGCCATCACCTTCTCGCGGTCCTCGGGCGCCACGTAGCGGAGGTCGATCCGGCCTTCGGCCCAGGGGGCCACGGTGTTCACGCTCTGCCCGCCCGAGACGAGCCCGACATTGAGCGTGATGCCGCGTGGAATATCGGTAAGCGCATGGATTGCCACGATCTTCCGCGCCAATTCCTCGATGGCGCTGATTCCCTCGGTGAAGCTGCCGCCCGAATGCGCCGCCTTGCCGGTGATGCGCATCACCATGAAGACGCCGCCTTTGCGCCCGCTCACGACATTGCCCGAGAGGCGGCCGGGCTCGCTGTTGAAGACCGCCCGCGCCCCGCGCGCTTCCGCCTCGATGACGGCCCGCCCCTCGGGGCTGCCGATCTCCTCATCGCCGGTGAAGAGCCCGACGAGCGGCCCCGGCGCGCTCCCGAACCGCGCGAAGGCGGCAAGCACGAAGGAATTCATCACCAGCCCGGCCTTCATGTCGGCCACGCCCGGCCCTCTCGCCATGCCGTCCTCGAGCGTGAAAGGCCGCCGCGCCACCTCGCCGTCGGGGTAGACCGTGTCACGATGCCCCATCAGCACGATCTTGCGGTTCGAGGCGCCGGGTCCGCCGGCGGGGACGAGCGCGCGCAGGCAATCGCCATGCTTTTTCTGGGGCAGGGTTTCGACCGCAATGCCATTGCCCTCGAGGAAGCGACGGATCGCCGCACCGACCGCGTCGATCCCGGGCTTGTTGTAGCTCCCGCTGTCGATCGAGACGATCTCGCGGAGCAGCGCGATCATTGCGGGCTGCTGCTCGACCAGCCAGGCGGCAATCGGCGCGAAGGGATCGGATGCGCTCACGAAACATGGCTCCTCATCGGTTTGGCTCCTTCGCCGCTCACTCCAGCGTTGCGCAGCCGAGACTGTCGGAGAGAAGCTCGATCGTACGCGCGGCGCGCAGCACGAGGTCGTCGCGGTAGAGCCCTGCCGCGATCTGCACCGAGCGGGGCAGGCCGGTCTCGTCGAGGCCGAGCGGTATGCTGATCGCGGGCTGGCGGCTCAGGTTGAAGGTGAAGGTCCACGGCGCCCATTCCTGCCAGAGCGCCTCCACCGGGTTCGTCGTCGGCTTGTCCGCGAGCGGGGCGCGGTTCGGCACGCTCGGGCAGAGCACGAGGTCGTAGCGCCGGTGCAGCGATGCCATGGTGTGCGCGACGACAAGGCGCAGCGCCTCCGCACCGATGAATTCCTGAGCCGTCATGCTGCTTTCGGCCGCCGCGACTTCGAGGAGGCCGGGATCGAGCATCCGGCGCCGCGTTTCGGGGAAGGATTCGACCAGGCGCGCGAGCGCGACACCCCAGATCCGGCCGAAGACGGCGCGCGTGTCGGGCAGGCCGGGATCGACCTCCTCGACCAGCGCTCCTTCCTTGCCGAGCAGATGCGCGGCGTGCGTGAGCGCCTCGCGCCCGGTCGGATCGAGCGGCGCGTCGAACCCGTGGGTCGAGAGCACGGCGACGCGAAGCCCCGCCACGCCCGCCTCCATACCCGCGCGCCAGTCGCGCGGATCGTCGGGCAGCGCATAGGGGTCGCGATGGTCGAAGCGGGCGATCGCGGAAAGCAAAAGTGCGGCATCGCCGACCGAGCGCGTCATCGGCCCGGCGACCGCGACGGTGGCGAAGGCGCCGAGAGGCCATTGCGGCACGCGCCCGAAGCTCGGCTTGAGGCCGACGACTCCGGACCAGGCCGCGGGAATGCGGATCGAGCCGCCGCCGTCGGTGCCGATATGCAGCGGCCCGAAGCCCGCGGCCGCCGCCGCCGCCGCGCCGGCGGAGGAGCCGCCCGGCGTGTGCTGCGGATTCCACGGATTGCGCGTCACCCCGGTGAGCGGACAGTCCCCGGGCGACTTCCAGCCGAACTCGGTGGTGGTGGTCTTGCCGATGATCACCGCACCGGCCGATTTGAGCGCAAGCGAGACCGGCGCGTCGTCCACCATCGGATCGGCGGAGGTGAGCCGGCTGCCGCGGCGCGTCGGAAAGCCCGCGAGATCGATCAGGTCCTTGACGGTGCAGGGCACGCCGTCGAGCAGGCCGAGCGGCCTGCCTGCCTGCCAGCGCTTCTCGCTCTCCCGCGCCGCGCTCGCCGCATGCTCGTTCATCACGACGAAGGCGTTGAGCACCGGATTGTAGCGCTCGATGCGCTCGCTCACCGCGGCCATCGCCTCCACCGGGCTCAGACTGCCGTGCGCGTAGTGGTCGAGCAGCTGCTCGGCGGTCATCAAGGCCGGATCGGTCGCCGCCATGCTCGTTGTCAGACCCGTTCCCGGGCAAGCGCAGCGCCCGCCCCGAGTGAAGCGAGCTTCGCCATCGCGACCTCGCGGCGCATCGGCACCATGCCGCAATTGGTGCAGGGATAGACCCGATCCTTCGGCACGAAGCGCGCGGCCGCCATGATCGTCTCCGCCACCTGCTCGGGCGTCTCCACCACGTCGGTCGCGACGTCGATCGCGCCGACAAGCACGTCCTTGCCCTTCAACAGGCCGATGAGCTCGATCGGCACATGCGAATTGCGGCACTCGAGCGAGACCTGATCGATGCGGCTCGCCGCGAGGGCGGGAAAAATCTCCTCGTACTGGCGCCATTCCCTGCCGAGGCTGCTCTTCCAGTCGAGATTGGCCTTGATGCCGTAGCCGTAGCAGATATGCACGGCCGTCTTGCAGGTGAGCCCCTCGGCGGCGCGCTCGAGCGCGGAAATGCCCCACTCCTTCACCGCATCGAGATAGACGTTGAAGGCGGGCTCGTCGAACTGGATCGTATCCACGCCGTCCGCTTGCAAGCCCCTTGCCTCCTCGTTGAGCAGCGCAGCGAACCGCATCGCGAGCTTCACCCGATCGCCGTAATACGCATCGGCGATCGTATCGACGATCGTCATCGGCCCCGGCAGGGTGATCTTGAGCTTGCGCTTCGTATGCGCGCGGGCCAGCCGCGCCTCCGTCGCATGAACCCGCCCGGTGAGACGGGGCTCGCCGCTTACGGTCGGCACCATCGCCTTGTACCGGTTGTCGCGAATTCCCATTTCGACCTTCCGGCCGAAATCGATGCCTTCGACGAAGGCGAGGAAGCCGTGCACGAAGTGCTGGCGCGACTGTTCGCCATCGGTCACGATGTCGATTCCGGCATCCTCCTGCTCCTTGATCGCAAGCAGCGTCGCGTCGCGCTGCGCGGCGGCAAGCTCAGCGCCCGAGAGCCGCCAGGGCGCCCACAGCACGTTCGGCTCGGCGAGCCACGAGGGCTTCGGCAGGCTTCCGGCGATCGTCGTCTCGAACATCGTCGCCTCGCAGTCGGGGATTATGGGTCCACGGATTTATAGCCTCGGCACGGAGACCTGCATACCGCCGGCGGTTTGCGGCCGCCGCGGGCGCGGCTATGCTCGCCGGCGCCGCACGAAGGAAACAGGCCCATGAACGACAACGCCTCCGCCCCCGAACCCTGGCGATGGCCGGAGGAGACCTGGCGGCGCATCGTCGGCCGCGCCCGGGCCGGTCGGAGCCTCAAGCCCGCGCGCTGGCCCGAGGGCGCGCGCTGCGCGGTGGGCCTTTCCTTCGACGCCGACCACGACACCATTCCGCTGCGCGATGCCGATGAAAGCCCGATGCGACTCAGCCAGGGCCAGTACGGCTCGCGCCAGGCGATCCCGCGCATCCGCCGCCTGCTCGCCGCCGAGCAGATTCCCGCCACGTTCTTCTATCCGGCGGTCTCCGCGCTCCTCTATCCGGACGAAGTGCACGCGCTCGCGGCGGAGGGGCACGAGATCGGGATCCACTCCTGGATCCACGAGCGCAACACCACTCTCCCCCTCGCGGCGGAGCGAGATCTTTCCCGCCGCGCCGCCGACGTGCTCGCGGATCTCGCGGGCCGGGAGCCGGTCGGCATGCGCACGGCGAGCTGGGATTTTTCCCCCAACACGCTCGCGATCATCCGCGAGATGGGTCTTCTCTACGATTCGAGCCTGATGGCGGACGACGATCCCTATGAGCTGTTGGCGGACGGCGAGCCGACCGGGATCGTCGAGCTGCCGCCGGAATGGATCCGCGACGACGCCGTCTATTTCAACATGGAGCGTTTCAGCGGGCTCCGTCCCTATACGCCGCCCTCTTCGGTGGAGGAAATCTTCCGCGCCGAGTTCGACGGCGCCTGGGAAGAGCGCGGCCTCTACATCCTCACCATGCACCCCCATATCAGCGGCCACCGCTCGCGTCTGCCGGTGCTCGCGCGGCTGATCGCGCACATGAAGGAAATGGGTGGCTGCTGGTTCGCCACCCACGAGCAGATCGCGCGCTGGTGCAAAGCAGAGGCATCGTAAGCCTCGGCGAAGGAAAGGATAGACCGGCCATGTTCTTCGACTTCGACCGCATCAGCGCCGACAACCGCTACAAGCTCCTGGTCTCCACCGTGGTGCCGCGGCCGATCGCGTGGGTGGTTTCCATCGATCTCGCGGGAAGGGTCAATGCCGCGCCGTTCTCGTTCTTCAACGCGGTCTCGCAGGAACCGCCGATCGTGGTGATCGGGATCGGCGGGCGGGAGCCCGGCCGGAGCAAGGACACGGCGGAGAACATCCGCCACACGCCGGAGTTCGTGGTGAACCTCGTCAACGTCGCGTGCGCCGAGCCGATGAACGTGACGGCGATCGAGTGGGGCCCGGAGGTGCGCGAGCTGGAGGAGGCCGGGCTCACGCCCATTCCCTCCGAAAAGGTGAGGCCGCCGCGCATCGCCGAGAGCCCGGTCTCGCTCGAATGCGTGAAACACGCAACCGTGGAGCTCGGCGCAGATCGTTCGGTGGTGTTCGGCAGGGTCGTCGCGATGCACGTCGCGGACGAGGCTGTCCTCGATGCGGCGAAATGCTATATCGACACGCCAAAGCTCGATCTGATCGGCCGCATGCATGGGCGCGGCTGGTACACGCGCACGCGCGATCGCTTCGAAATGCCGCGCATCGCGGTCGCGGAATGGAAGGGCCGCGCGAAAGCGGCGGAATGAAATCATGACCGGCCGGCTCCTCATCATCGCCGGCGTCGGCCTTGTCCTGCTCGGGCTCGTCTTTCCCTTGCTCGGTCATCTTCCCGGCGACGTCAGGTTCATGCGCGGCGGGGTGCGGGTCTATATGCCGCTCGGCTCGTGCCTCCTGATCTCGGTCTTGATCTCGGCGCTGCTGACGGCCGTGATGTGGTTCTGGCGAAGTTAGGCCAGGGGCTCTGCCCCTGCACGGGTCCCCATCGCGCAAGCGCGATGGGAGCCCCGACCCCGGTCGGGGGCTCTGCCCCCGACACCCCCGGCAAAGGCGGAGCCTTTGCAATCCATTACTTAAGGGATTGGGGCTGGGGCCTGAGGCCCAAGCCATGTCCTTTCTTCTCGTCGCCTTCCGCGAGAGCTCGTTCGGCGTGAGTAAGCGCTTCACGAGCTAGCGAACCTCGTTGACGTAGCAGAGGCCAGCGGTGGCCGCACGGTGATGCGCAAGGATCACCGGTCCGCCTGCCTGATCGTACGCGAGCTCGTCGATGACAAGGACGGCGGCGCGGGCGGGAAGGGCGAGCAGCCGGCGATCCTCGGCCCGCGCCGGCTCTGCGGTGAGGCTCTCGCGCACTGCGGAGATGCGGATGCCGTACCGTTCCAGAAGATACAGATAGAGCAGCTCGGGCACGTCGGGCGCGCACTTCGGGAAATCCGGCAGGCGCGCGGCGGGCAAAAGGAGGCGCTCATGCATCGCAGGGCGGCCCGCGACACTGCGCAGGCGATGGATGGAGATGAGCGGCGATCGGGGAGAAAGGCCGAGGCGCGCGGCGTCCTCCTCGCTGGCCGCGACGTGGCGGAGACGGAGGATTTCCGGCGTCGAGCGGAGCTGGCCTCCGTCCGCGCCGTGCAGCCGGAAATACTGGAAGAAATATCGGAGGTTGTGGTGCGGCGTGCGGCCGGTGACGACGGTGCCGCTCTTGCGCCGGCGCGCGAGCATCCCCTCCGCCGTGAGATCGGTGAGAGCGTGCCGCACGGTGCCAACCGCGACGCCGTAGTGACGCGCGAGCGCGATCTCGCTCGGAAGCTGGCTCCCCGGCTTGTAGGTGCCGAGCAGGATCGCCTCCGAGAGCTCGCGCTTCACGTGCTCATAGAGCGGCAGCGGGCGAGCGGCTTGCGCCCGGGTGTCGGTTGGGTTCATATAAACATTATAGAAATACCGGTGGGCCCCGGGAAGCTCGTGTCTGCGATCGCCAAAACCGCCCCTCTCGAGGAGGCTCTCGCCCGCATTGCAGGCGGGGCGGAGCGCGCCCTTGCCGATCTCGCCCGGATGCTCGCCTGCGACACCTCCTTCCCGCCCGGAACCGGCTACGGGGCGTTCGCCGATCTGATGGAGCCTCGCCTCGCGAAGCTGGGCTTTGCCGTGCGGCGGGTGGTGGTGCCCTCTTCGCTCTGCGGCGAGGAGGCCGAGCGGGTCAATCTCATCGCCGCGCGGCAGGGCGACCGTCCCGTCTGCAGCCTCTATTTCCACGTGGACACGGTGCCGCCGGGCCCCGGCTGGAGTGTGCCTCCGCTTGCCCTGACGCGCGTCGCCAACCGGCTCTATGGCCGCGGCAGCGCCGATATGAAGGGGACGATCGCGGCGGCGCTGCTCGCGCTGGACGCCGCGGCCGCCGCCGGGCTCCCGCTCGCCTATGAGCCCGAGCTTCTCCTCTGCACGGATGAGGAGGGCGGGCTCTATCCCGGAATCCGCTATCTCGCCGAGCAGGGAATGATCGGCGGGCATCTCCTGAGCTTCAACGGTAGCGCAGCGCCGCGCATCTGGGCCGGCTGCTTCGGCAGCTTCGATCTTTTGATCCGTATCGAAGGAAAGGGCGGGCATTCCGGTGACGGCCGGGGAAGCCGGAACGCGATCGAGCGCGCGCTGCCGCTCTTCCTGCGCCTCGCCGCGCTCAAGCGCGAGGTGGAGGCGCGGCGCTCGGCACTGCCGCCGCGGCCGGGACAGGGACCGCTTGCCGCGCGATTGACGATCGCCGCTGCCCATGGCGGGGACAAGGGCTCCGCGGTGCCGGCGCTGTTCGAGATACTGGTCAATCGCCGCTACGCGCCCGAGGAGGAATTTTCCGCAGCGTACGAGGAGCTGGAGGCGGTGATCGCGGCAGCTTCAGAGGAAGCGGGCCTTCCCGTGCATACGCGTCTGCTCGGCCATCTCGCGCCCGTTTCCGATCCTTGGGGCCCGCACTGGCCGCGCTGGCAGCTCGCCCTCGCGCAAGGCTTCGGCTGGCGCGCCGAAGAATTCAGCGCCTGGGGAGCCTCCTCTTCCTCGGACATGGGATGGGTGCAGCGGGCGGGAATCCGGGAGATCCTGCTCGGCGGCCTTGGCCGCCCCGACAACCATGTTCACGCGGCGGACGA
>DATJTV010000369.1:0-34501 GCA_035503055.1 Acetobacteraceae bacterium
ACCTGTGCGAGCCCGTAGAGCGTCATCGCCTGAAGGACGCGGGCGAGCCCGGGCGCCTTCAGGACCCGGAAGTCGGTCATTTCGGCGCTGCCCGAAAGCGGCGCGCCCGCAGCCGTTTCATCGTAGCGGGCGGAGAGCGAGAAGGTGCCGTCACGGACGTCCGGGGTGATGTCCATCGCCGCCAGCAGCGCGCCCGCGTCATCGGTCGCGATCGAGAGCGTGCGCCCGCCGTCGTCCGGCGCGATGGCGAAGGTGAGCGGCCGCCCCGAGGCAAGCGTGCCGGTGAGGCGGGCGCTGGCGATCCGCGCCCCGTCGCTCTCGGCGTGCAAGCGGCACTGGTCGAGCGTCTGGCCGTTGGCGAGCAGGGTCCGGGCGAAATTCGCGTCGAGCACCCAGGGCGGGCCGCGCTCCGGCGGCTTCGCCGCGGCCGCCGGCTTGGGCGTGGGTGCGGCTTTGGGCTTCCGGCGCGCGAAGAGAGAGGAGAGATCGAGCGTCGGACCCGAGAGGACGACGGCGATCGGCCCTCCATTGCTCGGTATGCGTAGCGAGCCCTCTGCCTCCGTCCGCCCGATCGCGGCGCGGTCGATCCTCACGAAGATCGGCCGTCCGCCGGAAAAGCTTGCCGAGCCGGCGAGCGAAATTCCCTGCCCCGTGAGGCCGAACCCATCGACCGCATCGATCCGCCCGCCGTGGAAGGCGATCGCGGCATGGGCCTCCGCTTCGCTCCCCGCGGGCTTGGTGAAGCCGAGCGGGGTGACCGTCAGGGTTGCATCCGTGAGCCCGGCCGTGACCTTCGCCTCGCCCTTCCCGTCGCGCGCCACCGTGAAGTCCGCGGCGAGGCGCATCGGCCCCGAGACCGCGCCGGCAAGCCCGCCGACCCCCAGCGCCGCAAGCTGGGCCGGGCTCGCGGTTGCGCTCGCCTTGCCGCGCTGGACCACCCCGCCCGGCGGGCCGGCGCCGAAATCGAGCGCATAGGAGAAGCGCGCCGGGATGCCGGCGAGCGCGCCCTGGCCCGAGACGGTCATCCCCGCATTGTCGGCGACGAGCCTGAGCTTGCCCTGATCGAATGCTTGCCCGCTGACGACCGAGCCGAGATGCACTGCCGTCAGCGCGGACTCCGCCCGCATCCGCACCCGATCCATGGTGACGTTGTTGTCGAGCGGCAGGGCGACCGTCAGCGCCGTGTCCGTAGCGCCGGAGGGGTCGGTGAAGGGCAGGGAGAAGCGGGAGAGCAGGTTGAGCCGCTTCTGGCCGAGCAGGCCGAGCACGGAGGGCAGGGGTCCGGCGATGTGCGCGGCGATCGAGGCGTTCTGGTCCGGGGCGCTGAGGCCGGTGATACGCACCTGGCCGCTGACGACGCTGAGCGCGCCTTCGGCCGCGTGCGCGACATCGATGGTGAGCGCGTCCTGATCGGTGATCGTGAGGCTCGCCTCACCGTCGGTGAGCGGCGGCACCGGGCGCAGCCAATGGACGGTGAGCTTGCTTGCCGAGACATAGCCCGCGACGCTCGTGAGGCTGAGGTTCCCGAGGTCGGCGGGTGCGGTGAAGCCGAGCGCGAGCGTCGCCTCCTTGGCGGTGCCCGCGGTGATGTTGGAGGTGACCCAGGCGCGGCCGCCCTTTCCGATCGCGGGCGGCCAGTAGCGCGCAAGCTCCGCCATGTTCACGCCCCCCGTCTCCACCGAGAGGTCCCCGCTCCAATTCCGCGCTGCCTGGAGCTGTGCCGTGCCCTTCACCGTCAGCACCGGGCCGGCCTCGCCCTTGGGGCCGGCGAGCCGCAGCACGAGCGGATGCAAGGCGAGCTCATCCCGGGTCACAATGAGCGCGAGCGTGCCGCCCGCGACCGGCACCACGGCGCCGCCGAGCGCGATGTCGCCGGCGCCCACATCCGCCTGCAGCCGGAGTTCGGGCGTGGGCACCTCACCGCCCATCGTGAATTCGGCATCGAGCGTGACCGGCGCATTGACGGCGGCGAGCGGGGCGAGGCGAGGCAGGATCGCGGCAAGCTCGGCGGGGCGGATCGGCGAGAGGTTGGCCGTGACCGTCAGCGCGCCCTGCTCGGTGAGGCCGGCCTGAAGTCCGAGCTCCGCCTGCCTGCCCTTGACCGCAAGTGTGATCCGGCCGCTCCCGGTAAGCCCGCCCTCTGCGCCGCGGGTGAGCGTGAGATTGGCCGTCGGCGCGTACCAGGTGGCGCCCAGCGCTCGATCGACGACCGTGAGCTCGGCGCCGTGGATCGCGAGGATGCTGAGTTGGCTCAATGCGCGGAATGGCTGCGCGGGGCGGCTCCGGCCGTTGCCCGGCGGGGCCTTGAGCGCGGCGAGCACCTGGCCCACGAGGCTCGCGGTCGCCGGCGAGGGAGAAGCTTCTTCGCGCCTTTGCCCGAAGGCCATCTCGAACCGGCCCTCCGGATCGCGGACGATGCGCACGCGCGGATCCTCGATCACGATGCGGCGCGGGACGATCCGCCCGATCAAAAGCTCCGGCGCCGAGAGCGAAACCTCCGCGCGGGGGATCTCGGCGATGCCGGCGCCGCCCTTGCCGCGGAGGACCACGTCCGCGAACACGAGGTCGAGCGGGCTTTCGAACCCGTTGCGGAACCCCTCCCACCCGAGCGCGGCGGCGCCGATTCTGAGGTGTGGCCCGCCCGTCGGGTGGTTCAGCGCCGCCTCGAGGCGCGGGATGAGGAAGGCGAGGTCGATAGGGCCCTCGGCCAGCCGCCCGGCGAGCAGGCCCGCCGCGACCACGGCCAGCAGCAGGACCCCAAGCACGACCTCGGCGAGGAAGTGCAGGAAATGCGCGGCGGCTTGACCCGAACGCCTCAACATGGCGAGCCTCGGCGATGCAAGCCGCCTTCCGCCTCCCCGAGGCTTGGCCGCCCCCAGCCGACGCGGGAGCGGCCGATCGGCTGATCGAGCGCTTCGCCGCCCTCGGCCGGGCCGAGGCGCGGGTGGCCGCCCGCAAGGAAGGCCGGGCGCTCTTGCGGGCGCTCGGCGGTAACAGCCCCTATCTCTCTGATCTGGCGGTTCGCGAGGCGGCGAGCTTTCGCGCGCTCTGCGAGCGCGGGCCGGAGCCGCTGGTCGCGGCCGCCCTCGGCCGGCTCGCTGCCGCCGCGCCCGGCTTGCCGCGGCCGCGGCTCGCCGCACTCTTGCGCCAGGTGAAGCGTGAGGTGGCGCTCGCCACCGCGATCGCCGATATCGGCGGTCTCTGGCGGCTCGAGCGCGTCTCGGGCGCGCTCTCGGAGCTCGCCGAGGCAACGCTCTCGCTCGCCACGCGCCACCTCCTGCTCGCCGCGCACGAAGCCGGCCTGCTCCGCCTCCCGGACCCGGCGGAGCCTGATCGCGGCTCGGGCTTCGTCGTGCTCGGCATGGGCAAGCTCGGCGCGCGGGAACTCAACTATTCGAGCGATGTGGACCTCGTCCTGCTCTACGATCCGGAGGCGACACGAATCGCCGGCGCCGAACCGGGCTTCGTCCATGCCCGACTCGCGCGCGACCTCGCGACACTCATGGAGGCTCGCGACGCGAACGGCTACGTCTTTCGCATCGACCTCCGTCTCCGCCCGGATCCGGCCGCGACCCCGCCCGCCGTCGCCCTCCCCGCTGCCCTCGCCTACTACGAGGGCATGGCGCAGAATTGGGAGCGCGCGGCGATGCTCAAGGCGCGCCCGGTCGCCGGCGACCGCGCGCTCGGGGCACAGTTCCTCGAAGAGATCCGGCCCTTCGTCTGGCGCCGCCATCTCGATTTCGCCGCGATCGCCGACATCCATGCGATGCGCCGAAGGATCGATGCCCAAATGGACAGGCGCGTCGCCGTTGGCGCGCGGTCTGAAGCCGTTCCGGCCGAGCGCCCGTTCGCGCGGCTCGCCGGACACAATCTCAAGCTCGGCGCGGGCGGCATCCGCGAGATCGAGTTCCTCGCCCAGACCTTGCAGCTGGTCTGGGGCGGGCGGGATCCGAGCCTGCGCGTGCCGGCAACGCTCGCCGCGCTCGGCCTGCTCGCGCGCGCGGGCGTGCTCTCGCTTCACGCGGCCAAGGAGCTTGCCGCCTCGTACCGCTTCCTCCGCACGGTCGAGCATCGCCTGCAGATGGTCGCCGACCGGCAAACGCACAGCCTCCCCGAGACGGAAGAGGGCGTGGCGCGCTTCCTCCGCTTCATGGGCAAGGATCCGGAACGGGTCGCCGCCCGGCTGCTCTCTCATCTGAAGCGGGTGGAGGCGCGCTACCGCGAGATGTTCGAACCGGTGCGCGAGACGGCGACGTTGCCGCAGGCGCTCGACCTGCGCGGGGAGGAGGAGCCGAAGCCGGCCGCGCTCGAGGCGTTGGCCGCGCTCGGCTTCGCCAACCCCGCTCGCGTCGCCGCCGCGGTGCAGGCCTGGCAGACGGGGCGGCCGCGCGCGCTGCGCTCGGAGCGGGCACGCGAGCTGCTCTTCCATGTCCTCCCGCATCTGCTGGCCGCACTCGCGCGCCAGCGCGACCCGGACGCGGCGCTCGCGCGGTTCGACGAGTTTCTCGCCCGCCTGCCGGCCGGCGTGCAGATTCTTTCCCTCTTCCAGCGCCACCCGGCGCTGCTCGGCCGCATCGCCGCGGTGTTCGGGGCGGCACCGTCGCTCGCCGATTATCTCGCGCGCAATCCGGCCGCGCTGGATGGGCTGCTCGCGCCGGCCGCCGAGGCGCCGGAGCCTGCGCGCGCGCTCGCCACGCGCCTTGCCCCGATCCGTGGCTTCGAGGAATCGCTCGCCGAGATCCGGGGCTTCATCCGGACCGAGCAGTTCCGCATCGCGGTCGCGACCCTGGAGGGGCGGACCGACGCCGATCAGGCCGGCATCGCCCGGGCGGCGCTCGCCGATGCAACGCTCGCTTGCCTGCTGCCGCGCGTGCTCGCCGATTTCGCCCGCCGCTACGGCCGCGTACCGCGCGGGCGGCTCGCGGTCGTCGTGCTCGGCAAGGCGGGTGGGCGCGAGATGATGGCGGGCTCGGACCTCGATTTGATGCTGATCTACGACCACCCGCCGGAGGTGACCGAAAGCCGCGGCGCGCGACGGCTTTCGGCGAGCGAATGGTTCATCCGCGCGGTCCACGCCTTCATCGCCGCCCTCTCGACGCCGGGCGCCGAGGGGCCGGCCTTCGCAGTCGACATGCGGCTCCGGCCCTCCGGCAACAAAGGCCCGGTGGCCGTCTCGCTCGCGGGCTTTCGCCGCTATCACGCGGGCGATGCCTGGACCTGGGAGCGGATGGCGCTGACGCGGGCGCGCGTGGTCGCCGGGCCGCGCGGCTTCCGCGCCGAGGTCGCGGAGGCGATCCGCGCCGCGCTCGCGGGCGCCGCCGGCGCTGCCGCCCCGCCGGAGCGCATCCGCGCCGATGCGGCTTCCATGCGGGTGCGCGTCGCCCGCGAGCTGCCGCCGGCCGGCCCGTGGGACATCCGCCTCAGGCCGGGCGGGTTGATGGAGGTGGAGTTCATCGCCCAGGCGCTTCAGCTCATCCACGCGCCCGCCCGGCCGGAGCTGTGGAACCCGACCACCCGGCTCGCGTTGGCGGGGCTCGCCGAAGCGGGGCTTCTCGGGCGCGAGGACGCCGCCCTCCTTCTGCGCGCCGATTACCTCTATCGCACCGTGCTCGGCGTCCTGCGCGTCGCGGTCGGAAGGGCACCGCCCGCTGCCCAGGCGGGCGGGACCGCAACACAAGCGGCGCTGCCGGAGGCGGTGGCGGCCGCGCTGGTTCATGCCGTGCGGACGAGCGGGGAGGCGGTGCTTGACGTGGCCGGGCTCATGGCCACCCTGGACGAGCTGGGCCACGCCGTGCGCGGCGCATTCGAGCGCCACGTAGGACCACTCGCCCCGGCGCCGATGGAGGAGGAAGAGACATGAGCCTTGTCGAGGGCGACGCGGCGCCCGAGTTCGCGCTGCCGGCAAGCGGAGGGCGCACGGTGAGCGCGGGCGCGATGAAGGGCAAGCCGTTCGTGCTCTATTTCTATCCCAAGGCGGACACGCCCGGCTGCACGCGCGAGGCCTGCGCCTTCGAGGAGGCCCTGCCGGCGCTCGGGAAGATCGGCATCGCGGTGATCGGCGTCTCTCGCGATCCGATGAAGCCGATCGAGGCGTTCGCGAAGAAATACGGGCTCAGCTTTCCGCTCGCCTCGGACACCGAGGGGAAGGTTGCCGAAGCCTACGGCACCTGGATCGAGAAATCGATGTACGGGCGCAAGTACATGGGCATGGAGCGCGCCACCTTCCTCATCGACCGCGCAGGACGGATCGCCCGGATCTGGCGCAAGGTCAAGGTGGAGGGGCACGCCGCCGAGGTCATGGCGGCGGCGAAGGGGCTTTAGGATCTTGCCAACCAAGCGTTGACGGCGGCAAGCGAGCGGGCTTCTACTCGCGGCAAGGGGTGGGGAGAAACGTCGGGTGGCAGCCCTTCTGGAGGTGGAAGGACTGGTCAAGAGCTTCGGTCCCGTGGACGTGCTCCACGGCGTCGATCTCTCGCTCGCGGCTGGCGAGGTGCTGGCGCTGGTCGGCGACAACGGCGCCGGCAAATCCACCTTGATCAAGCATATCGCGGGCGTCTACCGGCCGGATGCCGGGGAGATCCGGCTGGCGGGCCGGCCGGTCAAGCTCGAGACGCCGGGCCAGGCGCGCGAGCTCGGCATCGAGACCGTCTACCAGGACCTCGCCCTCGCCGACGAGCTTTCGGTCGGCGCCAACATCTTCCTCGGCCGCGAGCCGGTGCGCCGGCTGCTCGGTTGCATTCCGGTGATCGACAAGGCGCGGATCCGGAGCGAGACGGACGCCCTCCTTTCCCGCATCGAGAGCCGCATCCCGCGCAAGGCCCGCAGCGTCTCGCGGCTCTCGGGTGGGCAGCGCCAGGCGGTCTCGATCGCACGCGCTCTCTACTGGCAGGCCAAGGTCGTGATCATGGACGAGCCGACGGCGGCGCTCGCGGTGATGGAGCGCGAGCACGTGATCGGGCTCGCCCGCCGGCTCGCCGCGGAGGGCGCGGGCGTCATCTATATCGGCCACAACCTGATCGAGATTCTCGAAGTTGCCGACCGCATCTTGGTCATGTACCGCGGCCGGATCGTTTACGCAACGAACGCGAAGGAGACGAACCAGCAGGAGCTGATCAAGTACATGACCGGGTTCACCGAAGCCGCCGGCTAGCAGGAAGCTGCCGGGGATGCCAAGCAAGGAAAGAGAGGAACACCATGAGAAAAGTCCTGCTGATCGCGGCTGCCGCGCTCGGCTGCATGATGCTCGAGGCGGGCGTGCCGGCGTGTGCCCAGGATTTCTCGAAGGCCAAGATCGACGTCATCGTCAAGGCGACCACCTCGCAGTACTGGGCGACGGTGTTCGACGGGGCGCGCGCGGCGGCCAGGGTCCTCGGCGTTCAGATTGCGACGCTTGGCGCGCCGAGCGAGCTCGACGCGGCGCAGGAAGTCTCGATCACTGAAAACGCGATCTCCGCCAAGCCGACCGGCATCGTGATCGCCGCGACCAACGCCCAGGCGCTCGCCGAGCCAATCGCGGCGGCGACCAAGGCAGGGATTCCGGTGGTCGTGATCGATTCGGATGCGAACACTGACCAGTACGTGACATTCCTTGCCACCAATAACGAGACCGGCGGGCAGAAGGCAGCCGACGAGATGGCGCGCTGCGTCAAGGCGCGCACCGGGGCCGATACGGGCAAGATCGCCTATCTCACGGCACTCGCCGGCGCGCAGTCGCTCAATGATCGCGACAAGGGCTTCCTCGAAGGGCTGAAGAAATATCCCGGCCTCACGATCGTCGAGCATCGCGTCGGCAACAACCAGCCGAGCCGTGCGCTCTCGGACTCGGAGGATCTGTTGACGCGCCATCCCGACCTCGTCGGCATGTTCGCCGACAACGAGCTCGAGGGTGACGGCGCGGGCACCGCGCTCTCCGAGAAGGGGCTCGGGAGCAAGGTCTGCCTGGTCGCGTTCGACACCTCGGACACAGAGATCAAGTTCGTCCGCAGTGGCATCATCGATGCGCTGATCGTGCAGAACCCGTACATGATGGGCTATGCCGGGGTGTGGTACGCGCTCGCCGCGGCGCACGGCGTCGTCTTTCCGAAATATGTCGATACGGGAGTGAGCGTCGTCACCAAGGACAACATCGACAGCCCGCAGATGGTGGGCCTGCTCGATCCGAGCAAATACGTGCTGACGCCGTTCCTGGGCGTGCAGTAGCGGGCGGGGCGGGGGGCGGCGCGTCCGCCCCCCGCTCGCCGGGCGAGGCGATGAGGATGGGCGAGGGATGAGCGGCGGCGCCCTGAGCAGGCCGGCCGAGGAGGAGGCCCGAGGAGCGTTCCTAGCCGAGCTGCAGCATCGTCTGCCGCTCGAGACCTACGTGCTCGCGCTGACCGTGCTCGTTTGGGTGCTGCTCGGCGTGCTCTCGCCCTATTTCTGGACCGCGGGCAACATCACCAACATCCTCCGCCAGGTCTCGATCGACGCGATCCTCGCCTTCGGCTCGCTCTTTCCGATCATCCTCGCCGGGATCGACCTCTCGGTGGGCTCGGTCGCCGGGCTCGCCGGCGTCGTCTTCAGCATGCTGATCGCCGATGCCGGGCAGGGCTTGCTGGTGGCCTTCGTGGCCACGCTCGCGATGGGGATCGCGATCGGAGTGATCAACGGCTGGGCGATCGACCGGCTCGGCATTCCGCCCTTCATCGTCACGCTGGCAGGCCTGCAGGGCTATCGCGGGCTCGCGCTCTTGCTCTCGGGGGGCGAGACGATCTCGGGCATGCCGGCAGGGCTGCAAGCGTTCTCGCTCTCCTCGGTGGCGCATATCCCCACGCTCTTCATCCTGATGGCCGTGATCGGGTTCGGCGCACATTTCCTGCTCGCCTATACGCGGCTCGGTCGGTACATGTACGCGATCGGCAGCAATGCGGAGGCGGCACGGCGGGTCGGGATCCGGGTGATCCACGTGACGACCATCGCCTATGGGCTGGCGGCCCTGTTCGCGACGATCTCCGGGCTTTTGCTGGTGGCGCGGCTCTCGATGGGCAGCCCGACGGCCGCGACGGGGTCGGAGCTGGCGGCGATCGCGGCTTCGGTCGTGGGCGGGGCGAGCCTCTTCGGCGGACGGGGGACGATCCTCGGCTGCTTCATCGGGGCGCTGCTCTTCACCACCATCGGCAACGGCGCCAACCTGCTTGGGATCAATTCCTTCTGGCAGATGGTGATCGAGGGACTCCTGATCGCGTTCGTCGTCTATTTCGACAACCTCCAGAAGCGCCGCCAGGCGGGCATGGGCTGAGCTGGCGGCCTTGCTGCGCCGGGGGCCATCGGCTAGACCGCGCCGCTGGCGCCCGTAGCTCAATTGGATAGAGCACCAGACTACGGATCTGGGGGTTGGGAGTTCGAGTCTCTCCGGGCGCGCCATATCTTCCATGCGCTATGATGGGCCGCCCCCGGGAAAAGAGACGTCACGGGCAGCGGAACAGAAAACAAGATCTTAGAGCGTGATCGCCGAAGGTGGAATCACCGAAGGCGTGAATCACGCGGAAAAACAAAGACCTAGAGCGGAATGTGTCCACTCCAGCTCATGCATCCCGCTCGAGCTATTTGTTTTCCTGTGTGACTCAAACCTATGGTGCCGGGGTCCCCGCGAACGGGTTCGGGCGGGGCGCCGCGATTCCGCCTTCGGTCATCGCGCTGTAGCGGGGCAGGGAAGGGAACGAAAATGACAGCTCTGGTCATCGGGCTGATCGTGTTCATCGTGCTCGGCATCTGGTTCAATCGGCTGGGGGTTTGAGTCCTCGGGCCACCGCTACGCCGTTCCCTTGTGGGAACGACGCGGCGTACCAAGTGATCTTATTGGCGTCTCGGCCGCAATTTCGCCGAGGATCGATGCGCGGTGGCGTGTCGCGGGCGGCAGCGGTCGAGCGCCGGGGAGGCGCCGATGAGCACCGATTATCTTTTATTCGCAATACCTTTCGCCTGTCTGCTGGTTGGTGTCGTCTTCCGAGTCGCAATTCGCCGGCGCGACGGGGGGCGGCCGCGATGGCATTGATCCTGGCCTTGCCCAGCGCTTGCCCGGTGCCGCTCCGACGGCCAAGCTCGCCGCGGAGGGGCCATGGAATCACTGCTGAGGGCGGCGGCGGAAATCGGCGGGCGGCTGCGCACGCGGGGCGAGACGGTGGCAGTCGCGGAATCATCCGCGGGCGGACTCATGGCCGCCTCGCTGCTCGCCCAGCCTGGGGCGTCCGCCTTCTTCGTGGGCGGCGCGGTCGCCTATACGGCAGCGGCACGGGAGGCGTTGCTCGGCATCCAGCCGGCGGACATGGATGGGATCCGCCCCGCCAACGAAGCCTACGCCCTCGTCCTGGCCCGACAGCTCCGCGAACGCCTCGGCACGACCTGGGGATTGGCCGAGACCGGGGCATCCGGGCCGGCCGGGAACCGCTATGGGGATGCGCCGGGGCATAGCGCCTTCGCCGTATCCGGGCCCTTCGAAGCTAGCCGGACGATCGAAACTCGCTCCATTGACCGGTGGGCCAACATGCTCGCCTTCGCCGAAGCCGCGCTCGCGCTGCTCGGCGAAAAACTCTGACCGCCCGCTCCTGACCGCAACTGTGACCTGAGGCACAGCGCGCGGGGCGCCGATCCTGCTTCATGGCGTTTATCGAACGACGGGAGATGGACCGATGACACAGCTTCTGACGCAAGATCGCCTGAGCGAGCTGGCCCGCATGACGACCGGACCGAGCCTGGCGCCCCGGCGCCTGATCGTCGCCCTGCAATGGACGATCGATCCCGAGACCGCCCGCCCGGTCGGACGCTGGGTGCTGAGTGAAGATCCCGGGACGCCGGCCCTGTAGCTCGCACGCCCTCCTCGGGACCAACGATCACGCGCCTGACACAGTGCCGCCCGGGGCGGGCATAGTACAAGGCAGGCCCCTGCACCGGAGGCCGCCATGCGTCTGCCGCTCATTCCGCCCGCCGCACTCGATGCCGAGCAAACGCCGCTCTACGAGGACATGCGCAAGGGCATCGACGAGAATTTCCGCGGGTTCAAGGCCGTCGCGCCGGACGGCGCGCTGATCGGCCCCTGGAATCCGTGGCTGCACTGGCCGCGCCTCGGCGGGCCGATCTGGGAACTGACCAAGGCGCTCTCGATCTCGCCCACGCTGCCGCGCCCGGTGCGCGAAGTGGCGATCCTGGTCACCGGCGCACACTTCCACGCGGCCTATGAGCTCTATGCGCACGTGATCGCCGCGGAGCAGCGGGGCCTGACGGACGATACGATCGCGACTATCGTCGCCGGACAGCGCCCGGGCGACCTCACCCGCGAGCAGGCGATCGCCTACGACGTGGCCTCCGCACTGGTGGGCGGCGGCGGCCTGCCCGAACTCAGCTGGCGCCAGGCGGTGACGACGTTCGGCGAAGCGAGCGCCGCCGAGCTCATCTACCTCGTTGGGCTCTACTGCCTCGTCTCGGTGACCCTGAACGGCTTCGACGTGCCGGTTCCGGAATAACCCGCTCAGAACCGGCGCGGCATCGCGGCGAGGGCCTCGGGCGTGTCGATGTCGCGCAGCACCGCGTCGTCCGACATCTCGACCTCGGCGACGGCTTCCATGTGCTTCGCCAGCAGGAAGCGGGCGCCGGTATCGCCGGTGATCTCGAGAATCTCGGGGAAGTAACGGCGGTCCCAGAGCATGGGGTTGCCTTGCTTGCCGTGGAAATTGGGCAGCACGATCGTGCGGCCTTCCTCGGAATCGTAGGCGGCGAGCAGGCGGTCGATCATTCGTCCGGTGATCAGCGGCATGTCGCCCAGGCAGACGATGGCGCCGGCGCATTCGGCGGGCACCGCGGCAATGCCGGCCTTGAGGCTGGCGGAAAGGCCTTGGGCATAGTCGGGCGCATGGACGAAGCGCACCGGCCGGCCGGCGAGCGCGCGCTCGACTTCGTCGGCCTGGTGGCCGGTGACGACCAGCACCGGCCGCGCGGCCGAGGAGAGCACGTTGTCCACCACGCGGGCGATCATCGGTTTGCCGTTCTGGCCGTGGAGCAGGAGCTTGTTGTGAGGCGCCATGCGCCGCGAGCGCCCGGCCGCGAGCACGATCGCGGCGATGCCGGGCCGCGCGCGCGGGGCGAGGCCGACGCGCGGCGTTGCGGGTGCGGCGTCGCGCGGCATCGGCCGCGTCTCGATCTCCTTGAGCAGCCCGCCGACGCCCATGCAAGCGATCTCGGCGGCGCCGACGTCCTCGCCGGCGAAGAGGCGGGAGAGCACGAAGTCGATCCCGTTGAGCTTGGGGCTGCGCGCGCAGCCGGGGAGCACGAGCGCGGGCCGCTCGCCGATCGCGCCCACGCAGATCAGGTTCCCGGGATCGACCGGCATGCCGAAATGCAGGATGCGCCCGCCGGCGCGGACGATGCCCTCGGGCCCGACATCGCGCCGGTCGACCACGGCGGAGGCGCCGGCGACCAGGAGGATATCGGCGCCCTCGGCGATCAGCGCGCTGAGCGCCGCGGCGATCGGCTCCGCCGCGTGCGGGGTGCGCCGCGGCGGGAGCAGCGTGCCGGTGAGGGCGGCGACGCGGGATTCGGTCGCGGCGATTGTGTGCTCGATGACGCTCTGCTTGATCCCCGAAAGCTCGGTCAGCACGAGCCCCACGCGGAGGCGGCGGAAGGGAAGGAGGCGCAGAAGCGGCTGCTCCTGACGCGCCAGCGCCTCGGCGACCGCGAGCGTGGTGCCGGCGACCGCGAAGGGAATGATTTTAATGGTGGCGAGAAGCTCTTTTGGTGCGATGACGGAATGATCCGGAAGCGTTGCGAGCGTCAGCGCCTCGTCGAGCCGGTTCAGCCGCTCGACCTTGGCAACGGCGATGCGGAGCAGGCCGGGCGCCTCGGCATGCAGGTTCACCCGGCCGGTCGCCGCGCGCGAGCGGCCGAGGAGGGGCGAGAGGAGCGCGTTCGCCAGCCTGTCGGCGGCGAGGTCTTCCGGCACGTCGCCCGGCTCGAGCCGGGCCGCCATGACGCTCGCATGGCCCGCCGCACCGAGGGCGGCCAGAGCCTCCTCGTCGAGCACGAAGCCCTTGCGCAGCATCCTCTGGGGAAGGCGGAGGCTATGTGCGAGTATCGCGCCCTTCGCCTCGGCAAGCGGCACGCTGCCGAATATCACGCCGCCGCTTTCCTGGCCGTGGCGGCGCCGCGATGGACGGCGACGATCTCGGCGAGGATCGAGAGCCCGATCTCGGGCGCGGTGACGGCCTCGATGTCGAGGCCGACCGGGCCGTGGATGCGGGCGAGTTCGGCCTCCGAATGGCCAAGGGCTCGGAGGCGGGCGAGACGCGCGGCGTGGGTGCGCCGCGAACCCAAGGCGCCGATATAGAAGGCGGGCGATTTCAGCGCCCTATCGAGTGCGGGGTCGTCGAGCTTCGGATCGTGCGTGAGCGTCACGATCGCGGTGCGCGGATCGGGCGCCAGTGCGTCGAGCGCCTCGTCCGGCCAGTCGGAGCGCACGCTCACGTTGGGGAAGCGTTCGGGGGAGGCGAAGGAGCGGCGCGGATCGGCGACGATGACGGCGAAGCCCAGCGCCGAGGCCATAGGCACCAGCGCCTGGGCGATGTGCACCGCGCCGACGAGGATCAGTCGCGCCGGCGGGTTGTGCACGTGGAGGAACCATTCCTCCTCGCCGAGCCGGACCGTGGTGCTGCGGTCCTCGGCGAGCGCGCGCGCGCCGGCTTGCGCGAGCTCGGGCGCGGCGGTCGGATCGGGCAGGAGAAGCTGGGCTCCGGCACGCTCGGGCGGGGCAACGCGGGTCGCGAGCACCACCGGGCGGTGGGCGGCGCGGGCGGCGGCAAGGGCCTCGACGATTTGAGGCGTCACGCGAGCTTCTCCACGAACACCTTGACCTTGCCCCCGCAGGCGAGCCCGACCTCCCAGGCGCGCTCGTTGCTCACGCCGAAATCGAGCAGCTGTGGCCGGCCGGTGCGGATGGTCTCGGCGGCGGCCTCTGCCACCGCGCCCTCGATGCAGCCGCCGCTCACCGAGCCCGCCATGCGCCCGGAAAGCGTGACGGCGAGCCGGCTGCCGGCCGGCCGGGGCGAGCTGCCCCAGGTCTCGGTGACGGTCGCCAGTGCGACGTCCTCGCCCGCCGCGCGCCAGGCGGCGGCGAGGCCGAGCACGTCCTCGAGCTCGGGCGATGTTTCCGCTTTCGGTTCGATTTCGCTCATGATGCCGTCCTCCATTCCTCCGCCGGCCCGCCGCGCGTGATGGGTGCGGGCTTCGAAAGAAGTGAAACGAGTTCGCGCAGGCTTGCGAGATTGTGCACCGGGCGGAATTCGTCCACGTACGGCAGCATCGCACGGATGCCTTGCGAGCGCGGCGAGAAACCGTCCCAGCGCAGAAGCGGGTTGAGCCAGACGAGGCGGCGGCAGGAGCGGTGCAGCCGGTCCATGTTCTCCGCGAGCCCGCGCGCCCCGTCGCGGTCGAGCCCGTCGGAGACCAGCAGCACGACCGCGCCCTGGGCAAGGACCCGCCGTGCCCAGAACCGGTTGAAGAGGGCGAGCGCCTCGCCGATGCGCGTGCCACCGGACCAGTCCGGCACGATGTGCGCGACCATCTGGAAGGCGATCTCGGGGTCGCGGTGGCGAAGCTGGCGGGTGATGACCGAGAGCCGCGTGCCGAAGAGGAACACGTGCACGCGCTCGCGGAGGTTCACGACCGCGTGGACGAAATGCAGCAGGATTTGCGTGTACCGCGCCATCGAGCCGCTGATGTCGCAGATGACGACCAGCGGCGGCGGGCGCGTGGTGCGCCGGCGCCGCGCGAGGCGGAGGATCTCGCCGCCCTGGCGGAGGCTCGCGCGCAAGGTGCCGCGGAGGTCGATCTCCGGCCCCGTCGGGTCGGCGCGGCGGCGGCGCGTGCGGCGGAGGTCGAGCGGCAGCGTGAGGCGGCGGATCTCGGCTTTCGCCGCTGCGATCTCGGCCGCACTCATCGCTTCGAAATCAAGCGATTGAAGCCGCTCCCTCTCGTTCGCCGAGAGGATCGCCTCGAGCTTCGGCGGCGCCTCCTCGCCCCGTTTCTTGGCCGGGTGCGGCGGGCTGAAGGCCTCGGAGAGCCGCCGGCTCACCGGCTTGGGTCGCTCGGGCTTCGGTTTCTCGGCCGCCAGGAGGGCGAGTGCGGCGTCCTGGCGGAGCGCCTCGGGGTTGCGCCAGAAAAGCGCGAAGGCGCGGTCGAAAATCTCCTGGTGCTCGTGCCTGCGCACCATGGTCGCGGCGAGTGCCGTGCGCATCTCTTCGCGCGTGCCGAGATCGACGAGCTCGAGCGCCTGCTGGGCGGCGAGCACTTCGGGCGTGCCCACGGGAAGCCCGGCGCGGCGCAGCAGCCGGCCGAAATGCATGACGTTGCTTGCAAGCCGCCCGTTCCCGGGCTGCGGCGGCTGCATCGCGTTCATGCCGCCGCTGCTTGCGCCTCGGCCACCAAGCGAGCTGCCTCCGCGCCTTTGATTTTTGCTATATCATCTTGATATTTCAATAGAACTCCGAGCGTTTCGTCCACCGTCTCGGGGTTCAGCTCGCGCTGATCGAGGGCATTGAGCGCGCCCGCCCAGTCGATCGTCTCGGCAACGCCCGGGAGCTTGAAGATGTCCTCGCCGCGCAGGCGCTGGACGAATTCCACCACCTCGATCGAGAGCCGCTCGGGCAGGCCCGGCGCCTTGCGCGCGAGGATCGCCCGCTCGCGCGCGCTGTCTGGGTAGTCGACCCAGTGATAGAGGCAGCGACGGCGGATCGCGTCGTGCACCTCGCGCGTACGGTTGGAGGTGAGGACGACGACCGGCGGGGTCGCCGCACGGATGGTGCCGAACTCGGGTACGGTGATCTGGAAGTCGGCGAGAAGCTCGAGCAGGAAGGCCTCGAACGGCTCGTCGGCGCGGTCGAGCTCATCGATCAGCAGTACCGCCGGCGGCTGGTCGGGGTCGATCGCCGAGAGGAGCGGCCGCTCCTGGAGGAAGGGGCGGGAATAGATGTCGCTTTCCAGCCGCTCGCGGTCGGTCTCGCCGGCCGCCTCGGCGAGCCGGATCGCCATCAACTGACGGGCATGGTTCCACTCGTACGCGGCCGCCGAGAGGTCGAGCCCGTCATAGCATTGCAGGCGGACGAGCCGCCTTCCGAGCCCGGCGGCGAGCACCTTCGCGATCTCGGTCTTGCCGGTGCCGGGCTCGCCCTCGAGGAAGAGCGGGCGCCGCATGCGAAGGGCGAGGTGGACCGTGGTGGCCAGGGGACGGTCGGCGAGGTAGTCGTGCGCCGCGAGCAACGCGGCGGTGGCGCTGACGGAATCCGGGATCACTTAGAGATAGCTTCCGAAGATCAGGATGATGATGGCGAGGCAGATGACGCCGCCGACCCAGACCACCATCGGCATGCCAAGCGGCTCGGAGGGGAGCTTGGGGAGGAAGCCGCCGGCGGCGGCCGGCGCGCCGGCGGGTGCGGCCTCGGCGGGTACCGCGCCCAGCGAGGCGGCGAAGCGGTCGAAGAAGGCGTCGGCCATCTGCTTGGCGCTGGCGTCGATCAGGCGCGCGCCGAGCTGGGCGATCTTGCCGCCGACCTGGGCCTGGACGTCGTAGCGAAGCAGCGTATCGGGACCGTCGTCCTCGAGGCGGACGGTGGCGCCGCCCTTGGCGAATCCGGCGACCCCTCCCTGCCCCTCGCCGCTGATGCGGTAGCCGTTGGGCGGATCGAGGTCCGAGAGCTGGACCTTGCCGGCGAAGCGCGCGGAGATCGGACCGATGCGCACGGCGGCGCTCGCCTTGAGCTCGGTGTCGGAGAGCTTCTCCATGCTCTCGCAGCCGGGGATCGAGGATTTGAGCACGGCGGGGTCGTTCAGCGCCTCCCACACCTTGCGGCGCGGCGCCGGAATATGTCGCTCGCCCGTCATTTCCATCGAAATCGCTCTCCGTTGCGCGCCGCGGACGTTACTGGGAGGGTCCCAGCCATGCAACCGAGCCGCAAAAATCCGTGCCCTCCGCGGCGGACCCGGGCGCAATGGCGAGATGGGCAATCCTGCCCGCCTTTGCCATGCTTCTTGCGCCGGGCACCGAAGCGGAAGCGGCGAGCATGGGACAAGTGACCGCGCCGGCTTGGCCATGGGCGCTGCCCTTCGCCGGCCTGCTGCTCTCGATCGCGATCGGACCGATTCTTGCCCCGCGCGTTTGGCACCGCCGTTCGCGGCTGGTGATGCTCGGCTGGAGCCTCGCTTTGCTGCTGCCCGAGGGGCTCCTGCTTGGACCCGGCGCGGCGACGGCGGCGCTCGCGCACGCCGTGCTCGACCAGTATGTGCCCTTCATCAGCCTGCTCTTCGCCCTCTACACCGCCGCCGGCGGCGTTCTGGTCGCGGGCGGACCGTGGGGCCGGCCCGTGGGCAACACTGCCCTTTTGGCGCTGGGCACGCTCGCGGGCGGCGTCGTTGGCACCACGGCGGCTGCGATGGTGCTCATCCATCCACTGCTGGCGGCCAATGCGCACCGGCGCCGCAAAGGGCATCTCGTGGTCTTCTTCATCGTGCTGGTGGCCAATGCGGGCGGCGCGCTGAGCCCGATCGGCAATCCGCCGCTCTATGTGGGCTTCCTTCAGGGCGTGCCGTTCTTCTGGCCGCTCGAGCGCCTCTGGCTGCCGTTGTTGCTGCTTGCAGCACCACTGCTCGGCGGCTTCTACCTGCTCGACCGGGCGCTGGCCGCGGGCGAGGCGCCCGCGCCGCGCCCGGTGCCGTTCCGCGTGCGGGGCAGCGCCAATCTCGCGCTGATCTTCGTGATCGCGCTCTCGGTGGTGGTACTAGGCGCCTGGCCGCCGGGCGTGGTCGCCCTGCCGGGCGTGCGCCTGCCGATCGGGCGGATCTTGAGCGTGCTGGTCTGGCTCGCCGCGAGCCTCGTCTCGGCGATGATCACGCCGCGCGCGGTGCGCCGGCGCAACATGTTCTCCTGGGGGCCGATCGTCGAGGTCGCCGAGCTCTTCGCCGCGATCTTCATTACCATCGCGCCGGTGCTGGCGATGCTGCGGGCGGGTGCGGCGGGCCCGTTCACGGGGCTCCTTGGGCTGCTCGCCGGTCCGGCGGCCTATTTCTGGCTCACCGGGCTTCTTTCGGCATTCCTCGACAATGCGCCGACCTATCTCGTCTTCTTCGGTATCGCGGGCGGCAATGCCGCTGCGCTCACCGGCCCGCTTGCGCGGACGCTCGCCGCGATCTCGACCGGGGCGGTGTTCTTCGGCGGGCTCACCTATATTGGCGCTGCGCCCAATCTCCTGATCCGTGCGATCGCCGCGCGCCGCGGGGTGCGCATGCCCGGGTTTTTCGGCTATTGCGGCGCGGCGCTGGTGGTGCTCGCGGCTCCGCTCCTGCTGGTCGCGTTCGTGCTGTTCTGAAAGCCCGGAGAAAGACGATGCCTTACCTGCTCGCCGCCGATCTGCCTTCCGCGCCCGCCGGCGAGCGTTTCCGCGCCCTGCTGGCGGGCGAGGGGATCCTCGGCATTCCCGGGACGCAGAACGGGCTCGCGGCGCTGCAGGCGCGCGCGGCGGGGTTCGCCGCCCTCTATCTCTCGGGGGCGGCGATGAGTGCCTCGATGGGGCTGCCGGATCTCGGCGTGATCACGCTCGAGGATGTCTGCTTCTTCGTCCGCCAGGTGGCGCGCGCCTCCGGCCTGCCGGTGCTGGTGGATGGCGACACCGGCTACGGCGAGGCGCTCAACGTGATGAACATGGTCCGCAGCTTCGAGGATGCGGGCGCGGCCGCGGTGCATATCGAGGACCAGATCCTGCCCAAGAAATGCGGGCACCTCAACGACAAGAAGCTTGCCACACCCGAGGAGATGGCGGCCAAGGTCGCGGCGGCGGCGAAGGCGCGGCGGCATCTCTTCATCATCGCGCGCACCGATGCGGCAGCGAGCGAGGGGATCGAGGGCGCGGTCGCGCGGGCGAAGCTTTATCTGGCCGCCGGGGCGGACGCGATCTTCCCCGAGGCGCTGAACTCGCCCGAGATGTTCCGCGCCTTCGCCGAGCTTATGCCGGGCGTGAAGTTGCTCGCCAACATGACCGAGTTCGGCCGCACGCCCTTCATCAGCGCCGAGGAGTTCCGCGCGCTGGGCTACCGGATGGTGATATGGCCGGTGAGCAGCCTCAGGGTCGCGGCGCGCGCGCAGGAGGAGCTCTATGCCGCGATCAAGCGCGACGGCGGCACGGCTGCGATGCTCGCGCGGATGCAGACGCGTGCCGAGCTCTACGAGACGATCGGCTACTCCGGGTACGAGGCGCTCGATGCCTCGATCGTCAAGACCATCGTCCCCGAGTCCATGCCGCAGCTTTGAGATCGGAGAGCTTTTCGCATGCAACGTCGCCGCCTGATCGGATTGTCCGCCGCCTTCCTCCTCGGCTCGTGCTTGGCCGCCAGGGCGCAGGATGTGGCGGAGCCGACGCACGCGCAGCAGGTGCTGCCGCGCGAGAAGCTGGTGATCGTCTCCAAGGGAGGCGTGCGGCACGTCTTCGAGGTGGAGGTCGTGAGGACGCCTGAGCAGCAGACCACGGGGCTGATGTTCCGCAAGAGCGTGGCGGCCGATCAGGGGATGCTTTTTCCCTGGGGCTCGGCGATCGAATCGCAGATGTGGATGAAGAACACGCTGGTCCCGCTCGACATGGTGTTCATCGGCGCCGACGGGACGATCCACCGGATCGCCGAGGACGCGGTACCGCAGAGCCTGGCTGTGATCTCGAGCGACGGGCCGGTGGTGGCGACGCTCGAGCTTCAGGGCGGGATCACGGCCAAGCTCGGTATCCTGGTCGGCGATCACGTGCTGTGCAAAGCGCTCGGGACGACGCCCTGAGAAATCGGGACTCCCAGGCGGCTTGATGCGGATCGACCGAGGGGCCATAGCTTGCCGCGGTGGCGGGGCGTGGCGCAGCCTGGTAGCGCGCGTGTTTTGGGTACACGAGGCCGCCGGTTCGAGTCCGGCCGCCCCGACCATAGGAGTGAGGCGAATGGCGGCACGGGTGCGGATTTTCCGCCCGGCGCGGACGGCGATGCAGTCGGGCTGGGCGGGCACGCGCGAATGGGTGCTGGTGTACGAGCCGGACGAGCCGCAGCGGGCGGACCCGCTGATGGGCTGGATCGGCGGGGGCAGCACCGAGCGGCAGGTGGAGCTTCGGTTCGAGACGCGGGAGGAGGCGATCGCCTTCGCCGAAAAGAACGGCCTCGCCTATGAGGTGGAGACGCCGCCGCCCAGGAAGTTCCGTCCCAAGGCCTATGCCGACAATTTTCGTTACGGCAGGCGCGAGGCCTGGACGCATTGAAGTTCCTTTGGACGCCTCTCGCGCGCCCTTAGCTCAGTTGGATAGAGCAACAGCCTTCTAAGCTGTGGGTCGGTGGTTCGAATCCACCAGGGCGCGCCAATAAATCAATATCTTAGATGCCGAAATCATAGGGTTGTCAAAATGACTGAAATTCGTCTGCCTGGCCCGCGGAGCCCGTCGCCGCCATCCGTACATTGAATGCCCGCCCCTTGCGGGGCGGGCCATGCCAGTCCTGGGGGATCGGCCGCGAGCATCGGTTGTTTGGTGTCGGCGACGCCCGGGAGGGCAACGCCACGATAGAAGCACGTGCTGAACAGGCGGCGCATGACATAGATCACACCCTCGACGGCCGCCGCCGTCGCGGGCCGGGGGCCGCCCCGCTGCAGAGCGGCCCCGGCGAAAGAAGCCGCCTCGCCAGGGAGGACCCCAGGCGGCAAGGCGGCAAGGTTGGATCTGGCTTGGGCCCCGGGATTAGGGCCCGGCCGTGACAATAGGCTCCCGCGCCTGTGACAGTCAGTGACAAAGAGATACCGGAGGTTGCCGACATAAATAATCCGCAACCCTTGCGGGCAGCGGTCCCGCGCCAGCACTCCCAAACATTCGCTGGCACCGGGGACGCTACTTGCGATTGGAGGGCCGTTGGGGCTCAGCTCACGGGAAATGGCGGCTCGAGGGACCATCCATGCCAATTGATGAGCAAACAATGTTGGCAGCACTTCGCGGCGCGGCAGAAGTCGCGGAGATTTGCGCGCGTTTCGATCTCTCGGCGGCCGAGTTTGCCGCCGAGCGTGACGCCTTCCTCAGCCGCCGGGCCGCGCTCTGCGACCGCAGCGTCACCGGAAACACCGCCGGCGTCGTCGAGATCAAGCGCGGCGAGGCCGGAGTGCCGCACGTCTATGCCACCAGCACAGACGATCTCTTTTTCGGGCTCGGATTCGCGATGGCCGAGGACCGGCTCTGGCAGATGGACCGGCTCCGCCGCCGCGCGCTCGGCAGGCAGGCGGAGATTCTCGGCCCCACCTTTGTGCCGAGCGATAGCGCGCATCTCACGGTCGGCATCGACCGGATCGCCGAGGCCGATGCGGCGGCGATGGACGATGCGACGCGCGCCATCGTCACCGCGTTCTCAGCCGGCATCAATCGCTGCATCGAAACGACGCGGCTACCGATCGAGTTCGAGATTCTTCAATATATTCCGGAACCTTTCACCCTTCGCGACATCGTCGCGATCGGCCGCGGGATCTGGTGGTCGCTCAACGGACGGATAGACCGGATCGCCGCGGCGGAATGTGCGCGCTTTCTGCCCGCCGAGGCTTTGCGGACGCTCTATTTGACCCCGGAGGCCTCGGAGAACGTCGTGCTTCCTTGGCTTGGCGCATCCGCGGTGGACCGACCGACCGGCACCGACGACGCGACAGGCAGTAACAACTGGGCGCTCGCCCCGCGCCGGACCGGGACGGGGTTCCCGATGCTCTGCGGTGATCCGCATCAGCCCTTCTGGGTGCCGTCGAGCTGGTACGAATTCGCGCTGCACGGGCCGGAAGACGCCGCCGCCGGCGCCGGCCATCCCGGGCTTCCCGGGATGTGGTGGGGCAGCAACGGCACGATCGCCTGGGGCATCACGAACAACGCCGCCTCGACCCGGGACCTCTATCGCGAGGAGGTGCATCCGGACGACCCCCGCCGCTATCGCGACGGCGCAACCTGGCGGGAATTCGAGGAGCGCGAGGTGACGATCCCCGTGCGCGGCGAGGCGTCGCGCGCGCTCACGATCCGCTCGACCGTGCGCGGGCCGGTGGTCAACGCGCTGGTGCCGGCGGTCGGGGAGGAGCCGGAGCCGCCGCTTTCGCTCCGGTGGGTCGGGGCCGAGCATCTCGACGACCTGAAGGCGGCGATTGCCATCTCGCGCGCTCGAGAGTGGCCCACATTCCGCGCGGCGCTGAAGGACTGGGCGGTTGCGGTCTTCAACTTCGTGTACGCCGACCGCGGCGGCAACATCGGCTACCAGATGGCGGGGCGGCTGCCGGTCCGCGGTCGAATCGCCTACGGATACCGCGACGCAAACGAGGCCGCCGACCAGTGGCTGGGATACGTCCCCTTCGAGGCGCTGCCGCACGCTTTCAATCCCGCACGCGGCTATGTGGCGAGTGCGAACCAGCGCATCCTGCCCGCCGATTGCGACCTTCCGATCTATGGCGCCTATTCCCAGGGACACCGGGGCGTGCGGATAGACGCGCACTTCGCGCGCCATCCGGTGATGGACCGCGAGGCGAACATCCGCTTCCAGAACGACGTCTTCAGCAGCCGGGCCGAGCGGATGTGCCCGCATATTCTGCGCCGGCTGGCCAGCAGCACGGATGCGGATGTGGCGCTCATCCACGAGGCACTGGCAGGCTGGGACTATCGCTACGATCTGGCGGGCCCCGCGCCGACGATCTTCGAGACTTTCCTCGCGATGTGGCAAAGGAGAGTGCTCGCCGAGCACCTGCCGACCCGGTTGCTCGACCTCGCGTCCCAACAGACGGGCCTCGCCATGAGCCTGCTTGAGGCCGATGGAGTCGCCTATTTCGCCTCGGGAACATCGGAGGTGACCATTGCCGTCGCGAAGCAGGCGGCGGCCCGGCTTAGAGCCTGGCTCGGCGATGATCCCGCGGGGTGGCGATGGCAGTGCGTACACACCGCTCACTGGCGGCACCCGCTGTCGAACGCGGCAAGCAGCTCGGCATTCGATATCGGCCCGGCAGCGGTCGATGGCGGGTCGCACACGGTGCGGAACACCGGCGGCGAGCTGCCGCCGCACGGCGCGAATTCCGGTACCGAGTATCGGATCGTGGTCGATTTTGCCGCGCCGGACTCTTTCCTCGCCGTGCAGAACATCGGCAATTCCGGCGTGCCTGGGAGCTCGCACTATAGGGACCAGTTCGGCCCCTGGCTCAGGGGCGAGTACCACACCGTGCCTCTCCGGCCGGGCGCGGCAAACGCGACACGCAAGGCCGGGACGCGCATCGCGCCGTCGGTACGCTAGGCAGAATCGACATTCACCGCATCCAGAGCAGCGCAGCGGCGATCAGAACGAAGCTGAGGAAGTTGGCGGCCCGGCGATCGTATCGCGTGGCGACGCGGCGGAAGTGCTTGAGCCTGTTGAAGCAGCGTTCGATCAGGTTGCGTGCCTTGTAGGCCTCGAAGTCATAGGGGATAAGGGCTTTTCGCGTCGGGTTGCACGGAATCACCGCTTCGGCGTCCATGTCGGCGATGATCTGGCGCAAGGAGTTGGAGTCATAGGCCTTGTCCGCCAGCACGCGCCTGGGTGCCAGGCCTGCGAGCAAGGCAGGCGCTTGGGTGACGTCGCCGCGCTGGCCAGGCGTTAGGATCAGACGCAGCGGCCGGCCCCGGCCGTCGACGGCCATATGGATCTTGGTCGTCAATCCTCCTCTGGAACGCCCCAGAGCCTGGTCCCCCCTTTTTGGCCGCCGCCCTTGCCGGTGGCCGCCTGCTGGTGGGCGCGTACCAAGGTGGAATCGAGGGCGATATAGTCATTGTCCGGATCCTCGATGAGATGTTCGAACACTTGCTCCCAGACGCGGGCCTGCGCCCAGCGGGTGAAGCGCTTGTGCAGAGTCTTCCACTTGCCATAGCGTTCCGGCAGATCATGCCAGTGCGCGCCGGACCGCAGCACCCACAAGACACCATTCACGAACTTCCGATTGTCATTCGCCGTGCGCCCGGGATCGCCCGCCTTGCCCGGCAGCATTGCCTCAATCCTCCGCCATTGGGCGGGGGTCAGCTCGTAACGCTTCGGCTTCGGCATCACAGAGCTCCAGATCAGCGAATCTGGAGCTCCATGAATCACACACCAGCGCAAAACTGAATCCTGAATGTCGATTGGACCTAGAGCGTGCTGATTTTAGATCATCACGCTCTAGGTTTGGTTTTGCCGAGCAATTTCATGGCTTTGGCGGATCGCTTTGCGATTCCACCAGAAGCCATATTGCTCTAGCGCCGCGCTCACCCATCCCCTGTCTCGCCATCCCTTTACCCGCGCGAGCGGCGCGTGCTAGCCATATTCCGTAATTATCGTGTGTCGTATATAGTTATGGAAGACTCGGAACAGCTTGACCATCCTCGTGAACGACTCCGGGCGCTCGGCATCGACCTGCCGCCATCACCGACGCCCATCGCCAATTTCGTCAGCTACGTGCGCGAGGGCCCGCTCCTGTTTCTCTCCGGCCAGGGGCCGCAGGAGCCGGGTGGGCCTGCCCACACGGGGAAAGTCGGCGCCGATGTCGACGTCGCGACGGCCTGTCGCCATGCACGGCTGGTCGGGATCAACCTGCTTGCGGTGATGCAGGATGCGCTCGGGGATCTCGCGCGTGTGCGGCAGGTGGTGAAGCTCTTTGGCATGGTCAACGCGGCGCCGGGGTTCGCCGACCACCCCGCCGTGATCGACGGCTGCTCGGATCTCCTGATCGCTGTGTTCGGCAAGGCCGGACGACACGCGCGCTCCGCGGTCGGCTTCGCCTCCCTTCCGGGGCAAATCACGGTCGAGATCGAAGCGATCGTCGCGGTCAGCGATTGAAGGCAGGGCGTCAGCCGCGCGTGGAATGGCCGAGCCGATGCTCGATCCCGAGCGCGGCCGACTGGACGGCCTTGGCATAGCGCGTGCGGCCGCGCCGGGCCTTGTCCTCCGGCAGCACGATCGAGATGGTGGCGACGCAGGCTCCGGCTTCATCGCGGATCGGCGCGGCAATGCAGGCCACGGAATAATCCGATTCGCCCATCTGCACGGAAAGCCGCCGGGCCAGGGCGTCCGCGGCACTGTCCGCCAGGACCGCCGGATCGGTCTCGGCGCGGCCGGTGGGCGAGGGGAGCGCATGGCGCCGGAACAGCGCGCGCCGTTCTGCACGGGGTAGGTGCCCGACCAGGAGCTTGCCGGACGCGGTCCAGTTCAGCGGCACCCTCGTCCCGACGCGCGAGGTGACGTGGAACGGGCCTGGCCCTTCCGCCATGGCGAGCACCACCATGCGCCCCTCATCGCGGTTGCAGATCTGCACGGTCTCGCCCAAGTCGCGCGCCAGCGCCTGCATCGCCTCGGTGGCGACGCTCAGCAGATCGAGCGAACGGGTATAGGCCAGGCCGTAATGAAAGAGCCGCGGGCCGAGCCACACCCGGTTGCCCTCGACGCGGTCCAGCAGGCACTTTTCCACGAGCTCGTCGATCAGCACGTAGACGGTGGAGATCGGCGCACCGACGCTGCGGGCAATCTCGTACGCGCTCGCCGGTCGCTCCGTCGCCTGGAGATGGTCCATGATCTGCAGCACGCGGTCGAGGCCGCTCGTCCGCGTCCGCCGCGCCGGCGCTCGGGGCTTGTTCCCGTCTTCAGCGAGCGCTGCCGTGCCCTCGTTGCGTTCCATTCCGCCTCCCGACCATGCCCGCGACCCGCCCGCCCGGTTGACCCTCAAGGCGTGCGCGCTTAGCTTCTTCCAGAGTAATACCGTCTATTCCCGAATTGCGTAATAGCCGGAGCCGGCAGCCCATGTCCGCCCATCGCCACCCCGCAATGCCGCGCGCACCCGATATCCGCGCCCGGCTCGGCCTTCGCCCGATCATCAACGTCTCCGGCACGATGACCGCGCTCGGCGCCTCGATCGTGGTTCCGGAAGCCATCGAGGCGGTCGCCGCGATGCTCGGCGAATTCGTCGAGATCGGCGACTTACAGCGAAAAGCGAGCGCCGTCATCGCCCGGCTCTGCGCCGCGGACGCAGGCTTCGTCACCGCTTGCGCCTCCGCCGGAATCACCCTCGCCATTGCGGGCGCGATGACCGGCGCGGACCTCGCGGCGATCGAGCGCCTGCCGGAGACGACGGGGCTCAAAAACGAGGTGCCGGTGCAGCGCGGCCATATGGTCGGGTACGGCGCGCCGGTGGAGCAGGCGATCAGGCTCGCCGGAGCCCGCGTCGTGCCGTTCGGCGGCGCCACCGAGGTGCGGCCGTATCAGCTCGCCGGCGTCATCAACGCGGGCACGGCGGCGGTGCTCTACGTCGTTTCGCATCACACCGTGCGCTATGGCCAGCTCGCGCTTGAGGAAGTGGCGGAGATTGCGCATGCAGGCGGCGTGCCCGTCATCGTCGACGCCGCTTCCGAGTACGATCTGCGGGGTTTCCTCGCGCGCGGCGCCGATGTCGCGGTGTACAGCGCCCACAAATTCCTGGGCGGCCCGACCGCCGGCATCGTCGCCGGCCGCAAGGAGCTGGTGCGCGCGGCCTATCTGCAGAACAGCGGCATCGGGCGCGGCATGAAGGTCGGCAAGGAGGGCATGGCCGGCACCATTGCGGCGCTGGAGGCGTGGGAGAAGCGCGACCACGCCGCCGTCCGCGCGCGGGAGATGCGGGCGCTCTCCTTGTGGCGGGAGCGGCTTTCGCGCTGGACCGGCGTCGCCCCGGAAATCGTGCCCGATCCGACGGACAACCCGCTCGATCGTCTGCTGGTGCGCGTCGATCCCGCGGCTGCGCGCATCACCGCGTGGGATCTCGCGGACGCCCTGGCAGCGGGCGCGCCGCCGGTGATCGTGCGCGACCATGAAGTGGAGCACGGTTATTTCTTCCTCGACCCCTGCAATCTGCACCCGGGCGAGGAAGCGGTGGTCGCGGACCGGATGGATGCGGAGCTGGAGCAGGCGCGTGCCGCCAACGCGCCGAGTGCGACCTCCATCGCCGAGAGAAGGCGCCGTCGCTTCGCGGCGATGACGTGCTGGCCCGACTGAAACCGAAGAAAGGGGAGACGAAAGATGGCTCAAGAAATCGGCGCCGAGCGCCGCAATCTGCTGAAGCTCGGCGCTCTCGGGCTGGCGGCTGCGAGCGTGCTCGACCCCGGTCGTGCAGCGGCGGCGGCCGCGCCCCAGAGCCTGCTGCGCACCGTGCTTGACCGCGGCAAGCTGATCGTGGGCACCGGCAGCACCAATGCGCCCTGGCATTTCGAAGACGCCAACGGCAAGCTGACGGGCATGGATATTGCCATGGGCAAGATCCTGGCGATGGGCCTCTTCGGCAGCGACGATGACGCCAAGATCGAGTTCGTGCAGACCGACCCCGCAGCCCGCATACCGAACATCATGACGGGCAAGGTCGATATCGTCATCCAGTTCATGACGATCACCAGCCAGCGCGCGCAGCTCGTCAATTTCTCCCGTCCCTACTATGTCGAGGGCGTGGCGCTGCTGACGCTGCCCGGGTCGAAGTGGAAGAACGGAGACCAGCTCAAGGCAGCCGGCTCCCATGTGCGCGTCTCGGTGCTGCAGAATGTCGGCGCCGACGCCCTCGTGCATGAGGTGCTGCCCGAGGCAGAGGTGATGCAGCTCGATACCCAGGCCAACGTCATCCAGGCGCTGGAATCGCACCGCGTCGATGCCGCTGCGGTCGATCTCTCCACGGTGAAGTGGATGGTGAGGCAGGACCCGCACCGCTATGCCGACCCCGGCGTTCACTGGCAGCACCAGCTCTACGGGGCCGCCGTGCGCCAGAGCGACTTCGACTGGCTGCAATTCGTCAACACCACATTCAACGTCGCGATGTTCGGCAACGACACCGCGGAGTACGACGCGGCGTTCAAGGAGTTCTTCGGCGATACGCCGCCCCCCCGCCACCCCGGCTTCCCGATGATCTGAGGGGCCGCTCGAGACGCGCTGCGGCGGGCGGGACCGCCGTCGCCGCAGCAATTCGCAAACGGGTTCCGAGGCCCGCCCGAGACGTGCTGCACTACCACTTCAATTTTGGCCTGATCTGGCAACATTTCGACAAGCTGGACTGGGGCCTCGTCGTCAGCCTTGAGCTCACGCTGGCTGCCGTCGCGGTGTCGACGGTGCTGGGCCTGGCGTTCGCGGTAGCGCATGTCTCGGGCGGGCGAGGGGTGCGCGCGCTGGTGGCGGGCTATGTCGAGTGCATCCGCAACATCCCGCTGCTGCTCCTGGTCTATCTCGTCTTCTATGGCGTGCCGACGATCGTCAACTTGCAGTATAGCGCGATGACGAGCTTCATCGTTACACTCTCGCTCTATTACGCCGCTTATCTGGTAGAGGTGTTCCGCGCGGGGCTGCTGGCGGTGGCGCGGGGGATGCAGGATGCGGGCAAGGCCATCGGCATGACCGCCTGGCAGCGCCTCGTCCATGTGCGCCTGCCGATCATGTTCCGCATCGTGCTGCCTTCCCTCTCCAACACCTATGTTTCGTTGTTCAAGGACACCGCGATTGCCTCGGTCCTTGCCGTGCCGGAGCTCACCTACGGCGCGCAATGGATCAACAATAACACCTTTCGCGTGATCGAGGTCTGGTCGGTCGCGGCGCCGATGTACGTCGTCACCGGCTATGCCATCCTCTTCCTGCTGCGCCGTTTCGAGCGCATCTACGCGATGCGGTAAGCGTAATGAATTTCGCCCATGTCCTGTTCGAGGCCGCGCCATCGCTGTGGCGGGGGCTTGAGGTGACGGTGGAGGTCTCGGCCGTTTCAGTCTCCTTTGCCTTGGTCGCGGGCCTCCTGTTCGGCACCGCGCTCGCTTACGGCCCGATCCTGCTGCGCCTGCCGATCCGTGCCGTGGTGGACGTGGTGCGCGGCATCCCGGTTCTGGTGCTGATCTTCTTCGTTTACTACGTTGGTCCGGCGGCCGGGCTCGAGCTCGGCAGCTTCAGCGCCGCGATCCTCGCGCTCAGCCTGTTCTCCGCCTGCCAGGTTGCGGAGATAACGCGCGGGGCTATCATCTCCGTCCATCACGGCCAGATGGAGGCCGCGCGCGCGGTCGGGCTCACTTTCCGGCAATGCCTGGTTTCCGTCATCTTCCCCCAGGCGCTGCGGCGATTTCTCCCGCCCTGGATCAACAGCGTCACCGACACGGTGAAGGGCAGCGCGCTCGTCTCTCTGCTCGGCATCGTCGATCTGATGCTGGCTATCCAGCAGGTGATCGGCCGCACCTATCGGCCGATGCCCTTCTATGTGCTCGGTGCGCTGATCTATCTTTGTATCAACTATGCGCTCTCCTCGGCCAGCCGGCGATTGGAAGCGCATTTTGCCTATGTGCGGGACTGAGGCGGCATGACCGAGCCGATCGTGCGCATGGCGGAGGTCGGCAAGTCCTTCGGGGCCACGCGGGTGCTCGACAATGTCGATCTCTCGGTGGGCCGCGGCGAGGTGGTGACGATCATCGGCCCCTCCGGCAGCGGCAAGACGACGCTGCTCCGCTGCATCAACGCGCTGGAGACCTATGATTCCGGTTCGATTCGCATCGATGGCGTGGAGGTCGGATTCCGCGACGGCGACAGCAGGCGCCGGCCGCGTCGTGACCGTGAGCTTGCGCAGATTCGCGCTGCGACCGGCATGGTGTTTCAGCTTTTCTACCTGTTTCCGCACCTCACCGCGGTGGAGAATGTCATGCTCGGCCTGCGCAAGGTGCGGCGCATGGGGCGGGCGGAGGCGCGCGAGCGGGCGATGCGCTGGCTGGAGCGCGTAGGCCTCGCCGACCGGGCGGGAAACCTGCCCTCACAGCTTTCCGGCGGCCAGCAGCAGCGCGTCGGCATCGCGCGTGCGGTGGCCATGGAGCCGAAGATGCTGCTGCTCGACGAGATCACCTCGGCGCTCGACCCGGAGTTGGTGGGCGAGGTGCTCGCTGTGGTGCGCAGCCTTGCGGCCGATGGGATGACCATGCTGGTGGTGACGCACGAGATGGCCTTCGCCCGCGAGGTGAGCGACCGCGTCGCCTTCATGGATGGCGGCCGGGTTATCCAGGAGGGAGACCCGGAGAGCGTGCTGCGGAGGCCCGCGAGCGAGCGGTTGCGCGCGTTCCTCTCGCGGATCGGCTGATTTCCTCGGGCGGCCGGGGGGGCGCGACCATCGTCCGGTCAGCGATGTTCCGGCGGTGGTCGTTCCCGCGACGTCGCGTCGTAGAGATGGCACGCAACCTTTACGCTGCCCGCGTCGAGCAGGCGCGGCTGGTGCGGCTCGTGCCATTCGATCGCGACATGATCGCGGCCGGGAGGAGCGATCCCGCAAGCCGCCAACGCCTTCCGCACGGACCCGCCCGGTCCACTTCCGCCCTCGACGGCGCGGCCCACCATCGCCTCTCGACCCGCCGGCGGCAGCCGGGCATTCTTGTAGACGTCCCTTCGGCTCCCCCAAGGTTGGCCAAAGCTTCAGCAACTTCAGCTTGCCTCGGCGAGAACCGAATGGACAACCAATCGAGACATCACAGCGAGTGCCCGATCGCCGAGTTTCGTCGCTCGCGGAGCGATCACGAAACGCCGCGCGAATCGCGCACTAGAACGGGACAGGTTCGCTTGGCACTCACCAATCCCGCTCTAGGTCATTGTTTGATCGCGTGATTCACACCTTCGGTTCATCCACCGCCGGCGATCACGCGCTAGCCGCGGCGCTTGCCGCTCCCTCGGACGTTCTTGCGTGCCGGCGTGACGCGTCTCTTCGGGGCCGCGCTTTGCCGGCGCTTGGGCTTTCCGGAGGCCGCGACGGGCTTTCGTGCCAATTTGCGCGGCCGGCCAGGATTGCCGGACGGCTTCGCCTTCGCCCCGCGGGCGGATGATCCGGCGGCGGCGCGCGAAGCCTCTCTGGCGCGCTTCCCGGGCGGTTGACGCGCGGCGGCTGCTTCCCGGAGCGCTGCTTCCGTCGCCATCCGCGCCGCGCGCTCCGCGCTCAGAGCAGCGCTGCCGGCCCGAACCGCCCGTTCGCCCGCTTCCACCGCTTCCTGCATGGCGGCAAGCTGTTCCTGGTGGCTGCGCAGGGCCGCGTGCAGCGATTCGAGCGCGCCGGCGCTGCGCTTGAGCGCCTGGAGCGCTTCGTCGCGCGCCAGCTCGATGTGCGCCTGCTGTGTCTGAAGATCGCGGACAGCGTCCACGGATTCCTGGAGGGCTCGCTCCGCGCGCTCGCGCCGCGACCGTTCCGTCTCCGCCGCTTCCTCGGCGACGGCCAGCCGATTGACGACGGGTTGATTGGCGCTCTGCGCCTCCGTCCACCGTCCCCTGACGACGGTCACGGGGACTTCCCCATCCTGGACGAAGCGCCGCGTCGTGCGGCCCGAGGGCGATACTTCGGGAGAGCGGGGGCGCAAGCCGAGGCGCCGTATCGGCTCCGCAGGCGCCCCATTGCGAACGGGCTGGTCATTCGCCAGGCCCAAGGCCCGCCGCATCCGGGTTTCCGCAGCGTCCGCCTGGCTTTCGCCGGCCTGCCCCGCCTCTTCCCGCTCGGGGTCTACGTCGCGGGAAGGGTGCGTCGTCGGCAGTTCTTCGTCGCGCAAGGTGCCATCCAAGAATCGACTATGGTTGCGGGTAGCGTCCCGGATGGGCGCTCGGCCGCCGGGCAGCGACTTCACTGATGGCATATCCCGCGCGGAAAGAACAGCTTTCCTTGGGTCACGATAACCGGAAGCAGCCCTGCTCCCGCGCCGGTCGCGGGGCCGCGCAAGAGCAAATCCGGTCTCGCCTCGGTACCCGGCGGCGAGCGGGCAAGCGCGTCTTCACATTGCCTCGCCGCATCGATCCGTGCGACATGCTGCAAGCCATGGCTCGGGACGTCCCGAAGGAAGATGCCGGCGCGCCGCCGCGTCCCCCGCCGCGGCCCGGCGCCGCGCGCGACCTCCAGCGCGTCAAATCGATCGCCTCCCGCGCGCTCCTCGTGCTGCTCGCGATCTGGGCATTCGGCATGATCGTTCCGAGCTTTTCGCGGCTTTTTGTTCCGCTCGCCTCGTTCGGCCTCTCGGCCGACAATGACGGGGTTATAACGGACGTCGTCGCGCCCTTCGAGCGAGCGGAGGAGTCTCCCGCTTACCGGGCCGGGCTCGCGAAAGGCGACCGGATCGACCTTCAGGCGATGCGATGCATCCCGCTCGGCACCGAGCGGTGTGCGAGCGTGCTCGCCGTTCTGGGCGGCCTGGGCGGCCTCCAGTACGTGCTGCAGGGGGGGCGGATCGAGCTCGTCGTGCGCCCGCTTGCGGGCGGGCCTGAGCGGACGGTGCATCTGGCGGCGTCACCGGCGCCGGAGACGTATACCCAGTCGCTGGTGCTGGCGGCTGACACGGTCGTCGGGATCGCCTTCGTTGCCGCCGCCTTCATGCTGGTTTGGACGCGCCCCTCCCGCATGACCTGGGGCTTCTTCCTCTACGCGATCTGGTTCAATCCGGGACAGATCTACACGTACTACGCGATCCTGGAGCAGTGGCCGCTCGCCGTCGTTGTCGAGGAAGTGGCCGAGGCGCTGGCAGCGAGCGCCGGACTCGCCGGGCTGCTCGCATTCGCGCTCCGCTTCCCCGACAATGCGCTCGATCCGCGCTGGCGACGCCTCGACCGGGCGCTGCCGCGGCTCGCCCTCGGCCTCGCCGCGCTCAATCTGATTTCCTTTGCCAACGCGATCGGGTTCCCGACCGAGACCCTGACGCGTGCGATGATACTCTTCACCTACGCGATCGACGCTGCGGTGCTCGCGATCCTTCTGCTTCGCCGCCGCACGCTCCATCCGCTCGACGAGCAGCGCATGCGCTGGGTGATCGCCGGTGCCGCAATCGGGCTACCGGCCTTCATTCTCGCCGAGTTGCTCCAATCGTCCGCCCTGTTCGACACGCTATGGGGCGGCTCGCCCTCGCAAGAGGCGGTTGGCCTTCTTTACCTCGTCAACGGCGTGCTCGGCTATTTCGTCTCGACGGCGGTGCGCAAGCGGCGCGTCATCAGCTTCGCGATTCCGCTCCGCCACGGCACCATTCTCATGGTGCTCACGCTCGCGCTCGCGGTGCCGATCGTCTATCTGCACGAGCGGCTCTCGTACTATCAGGCACGGCTGCACCTGCCCGAGTGGATCTGGCCGTTCGTGGTCGCCCCGATCGCGCTTCTGCTGCTCCAGCGCCTGCACGAGCGAGCGGTCGAGCTGGTCGACCATGTCTTCAACCGCGGCTACCACCGTGCAAGGGAGCGCCTGCGGCACGCGGCGAAGGCAATGCTGGGCGCGGCAAGCCCGCCCGAGATCGACCGCATGCTCGTCGAGGAATGCGCAAGTGCGCTGCGGCTCGCCTCGGCCGCTCTGTTCCGCCGCCATGGAGGCGACGCGGGAGCCTTGGTGCTGGTGCGGACCGCGCACGCCGTGGGCTGGGGAGGCGCCGCGCCGCGCGAGCTCTCTCCCGAACGGGACGGCCCGCCGCTCCGGAGCCTGGCCGCCGGCCGCCCTCTCCGCCTCTCGCGCGGAGCATGGGAGCGGCCCGGCCTGCCGGCCGATGAGGCCGCCCCCTGTCTCGCCGTGCCGGTCGCCTGCTACGCGGACCGCGCGGTCGCGGTCGCGCTCTTCGGGGCGCACGTGACCGGCACCGATATCAGCGCCGATGAAAGCGAGGCGCTGCAAGAGATCGCAAGCCGTGCCGCGGAGGCCTATGTGAGGGTGGAGACCGATCTTTTGCGGCGCGAGATCGATGCGCTGCGCGCCCGCCTCGCCGCGCTCGGGGCAATGGCCGGGTAGGCGTGTCGCTTTCGTCCAAGGGCTCCGGCGCCTTTCCCTCTCGCCAGGGCGGGGAGGGGAGCGCATCCTCGCCGCCCGATGCAGCGATTCTCCGCCCTCGCTCTTATCCGCCACGCCATCGGCGGCCATCGTGACTGGCACGCGCAATGGCGCGCGCCGGAGCCGAAGCCCGCCTATGACGCGGTGATCATCGGCGGCGGCGGGCACGGGCTCGGCGCCGCCTACTACCTTGCCGCCGAGCACGGAATGCGCAATATCGCCGTCCTTGAGCGCGGCTGGCTCGGCGGCGGCAACACCGGGCGCAACACGACGATCATCCGCTCGAACTATCTCCGCGACGAGAGCGCCGCGATCTACGAGCACGCGCTCAAGCTCTGGGAGGGCCTCTCGCGCACGCTGAACTACAACGTGATGTTCTCGCAGCGCGGGGTGATGATGCTCGCCCACAGCGTCCACGAGGTCGCGGTCGGCAAGCGGCATGTCTTCGCGAACCGTTTGAACGGGATCGACAATGAGTGGCTGAGCCCCGAGGAGGCCAAATCCTTCTGCCCGCCGCTCCGGATCGACGCCGGGCTGCGCTATCCTGTGCTCGGCGCGGCGCTCCAGCGGCGCGGCGGCGTCGCCCGCCACGATGCGGTCGCCTGGGGCTATGCCCGCGCGGCCGACGCGCTCGGCGTGGACATCATCCAGAACTGCGAGGTGACCGCGATCCGCCGC
>DATJTV010000370.1:0-5630 GCA_035503055.1 Acetobacteraceae bacterium
CCCGTCCGCATCCGGCAGGCTCTCCGCCGCCACCGGAGATTCGAGCTTCCAGAGATCCACCCCATCTCCGCCGAACGGCGGGATCGATCCCAGCACCAGCTCCGCCCGCCGCCCCGCATCGCTCGCGTATTCCGCGCCCGCCCCTCGCTCGCGCGCGAACGGATAGGTCAAGAGCTCCAGCACGAAAGGGATGTCCGCCGCCCGGCAGGCCTCGCGGGCGCCCGCGACGAACGCGCGCTGATGGGCGATCACCTCCGCCGCCGCATCAGGCCGATACCAGGCGAGCAGCTTCACCGCGTCCGCACCCAGCCGCCGTATCTTCTCCGCCGACCACCCCGCGATCGCCGCCGACCGCCTCCCGCCCGGACCCTCCTCGTATGCGTGGTCCTCGAGCGTCACGATCAGCCCCCGCCCCGGCGAAAGCTCCGGGAAAGACGCCGCATAGCCCCACACCGGATCGGTCAGCACCGCGGAGGCGGACCCGCCCAGCGCCGCCACCAGCATCCGCTTGACCTCGGCGATCTCGGCGAACGTCGCCGCCCGCCCGGTCCGCTCCCGGATCATCGCCATGATCGGCGGCCGCTGGTCGGTCGCCAGCATCGCCAGCGTTCCCCCCGCCCCGGCCAGCCGCCGCATCCCCCAATATTTCCCCCCGGTCAGCTCCCTCATTCCCCCCTCCCAAGCAGAAACGCCTCGACCGAAGCCCGATCCGGAATGCCCGCCCGCCCGCCCGGTCGCGTGCATTTGAGCGCCGCCGCGGCGGCGGCAAAACGCATCGCCTCCGCGAGCGTCCGCCGCTCCGCAAGCGCCAGCGCCAGTGCGCTATGAAAGACGTCGCCCGCCCCCACCGTATCCACCGCGGCAACCGCAAAGGCGGGCCAGCGCCTCATCCCCACCGCCTCCAGGCTGAGCGCGCCCCGCTCCCCGAGCGTCACGGCAATCCAGCCCGGCGCCAGCTTTCTTGCGGCCCCCAGCGCCGCCTCCGGCTCGGCGATGCCGGTCGCCTGGCAGAGCCCGGCCTCGGAGAAAACCACATGCGTCGCGAGCGAAGCGAGCTTCCGCACCGCTTCGGGATCGGGGCTCGCATCCGCGTCCAGCACGGACGGCAGCCCGCGCTCGGCCGCCACCCCCAGCGCCGCCGCCGCGCCCTCCGGCCAGCGGCCATCGACCAGCAGCGCTCCGGCCCCCGCCAATCGCTCGCGCGGCAGCCACCCCGGATCTGCCGGCATGCGCGGATCGGCATAGGTCACGATGAGACGCTCACCCCCCGGCTCGACCAGGATCGAAGCCACCGTCGATCGCCTGCCCTCCACCCTCCGGACGAACGCCGTGTCCACGCCGCGCGCCGCCAGCTCGGCCACGATCGCCTCGCCCGCCGCGTCCGCGCCCACCCTGGCATGCAGCGAAGCGGCCCCGCCCAGCCGCGCCACCGCCACAGCGGCCGAGGCAGCCGGCCCGCCGCCCACCTCGCGCATCTCGCCCGCGAAAAATTTCCCGGGCCCCACCGGCAGCCGATCGACCACGAAAATCCGGTCGAGCACCGCAATCCCGACACAGGCGACGGTCGCCTGCCGGGCGACGGTCGCCTGCCGGGCGACGGTGGCGGCGCGAACGGACGATCCTGCTCCCAGCGTCTCCTCCGCGCAGGCTCATGTAAAGGCTTACATCCAAACGCTTACATCCCCGGCCACCCCGAGGCAAGCTTGCTGCGGGCGCGAAAAGGCGCCAGACTCACCGAGGATGGCAGCGGCCCGGCAACGCAGCACCGGCATCGACGCTCCCGCGGCGCCGCGCCCCTCGCTTGCGCGCATCGTCCTCGGCGCCGAGACCCCGACCGGCCTCTCCCCCGAGCTCGAGGCAGACCGCGCCCAGGCCATCGCCGACCTCGCCCGCGAGAACCGCTTCGAGCCCGCCGGCGCCCCGCCCGGCCCCTACGAGCTCCGCCTCTCGATCGAGAACGGGCGCCTCCTCCTCGACATCCGCGACCTCGACTCGCGCCCGCTCGCCGCCCACCTCCTCGCCCTCGGCCCCTTCCACCGCCTCATCAAGGACTACCACCTGCTCGTGGAGAGCTACGTCAAAGCCGTCCAGGAAGGACGCGAAGCCCGCCTGCAGGCGATCGACATGGGCCGCCGCGGCCTGCACAACGAAGCCGCAGCCCTCCTCGCCGAACGCCTCAAGGGCAAGGTCGCGATCGACCTCGAAACGGCCCGACGGCTCTTCACCCTCCTCGCGGTCCTCGCCCAGCGGGTCTGACCGCGAGCGCGAGCCTCAGTCGAGCACTTCCTTGTTCACCACGTTCTCGCGGTTGGGCTTGCCGTCGAAGACGCTCAGGATATTCCCGACCGCCGCGACCGCCATGCGTGCGGTCGATTCGCTGGTGACGCCCGCCATGTGCGGCGAGACGATCACCGAGGAAAGCTTCAACAGCGGATTGTCCTCCCTCACCGGCTCGGTCGCGAACACATCCACGCCGGCGCCCGCCAGAAGCTTTTCCGCAAGCGCCGCCGCCAGCGCCGCTTCGTCCACGATGCCCCCGCGCGCGGTGTTGACGAGGAACGCGCTCGGCCGCAGCAAAGCAAGCCGGCGCGCGTCGATCATTCCCGCGGTCTCGGCGGTCTTCGGGCAATGGACGGTGAGGAAGTCCGCGCGCGGCAGCGCGGCGTCGAGGTCGGAGACGGGCTCGCATCCGGCCGCCTCGATCGCTTCCTGCGGCACGTACGGGTCATAGACCAGCACGCTCATGTCCATCGCGCGGCAGCGCGCCGCAATGCGCGTGCCGATGCGGCCGAAGCCGATGACGAGCACCGTGCGCCCGGCGAGGTCCACCGGCATGTCGGCGTAGCGCTCGTGCCAGCGTCCCGCGCGCACCAGCGGGTCGAGCACCGCGGCGCGCTTGGCGAGCTGGAGCATCATGAAGAGCGCGTGCTCGGCAACGCTCACCGAATTGGCGGTGCCGGCGATCAAAAGCGGCACGCGCCGCGCCGTCAGCGCCGCGACGCCCACCGAATCGTAGCCGACCCCGATGCGCGCCACGACCTCGATCGCCGGCGAGGCGGCCAGCTCGGGCGCGTGATAGGGCGTATAGGAGAGGGCGATGCCGTGCGCCTCGCCGAGGAAGCGGTGGAAGTCCGAAGCCGGGAGCGTCGGCGGATAGGAAATCGCCTCGACATCGTCGCGCGTCGCGATGAGATCCCAGCCCGCGCGGGCCATGTTCTGGGGTAGCAATACCTTCTTGCGGTTGGCCGCCATCGTGCGTGTCCGTTCGTGCAGGTGGAAAAGAAAAGAAACCTAGCCGCGCGGAAGCATCGCGACGTAGCCGCGATTCCAGGTGGGCGTGATCACCACCTCGTTGATGCAGACATGCGGCGGCAGGCAGGCGACATAGCGGATCAGCGCGCCGCAATCCTCCGGCTGGAGCATGCGCGCGCGATCCTCCGCGCTCACCGGCACCGGGCGCTTGTCCAAAATCGGCGTCGCGACCTCGCCCGGGCAGATCGCGGTCGAGCGAATGCCGTTCACGCACTCTTCCATGTTGATGCTGTAGCTCATCGCCACCACGCCGTGCTTGGCGGCGCTGTAGGCCGAGCCGCTCAGCGGGTGGACGAACCGCCCGGCGAACGAGGCGGTGTGGATCAGAACGCCGTCCTTCCGCGCGCGCATGAAAGGAAGGACCACCCTCGCGCAATAGAAGGCCTGCGAGAGGTTGGCGCCGATCACCTCGTCGATCCCGGCGGGCGTGAGCCGCTTCCAGTCCCGCTCGAGGATGTTGCCGCCGGCGTTGTTGACGAGGATGTCGAGGCGCCCGAACCGTTCGCCGATGGCGGCCCCGATGCGCTCGGCCGTGGCGGCCTCTCTCAGATCGCCCGGCTCGACATGCGCCTCGCCCTTCGCTTCCTTGATCCGCCCGGCGAGCGCCTCGAGCGGCGCCTTCCGCCGCCCGGTGAGAACGATCCGCGCCCCCTCCGCGGCGAGCGCCAGCGCGGCCGCCTCGCCGATGCCGGACCCCGCGCCGGTGACCCACGCGATGCGCCCTTCCAGCCTTGCCAACGACCACCCTCCTCACCCGCGACCGACCGGCGCCGACATTCCGCCATGCGGGCCGGGCAATCAAGCCTCGCACCCGCCCGCCTTGCGATGGCGATCCGCTTGTGCTCCGCATAATCGAAGCCGAGGGAGCGACGGAATGAAGATCACCCACGTCGAGACGCTGCATTGCGATGCGGGCTGGCGGAATTTCTCCTTCCTCAAGATCGCGACCGCGGATGGCATCATCGGCTGGTCCGAGTTCAGCGAGGGCTTCGGCACCGCCGGCCTCGGCGGCGTGATCGCCGCCCTCGCCCAGACCATCATCGGCGAGGACCCGCGCCGCATCGGCCTTATCACCACCACCCTCTACACCAAGGTCACGCCGGCACGCGCCGGGCTCAATCATCTCGCGATCGCCGCGGTCGAGAATGCGCTGCTCGACATCAAGGCGAAAGCGCTCGGCGTGCCGATGTACGATCTCTTCGGCGGCGCCATCCGCACGCGCATCCCGCTCTACTGGTCCCATTGCGGCACCTATCGCGCGCGCAACGCCGATCTCGTCGGCGCTCCACCGCTCAAGACCTACGACGACATCTCCCGCCTCGGCGAGGAGGTGAAGCGCCGCGGCTTCCGCGCGCTTAAGACCAACATCCTGCTCCCCGGCAAGGACGGCTTCACCAGCTTCAATCCGGGCTTCGGCCGCTCCCCGGGCTTCCCCGAGCTCAATTGGGACGCAACCGTGCTCGAAGCCATGCGCCGCCAGCTCAAATGCTTCCGCGACGCGATCGGTCCCGAGGCGGGCCTTCACCTCGACATCAATTTCCACTTCAAGACGGAGGGCTTCCGCCGTGTCGCCGACGAAGTCGCACCCTTCGCGCTCTCCTGGCTCGAGCTCGACACCTACGATCCCGACTCGCTCGCCCTCATCCGCCGCTCCGCCCCCTGCCCCATCGCTTCCTGCGAAGTTCTCACCTCGCGGCGCGAGTTCAAGCGCTATTTCGAGACCTACGCGATGGATGTCGCGATCGTCGACGTGCCGTGGAACGGGCTCGCCGAATCGGTGAAGATCGCGGCGATGGCCGAAGCCTATGAGGTGAACGTCGCACCCCACAATTTCTACGGCCATCTCTGCACGATGATGAGCGCGCATTTCTCCGCCGCGGTGCCCAACTTCCGCATCATGGAGATCGACGTCGACAGCGTCGCCTGGCGCGATGAATTCTTCATCGATCCGCCGGTGACCGAGAACGGCGCGCTCGTCGTCCCCAACCGGCCCGGCTGGGGGATCGAGGTGAACGAGAAGGCAGTCCGCGCCCGCCCGCCCAAGGGGTAGGCCTGTTCGATGGCCCATCCGCCGAATACTATGTCCCCATACTATATCCCCTGGCCAACCGAGGAGACGGACGCGTGGCACGGTTCAAGGTGGTGACCCCGGTCGGGGCGAGCTTCACGGTCGCCGGCGGCGGCTACGGCTACGAGATGGAGGCGCTCTCGCGCATCGACGCCGAGATCGTCGAGGCGCCGGGCGCCACCGCGCAGGAGTTCATCGCCGCCGCGCGCGACGCCGATGCGCTCTACGCCAAGGGCATCCCCATCACCAA
>DATJTV010000371.1:0-3279 GCA_035503055.1 Acetobacteraceae bacterium
GAACGTCGCGAAGACGACGAGTACGAACACGGTCTCGACCAGCTTGCTCTTTTGTGTGCGCATCCCTGTCCTACGCCGTCGCTTCGCCAATGGCTCAAAAATGCCACGACTTCGTTACCGAAGCGGTGACATGGATCGCCCGTGCCTGCGGCCGCGGCCGGTACCGCGCCGCTTAACCAGATATGGGAGAGAGGCGATGTTTCCAGGTTGCTCTGCGATTGGCGAAGTTCCGCGCGTCTAGAGCGAGACAGGTTCGCTCGTGCTCACCAATCCCCCTCCAGCTCTTTGTTTTCTCGCGTGATTCACGCCTTCGGTGCCGGGGTCCCCGCGAACGAGTTCGCGGGGTGCTCCGATTCCACCTCCGGCGATCACGCTCTATGCGAGCGCGCGCGGCCGTCCGTTCTCGTCCACAGCGACCATCGTGAATTCGGCCTGGGTGACCTTCAGCCGCTCCCCATGCATCAAGTGCGGTAATGTCCATGTCTCGATGCCGAACACCATCGAGCTGCGCCCGGTGCGAATGATCTGCGCATAGCAGCATACCGCGTCCCCCACCTTCACCGGCGCGAGGAACGAGAGGTTTGAAACGGCCGCCGTCACCACGCGGCCGTTGGCGTACTCCCTCGCCGCCAGGCCCGCCGCGAGGTCCATCAGGGACATAATCCAGCCGCCGAAGATATCGCCCGAGGGGTTGGTGTTCGCGGGCATGGCAATCGTCCTGAGGGCCAGCTCCCCCTGCGGCCCTGCCCGCCCCTTTTCTTCGCTCCGCATGCCTCCAAGACTCCCTCGCGCGCCCGCCTCGCGGAGCTTCTTCCTCGCGAAGTTCGGCAAAATTGGGTGCCGCTTGTGCCTCCATCCGTGCTGGTGCTGCTCCGGTTCCCCCGATCGAGGCTATTCACGGTATTGGCGCACCGCGTCTGCTCCGGCCGGAAAATCGGCACGGAAGCTTGCTTTAGCGGGAAAAGGCCCCCGTCTCGATATATTTCATAACCGCGGGGCCGATCGTTCCTGAGGCCAGAAACGCGGCAAGCCGCTGTTCGGCCTCGGGCGGAGAACCGGCCGCCCGGAGCGTCACGACGAGCGGGGGGTACCGCCCGCCGAACAGGCTGTTCAGCGCCTGGTGCCATCGTGCACGGAGACCGCCTGGCACCGGCTTGGCGTCAATCCAGACGGCGTTCGCAGTGACTCTTGGCGGTGTTCCGCCGATAACCAATTGCCAGCTCGCAGGTATGGCGCCGGGAATGGTCAGGGTCCGCGTTTCGGATTCCGCTATGTTCTGGCCCGAGAGCGCGCGCTCGGTATCGAACACCAGCCTCGGATCGCTGCGGGGCGGAAAGGCCGCAAGCGTGATCGTCATTGCGCTATCCTCGCAGGCGAAGCGCCTGACGAGTCCGCCCGCGCCCGCCAGCGCCGGCGGCCCCTCGTCCGGCAAGGGGACGCAGTGGGGAAGCAGGACCGGGGCCGCGAGGCGCGTTGCCGCCGCTGCCCTGTTGATCCCGACCGTGAGCAAGGGAAAGAGGGCCGCCAGAATGACCACCACAATGGCCGGGACGAAGCAGCGCGGTCGCCCTACAGGCTGATGGGCGGCAGAGACAACTGGCGGCGACGGCGGCAGGCGGGGCGAGAGATCTTCTCGAAATATCAGGCCGAGCAGGATCAGGAGGAAAAGAACGAGGGAAAAGAAAAGATATCCATAGAGCACGTGGTCGGTCGCCGCCGCGCTGGCGCTGCCGAGCACGTGGCCGAGCCAGACGATCCCAAGGCAGCGGATCCCGTTGGCGAGCACCGGAACGAAGAGAGAGACGGCGATGAAGAGAAGACGACGAGACGGGCTTCGGTAGATGACGCAGGAATAGAAAACGCTGAAGGCGATGGCGGCGATCAGAAAACGGAGGCCGGCGCAGGCGGTGGCGATGTAGAAGGTCCCTTCCGGAATCTCGATGGCATTCCCGTCATTGAAATTGGGGATGCCAAGCAGGTCCAGCCCATGCACGACGAAATGGGTCGAAAAGGATTGCAGGAGCGGCACCAGGAAGCCGCCGAACGGTACCAGGAAGAAGAGGTAGAGAAGCGGTGCCGCAAGCACCCGGTAGATCCTCCAGCCCAGCACCGAGAGGAACAGCAACTGGACGAAGGCGACGGCCGCCAACTGCCGTCCTTCCATGACCCCGAGCCGATCGGCCAAAAACCAGATCGCGCCGAGGAGAAGCCCAACGGGCAGAGGCACGATAGTCGGGCGGAGCGGGAGGTCGGACAGCATCGCGCGACGCTGCCAGGCCAGCCAGGCGGCTATCGGGAGGATCAGAAAGCAGTGGTTGTACGCGGTCGAGCTCATCCAAACCCCGACCGCCGCGCGAACCTCCGGTTCGAAGACGGCGCCGAAAACCATCAATCCGCCGATCAGTGCCGGCCATGCCCGAGCGAGCGGCGTGGCCGCGCTCATGCGGTGGTGCCGACCGGCGCGGCAATGCCGGGCCGCAGGCCGTCCATTATCTGGTCGAGCCGCGCCAGCGTCGCGCCCCAGTCATGCTGGCGGACGACCGCCCGGCGCGCCGCGGCCCCGAGTCCGGGATGGGCGCCATCGAGCACCTGCGCGACGAGGCGCGCGGTTTCCGCGGGCTCGCCCGCGACCAGGAGATCCCGGCCGGGCTGAGCCCGGATTCCCTCCACCGCGGCCGGCGAGGCGACGACCGGCCGGCCCATCGCCATCGCCTCGAGCACCTTGTTCTGGATGCCGCGGCCGATCCGGAGCGGCGCCACTGCGACCGCCGCATGCGCAAGGAAGGGCCGCGTATCGGCAACCCGCCCCGTGACGCAGATCCCCGAGTGCCGGCCGAGTTCCCGCACCGCTGCTGCCGGGTCGGCGCCCACGATGTAGAAGGCGGGCCTTGGCCGCCGCCCGGCGAGCAGCGGCAGGACCGCGTCTGCGAACCACAGCACCGCGTCGATATTCGGCTTGTAGTCCATCGTGCCGGTGAACACGATGGCGGGTCCTTCATCGGCGATCGGGGAGGCAAAGGCGTGTCGGGGAGAAAAATAGTCCAGATCGACACCGTTCTCGACCCATGCGGTCCGGCCGGCGCATTCCGGGGCGAGCGCCAGGAACCGCGCTTCCTCCGCCGGAGAGACGAAAAGCGTGCGATCGAAATGCCGCACGGCACGCTGCTCGAAGTCGAGCAGCGTGGACGCCTCCCGCGACCACAGAAGACGCATCGGAAGTCTTGCCTGACCGGCATAGGCGGCAAATTTGTCCGAATCGACGTCCACCATGTCGAGGAT
>DATJTV010000372.1:0-7981 GCA_035503055.1 Acetobacteraceae bacterium
GCCTCCGTCCGCGCCGATCTCGCCCCGTCCATCTCGCCGTAAGCCAGCTCCTGGAACTTCGCGAGCTGCACGATCCGCCCCTCGGCATCGATCGTCGTCGCCACCTTGCAGACGCAGCCCACCACCGCCCGCGCCCCGAACCGCGCCGCCAGCACATCCATATGCCGCATCCCGTTGAGCACCGGCAGGATCATCGTCTCCGGCCCCACCGCGGACGCCATGTCCTCGAGCGCCGCCTCGAGCGCGAACCCCTTCACCGTCAGCAGCACCGCGTCGTACGCGCCCGCGATCCCGCCCGCCGTCACCAGCTTCGGGGCGAGCGCGACATCGCCGTGCGGGCTCACGATCCGCAATCCCTCCGCGCTCAGCTGCTCCGCCCGCCGCGTCCTCACCAGAAACGTCACATCGCGCCCCGCCTCCGCGAGCCGCCCGCCGAAATATCCGCCGGTCGCCCCGGCGCCCACCACCAAGAGCCGCATCCCGCTTTCCTTTTCCCGAAACGAATCCCGCCAACCGTGCGTCAGAACGGTTCCCGGAACGGCCTCAGATCGATCTCGTGGGACCACGCGGATCGTGCCTGCCGATGAATCCCCCAATAAGCATCGGCGATCGCGTCGATCCCGAGCAGCCCGTCCTCGCCGCGCTCCCTCGCAGCCTCGGGCCACCGCGTGCGCAGCCGCTCGCCATCGATCCCTCCGTCGATCACGACATGCGCGACATGCAGCCCCGCCGGCCCATATTCGCGCGCCATGCTCTGGGCGATCATGCGAAGCCCCGCCTTCGCCGCCGCGAACTGCGCAAAACCGGGCCGCCCGCGCAGGCTCGCCGAGGCGCCGGTGAAAATCACCGTCCCGCGCCCGAGCGGCACCAGCCGCCGCGCCGCCTCGCGCCCGACCAGGAAGCCGCCGAAGCAGCCGACACGCCAGATCTCCTCGAACGCGCTTGCCGGCAGCTCGCGAAAATCCATCCGCCGATTGTTCCCCGCATTGTAGACGACGAGGTCGAGCGCATCGGCGCCCTCCGGCGGCGCCATGGCGCGATCGAACAGCCGGACGACGTCCTCCTCGCGCGTCGCATCGGCGAGCGCCGCCTCGGCGCTGCCGCCCGCCGCCGCAATCCCGCTTGCCACCTTCTCGATCTTCTCCGCCGTCCGCCCCGCAACGAGGACGTGATAGCCCTCTTGCGCGAACCGCCGGCAGAGCGCCCCGCCGAGCCCGGCCTCGGCGCCCACGCCGACAACGATCGCGCGCTTGCGGCTCACGCGCCCACCCGAGCCCGCGGACACCGGCGCCCTCAGCAAAGCTCGATCGCGACGGCGGTCGCCTCGCCGCCGCCGATGCAGAGCGCCGCCACGCCCCGCCGCCCGCCATGTCGCCTCAGCGCATGCAGCAGCGTCACGATGATCCGCGCGCCCGTCGCACCAATCGGATGGCCGAGCGCGCAGGCCCCGCCATGCACGTTCAGCCGCTCGCGCGGAATATTGAGATCCCGCGCCGCCGCCATCGCCACCACCGCAAAGGCCTCGTTGATCTCGAAGAGATCGACATCCTCGATCTTCCACCCCGTCTTCGCCATCAGCTTGCGGATTGCCGGAATCGGCGCCGTCGTGTACCACGCCGGCTCCTGCGAATGCGTCGCCTGCCCGCGAATCACCGCGAGGACCGGCATCCCCTCCCGCTCCGCGATCGCCCGCCGCGTCAGCACGAGCGCCGCCGCGCCATCGGCGTTGGACGACGAGCTCGCCGCCGTGATCGTGCCCCCCTCCCGAAAAGCCGGCTTGAGTGCGGGGATCTTCTCAACCGAAACCCGCCGCGGATGCTCGTCGTGCTCGACCCGCACCGCCTTGCCCTTAGCCGGCGCCTCGATCACCGCGATCTCGTCGGTGAAGCCGCCCTCCGCGATCGCCGCCTGCGCGCGCGTCAGTGATTCTATCGCGTACTCGTCCTGGTCCGCGCGCGAGAACTGAAACGCCTCGGCCGCCGCCTCGCCGAACTCGCCCATCGAGCGCCCCGGCTCGTACGCATCCTCGAGCCCGTCGAGTGCGAGGTGATCGAGCACCCGGTCATGGCCGTAGCGATAGCCCCCGCGCGCCTTCGTCAGCAGATAGGGCGCGTTCGTCATCGACTCCATCCCGCCCGCGACAATGATCTCGGCCGAGCCCGCCGCGAGGATGTCGCGCGCCAGCATCACCGCCTTCATCCCCGATCCGCACACCTTGTTGATCGTCGTCGCCCCCGTCGCGTCCGGCAGCCCCGCCGCCCGCGCCGCCTGCCGCGCCGGCGCCTGGCCCTGCCCGGCCGGCAGCACGCAGCCCATGATCACCTCTTCCACCCGCTCCGCCGCCACGCTCGCCCGCTCGGTCGCCGCGCGGATCACGTGCGCGCCCAGCGCATGGGCCGAAAGCCCGGACAATTCGCCGAGAAACCCTCCAAGCGGCGTCCGCACGGCAGCAGCGATGACGACTTCATCGGTCCCCGACATATCCATTCCCCTCGATCCCCGGCTCAATGTGCGGCCTTCGCCCTCACCGGCACCACCTTGCGCATCAACAGCACGAGCGGCGTGGCAACCACGAAGGCCAGCATGATCGCGCGAAACGCGTCTGCATAGGCCATCGTCGCGGCCTCGCGATAGGCCAGCGCATGCAGCTCCGCCAGTGCCGCCGCCTCGCCCGCATGCGCCGAGCCGAGCACCACCGCCAGCCGCGCCCCAAGCCCCGCCAGCAGATGCTCCATCGCCCCGTTCGCCGGCGTCAGCCTCGAGGCGATATCGAGGAAGTGCCGGTTGGTCTCATCGTTCAGCACCGCCCCGCATACCGCGATCCCGACCGCGCCCCCAAGATTGCGCATCATGTTGAAGAGCCCGCTCGCATATTTGAGCCGCGCCGGGGGCAAGCTGCCCAATCCCAGCGTCACGCTCGGCGCCACCGCGAACACCTGCGGAAACCCGCGCAAAATCTGCGGCAGCAGAAGCTGCGCCCCGCCCCACTCATGGGTGATGAAGCTGTAGCACCACATCGCAAGCCCGAACGAGACGAGCCCGAACATCATCAGCCAGCGGAGATCGATCCACCGCCCGAGCGTGACATAAACCGGCACGCCGACCACCGCCGCAATCCCCGCCGGAAAAACCGCAAGCCCGGTCTGCCACGCCGAAAAGCCCCGCACATAGCCGAGAAAAAGCGGCGTCAGATAGATCGTCGAGAAGATGCCGATCCCGGTCACGAACGAAAGGATGCAGCCGATCGTGAAGTTACGGTTGCCGAGCGCGCGCAGATCGACGACCGGGTTGTGGAACGTGAGGCTCCTCGCGACGAACAGCACCCCCGAAACCGCCGCGATCGCCGCGCACGCCCGGATCGTCGTATCGCCGAACCAGTTCCACCGCGCGCCCTCCTCCAGCACATATTCGAGCGTGCCGAGTGCGACCGCCATCAGCACGATGCCCGGATAATCCGCCCCCCGCAGCAGCGAAAGCTCGGGCTCGTCGATATCGACCAGCAGCGCCACCAGCCCCGCCACCGCCAAGCCCGGCACGACATTGACATAGAAAAGCCAATGCCAGCTCGCCGCATCGGTGATCCAGCCACCGATCACCGGCCCGAGCGAGGGCGCGATCGAGGCGATGGTCCCGATCACCGCCGCCGCGTAGATCCGCCGTGTCCCTTCGAAATAATGAAAGGACGAGGTGAACACGGTCGGGATCATCGAGGCGCCCAAGAGCCCCTGCATCGCCCGGAACAAAATCATGCTCTGCATGTTCCACGCCAGCCCGCAAAGCATGCTGGCGAGCGTGAAGCCGAGCGCGGAGCCCGCGAACAGCCACCGCGTCGAAAACGCCCGCGTGAGCCACCCCGAAAGCGGGATCACGGTGATCTCGGCGATCAGATAGGCCGTCTGCACCCAGCCGATCTGGTCCTGCGCCGCCGAAAGCCCGCCGCCGATATCCTGCAGCGACGAGGCAACGATCTGGATGTCGAGCAGGGCCACGAACATGCCCACGCACATCACCGCGAACGGCAGCACCTTCCCGACGGTAAGCGGCGCCTCCTCGCTCACGGATCCACCCCGCTCCGCGTCGCCACGCTCACATTCGTCGAAAGCCCGGGCCGCAGCAGCCCCAGCACCCCGCCCGCGCCATCGAAGCCGATCCGCACCGGCACGCGCTGGACGATCTTCGTGAAGTTCCCAGTCGCGTTCTGCGCCGGAATCACGCTGAACACCGCGCCCGTCGCCGGCGCCAGGCTCAGCACATGCCCGCGAAAAACCCGCCCCGGCAAAACATCCGCGACGATCGTTGCCCGATCGCCCGGCTTCATCCTCGCGAGCTGGTCCTCCTTGAAGTTCGCATCCACCCAAAGCCCGCGCGCGGGCACGATCGAAAGCAGATCGGTCCCCGCCGTGACATAGGCGCCCACCTCGGCATAGCGGTCGCCGACATAGCCCGCGATCGGCGCTTCAATCCGCGTGTACCCCAAATCGAGCCGCGCCTGCCTCAGCTCCGCCCCCGCCGCCGCAATCGCGGCCTTCGCCGCCCCGACCTCGCTCTGAAGCACCGCAAATTCGCCCCGCGCCGCCGCGAGCCCCGCCCGCGCCGCCGCAACCACATCTTCGGCCGCCCGCGTTCCCGCCTCCGCCCTCTCCGCATCCTGCCGCGACGCCGCATTCGCCCGCGCCAGCCGCCCATACCGCGCCGCGTCCTCGGCCGCGAACGCCGCATCGGCCTCCTTCCCCGCAAGCCCGGCCGCTTGCTCGGCGATCACCGAACGCTGCATCGCCTCCCGCGCCTCGAGATCGGCGAGCCCCGCCTCGCGCTGCCGCAGCACCGCCGCGGCATGCGCCGCCCCGGCCGCAAAATCCCTCTGATCGAGCAGAACGAGCGTCTCGCCGGCCCGCACGTACTGATTGTCCGCAACAAGGATCCGCGCGACGAACCCCGAGACATGCGGCGCGATCGGCGTCACGTCCCCGCCCACATAGGCATCGTCCGTCGTCTCGACGAACCGCCCGACGCGCCACCACTCAGCCCCGTACCACCCCGCCCCGCCCAGCACCAAAACCAGCGCCGCCGCCGCGACGCTCCCCCGCCACCGCACGCGCCGCGCCCGCGCGCCGACCGCGATCTCCCGCGCAACCGCCTCGCCGCTCACGCCCGCCCCGCCTGCACCCACCCGCCGTGCGCCCGCCCCCCGTGCGCCCGCCCCCCGTGCGCCCTCTGGGTCCGCTCGTCCGCCGCCGGCCCCGCCACCGTGCGGAATCGCGGCGGGGCCATCACCGCCCCGCTCGCCCGATCGACCAGCACCGGCTCCGCCGCCCGCCCCGTCTCCTCGTCCACCAGCATCACGCTCGGCCCCTCGGGCGCGAAATGCCGGTTGCCCCACGCCATCAGCGCCCACAGCACCGGCCGGAAGTCCCGCCCGCGCTCGGTCAGGACATACTCGAACCGCGCCGGCCGCTCGCTGTAGCGCCGCCGCTCGAGCAGCCCCGCCGCCACCAGCCCGTTCAGTCGCCGCGTCAGCATGTTCGGCGCAATCCCAAGATTCTTCTGGAATTCGTCGAAGCGCGTGAGCCCGCGCAGGGCGTCGCGCAGGATCAGGATGCTCCACCACTCGCCCACGCGCTCGAGGCTCCGCGCGATCGGGCACTGCATGTTCCCGAAGCTCTTACGCTGCACCCTCCACCCCACTCGCTTTCATCATGCAACCCTCCTACACCCCTTCCTTTCATCATGCAAGTGACCACGCCTTGCGCCGCCCCACCCCCACCGCTCCGATACGCCCCCCGACACCGAAGGAACCCAGGATGACCCCCATCGGCGACCCCGCGACGCCCCGCACCCACAACCCCCACGTCCAGCGCCTGCGGGTCCCGAACCTGAGCGAGATCGACATGCAAGCCCTTCGCGCCAACCGCCTCGCCCGCCTCCAGGCGGCGATGCGCGCGCACGACATCCCCGTCTGCCTCTTCTTCAATCCCGCGAACATCCGATACGCGACCGGAACCGATGTCATGGGCGTCTGGACCGCGGTCACGCTCGCCCGCTACTGCGTCCTCGCCGCCGACCGCGCGCCCATCCTCTTCGAGTACAAGAACTCGATGCACGTCGCGCAAAAGCTCGTCCGCGACGTCCGCCCCGCCATCTCATGGCAGTACGCCGGAACCCTCGGCCTCGCCCGCGCCCGCCGCTTCGCCCAGTCCGTCAAGGACGCGATGGAAGAGCTCGGCTGCGCCGGCGCCCCGCTCGCGGTCGACAAGCTCGACGGCTTCGGCTTCCAGGCCCTCACCGAGCTCGGCATCCGCATCACCGATCCCTGCCCCGCGACGGTGGACGCCCGCGAGATCAAGACGCCGGAGGAGGTGCAGCTCATGATCCTCAACGGCGCCATCGCCGATACGATGTTCGCCGAATTCGAGGCCGCGATCCGACCCGGCGTGCGCGAGTACGAGCTGCTCGCCGTGCTCTCCGACACGCTGCTCCGCCAGCACGGCGAGTTCCTCTTCACCCGCCTCATCGCCTCGGGCACCAACACCAATCCCTGGATGTCGGAGGCGCACGACAAGCTCGTCCAGCCCGGCGATCTCGTCGGCATCGACACCGACGCCAATGGCTATGAAGGCTATGTCCTCGACGTCTCGCGCACCTTCCTCTGCGGCGATGAAGGAACGCCCGCCCAGAAGGAGGCGTACCGCATCGCCTATGATTGCGTGAACAGAATGCGCGAAATGATGAAGCCCGGCATGACGTTCGAGGAATTCTCCCACGCCGCGCCCAAGCTTCCTCCCGGCTACGTCGCCAACCGCTACGGCTCCATGGTCCACCAGGCCGGCCTCGAGGACGAAGGCCCCGGGATCCCGTATCCCCAGGATCTCCGCGAGGACTCCCCCGGCAGCCGCGTCATCCGCGAAAACATGGTCTTCTGTCTCGAATGTTACGCCGGCAAGGACGGCGAAGCCTTCGGCGTCAAGCTCGAAGACCAGGTCCTCGTCACCAAAACCGGCGCGCTCGCGCTCAACACTTACCCCTTCGAGCAAAAGCTCCTCTAGCGCGATGCGTTCGCTTCGGCTCACGCATCCCGCTCTAGGTCTTTGTTTTCCCGCGTGATTCACGCCTTCGGTGATTCAACCTTCGGCGATCACGCTCTAACCCCCGCCCTTGCGAGCAAGCAACCGCGGCTGCGCTCGACCTGGCTGCGGCGGACCTTCGGACATGACTGATCCCGACGAGTTGAAGGGCCGTTCCCCGGCCGACGCGCCGGCGAAGCCGGAGGAGAACAAGATCGTGTAGTGCATTGCCACGAGCTGGCCGAACGTCAAGCGCTACAATGAACGGGTCGAAATCATGCACATCAACTACTGCTCGATGCCGGGGCACCAGCCGATGCGCGTCGGGGCCTGCGTCCGGCCCGCGATGCGAGAGGATCATTTGATCCAGATCAATGCGGACATGCAACGCCAATGCGACCGGGGGGAACGTTCGCAACGACCGGCAGCCAGGGAAAGCCAAGGAAATGAGACCAAGTCCGATGCGCGGCATCATGCTGCTCCCCCTCGTCGCGCCACTCGCCCTTGCGGCCTGCGGCGTTTCTCAAAGCGACTACGATGCGCTCAAGACACAAAATCAGCAGCTGCAGCAGCAGGTCGCCTCCGACAAAGCCGAGATCACACGGCTGCAGGGGGCGATCGCGTACACCGTCAACAGCGACCTGCTGTTCCCGTCCGGCGGCTGGCAGCTGTCCGACCGAGGCAAGCAGATTATCGCCAGGTTGGCGGAGAAGCTCGCGCCATCCCAGCAGAACCACCTCTATGTGAGCGGCTATACCGACAACGAGCCGGTCGGGACTGCCCTGCGGCAGCAGGGCATCACCTCGAACCAGATCCTGTCGGAAAAGCGGGCCGACAACGTCATGCAGTATATCGTTTCGCAGGGCGTCAATCCGAGCCTGATCTCGGCGCATGGATACGGTGATGCCGATCCGGTCGCC
>DATJTV010000373.1:0-4361 GCA_035503055.1 Acetobacteraceae bacterium
TGCCGGTGGAGAATATCGAGCTGCTGTCGCGCTACGGGCAGGCGGACGGGGCGGCGCTCGACAAGCTCGGCGGCGCGGGATGGCAGACGCGGAAGGCGCGGATGCAGCACCGCATCCGCGATATCGCGCGCGAGCTGATCACGCTTGCGGCGGAGCGGCAGGTGCGAGAGGCGCCGAGCCTGGCGCCGCCCGAAGGCACGTGGGAGGAGTTCTGCGCGCGCTTTCCGTTCGCGGAGACGGAGGACCAGGCGCGGGCGATCGCCGACGTGCTGGAGGACCTCGCGTCGGGGCGGCCGATGGATAGGCTGATCTGCGGAGATGTCGGGTTCGGCAAGACCGAGGTTGCGCTCAGGGCGGCGTATGTGGCGGCGATGGCGGGGATGCAGGTTGCGGTGGTGGTGCCGACGACGCTGCTGTGCCGCCAGCATTTCCGGACGTTCTCGGCGCGCTTCGCGGGGATGGGGGTAACGATCGCGCAGCTCTCGCGGATGGTCTCGGCGAAGGAGGCGGCGGAGGTGCGGGCGGGGGTTGCGTCGGGCGCGATCAATATCGTCGTCGGCACGCACGCGCTGCTCGCGAAGGGGATGAGCTTCGCCGCACTCGGATTGCTGGTGATCGACGAGGAGCAGCATTTCGGCGTGGCGCACAAGGAGCGGCTGAAGAGCCTGCGCTCGGAAGTGCATGTGCTGACGCTGACGGCGACGCCCATACCGCGCACGCTGCAACTTGCCTTGTCGGGTGTGCGGGAGATGAGCCTGATCGCGACGCCGCCGGTGGATCGGCTGGCGGTGCGCACCTTCATCATGCCGTTCGACGGGCTCGTCATCCACGAGGCGATCCAGCGCGAGCGGTTCCGGGGCGGGCAGATTTTCTGCGTGGTGCCGCGGATCGAGGATCTGCCGCGGATGGCGGCGCGCTTACGCGAGATCGTGCCGGAGGCGCGCGTCGCCGAGGCGCATGGGCGCCTCGCACCCACGGCGCTCGAGAAGGTGATGACGGAATTCGGCGACCGGCACTTCGATATTCTCCTCTCGACGAACATCATCGAGAGCGGGCTCGACATGCCGGCGGTGAACACGCTGTTGGTGCATCGCGCCGACCAGTTCGGGCTCGGCCAGCTCTACCAGCTGCGCGGGCGAGTGGGGCGCGGGAAGCAGCGCGGGTACGCGTATTTCACCTGGCCGCCGAACCAGATTTTGACGGCGGCGGCGGGCAAGCGGCTCGCGGTGATGCAGACGCTCGACAGCCTGGGCGCGGGATTCACGCTCGCCTCGCACGATCTCGACATTCGCGGGGCGGGAAATCTGCTGGGGGCGGAGCAGTCCGGCCATATCCGCGAGGTGGGGATCGAGCTTTATCAGCAGATGCTCGAGGACGCGGTGGCCGAGGTGCGCGGGCGCGAGGGCAAGGAGCGGCGGGCCGAGCGCGAGTGGACGCCGGGCATCAGCCTTGGGCTGCCGGTCCTGATCCCGGAGACGTATGTGCCGGATCTGCCGGTGCGGCTCGGGCTTTATCGGCGGATCGGGACGCTGGCATCGGATGCCGAGTCCGAGGCGATGGCGGCGGAGCTGGTGGACCGGTTCGGGCCGCTGCCGGCGGAGGTGGAGAATCTGCTGGCGGTGGTGGCACTCAAGCGGGCATGCCGCGAGGCGGGCGTGGAACGGCTGGAGGCGGGGCCGAAGGGGCTGGTGCTGAGCTTCCGCGGCAATCATTTCCGCAACCCGGGCGGGCTCGCGGCGTGGCTGGCGACGCAGCGCGCCGGGATAAGGCTGAGGCCGGACCACAAGATCGCGCTCGCGCGCGAGTTGGAGCCGGCGGAGCGGCTCAAGGCGGCGCGGGCGCTGCTCGGCGAGCTTGCGCGGATCGCGGAGCGGGCGGAGGCGGCGTAGGGGCCACGCTTCCATGCGTGTTCCGATCACGCCGACCCTCTCCATCGACGAGCGGGAGATCTCGGTCAGCTTCATTCTGGGCTCGGGGCCGGGCGGGCAGAACGTCAACAAAGTGGCGACGGCGGCGCAGCTTCGCTTCGACGCGCGGAGCTCGCCCTCGCTGCCCGAGGAAGTGAGGGCGCGGTTGCAGGCGCTCGCCGGGGCGCGCTTGACGCGGGAGGGCGTGATCGTGCTGACGGCGCGGCGGTTCCGCTCGCAGGAGCGCAACCGGGAGGACGCGGTGGCGCGGCTGGTGGCGCTGATCCGCGCCGCGGCGGAGCGTAAGGTGCAGCGGCGAGAAACGCTTCCCTCGCGGGGAGAGCGGGAGCGGCGGCTTGCAGAGAAAGCGCGTCGGGCCGAGATCAAGAAGGGACGGCGCGGGGCGAGCGAGGGGTGAGCGCGCCGCGGGGCGTGACGGGGCCGTGCGGGGCGTGCAATGATCGGCCACTGCCGGCGCCAGGCCTCTCGCACGGAAGCCGCGCCGCCGGGCTCCATAGGGGGAGGACAGTGCCATGGATCGCCGCTTCTTCCTCAAATCCGCCGCCGCCGTTGCCGCGGGCTCGCTTGCGCCGCCGAGCGCGTTCGCCGGGCCCGCGGCGGCGCCGGTGACGCTCACGCTCGATCGGCGCATCATCGAGGTGAACGGCAAGGCCGCCTCCGTGTTCGGCATCCTCCAGGCGGACGGGACGCAGGGCATCTCGATCGACGTGAGCCAACCCTTCCGCGTCGATGTCCGCAACAATCTAGACCGTATCTCGCTCATTCACTGGCACGGCCTCACACCGCCCTACGTCCAGGACGGCGTGCCGTACGTCTCGGCGCCGCCGATCCCAGCAGGCGGCTCGCAAGGCTACGATTTCAAGCTCGATTTTTCGGGCACGTTCTGGATGCATTCGCATGTCGGCTTGCAGGAGCAGGAGCTGCTCTCGGCGCCGCTCATCATCCACGAGGCGGGCGGGCCGGCCGCGGGGGCGCAGGAAATCGTCGTGATGCTGCACGACTTCACTTTCGAGAATCCGGAGGACATTTTTGCCGAGCTCAAGAACGGCAGGGGGGCGCCGGAGGGCGGCGTGACACCGGCTGCCATGACGTCCGGCGCAGGAATGTCCGGCACGAAGGGGGCGGGGGCGAAGCCGGATCTCAACGACGTGGACTATGATGCGTTCCTTGCCAACGACCGCACGCTCGCGGACCCCGCGGTGATTCGGGTGGAACGCGGCGGGCGAGTGCGGCTGCGGCTCATCAACGGCAGTGCGGCGACGAACTACTGGATCAGCCTGGGCGGGCTGCGCGGGACGCTGATCGCGGTGGACGGCACCGCGACCAGGCCGGTGGCGCTCGACGCGCTGCCGCTTGCGATCGCGCAGCGGGCGGACATCCTGATCGAGCTGCCGAGCGGCGCGGGCGCCTACCCGATCCTTGCCCAGGTCGAAGGCAAGGCCGACCGCAGCGGCATCGTGCTGGCGACTTCGGGTGCGGCGATTGCGCGGATTCCACTGCGCGCGGCGCAGGACTCGCCGCCGGTTGGTTTCGCTTTCGAGCGATCCCTTGCCGCGGCCGAGCCGCTTGTGGTGCGGGCGGCCGATATCACGCGCGAGGTGAAGCTGACCGGCGATATAGCGGCCTATGTGTGGATGATGGACGACCAGGTGTATCCGAAGATCACGCCGATCATGGTCGCGGCCGGCAAGCGCGTGGAGTTCGTGATGCAGAACAAGACGATGATGTCGCATCCGATGCATCTCCACGGCCACCGCTTCCAGGTGGTTGGAGTGGACGGGGCGCGGTTCGAGGGGGCGGTGCGGGACACGGTGCTCGTTCCGCCGCTCAAGACCGTGACGATCGCCTTCGATACGGACAATCCCGGGCGATGGGCGTTCCATTGCCACAATCTCTGGCACCTTGCGGCGGGAATGATGACGGTAGTCGATTACGAGGGCGTTCCGATGCCCCTGCTGCCGGCCGACGCCGCCGGGTAGTGGGCGATTCGCCGCGCGCCAGCTTACGACTTCAGGAGCGCGGATATGTCCACCCAGGCGATGCCCATCGTCACCGGGCTGCCGCCGGGATGGCGGATGCAGAGAATGAGCCGAGTGCCGGTGGGAAAGAACTTGGCGTGCTGGCCGCCGAGGCTCGGATGGGTGACCCGCACGATCGCGCCGGTTGGAAGATCGCAGAGGTAGATCGCATAGCCGTTGCCGGACCGATTGGATTCGAAGGCGATCGTCCTGCCGTCCGGCGACCATGCCGGGGCGCGGCCCTGGTGGCGCGGGTCGTAGGTTGTTACGGAGGCGGCGGATTCCATGGGCGCCGAGGTGAAGACGCCGTTGGTGGCCGCGTTGAGGAAGATGTAGTTCTTGTCCTGATTGTACGCGGGCTCGGGCGAGGTCGCCCCACCCCAGCCGACGAGGGCGGGCTGTCCCGCGAAAGCGA